>JBJKPN010000013.1:0-49102 GCA_046706365.1 Candidatus Kryptoniota bacterium | reverse complement strand
CCTTGCTAGAAATTACGATTGACGTCCTCACCCGATTTCGATTTGGTGAAATCGTCCAAACGGTAATTCACTTCCGACGCTTTCTCCCGGATTTTCAAGGCTTCTGCTACGGTTGATTCTGCAATTCCCGGATCGACCTTGCTCGTCTTCCCCTTCCCTACGGTGCGCGAGCGCAGAACCATCGACGCTATCGTGAAGAAGCCGAGAAGTTCTTCGAAACGTTCCTTGTTGAACCATGAAGCGCCGTCGAACATGTGAACTCCCATGAACGATTTCACTTCGTCGTCGGCAACACCTCTCATAAAACATTCCACAAATCCGGCGTCAGCCTTCTCGAGATACGGGGTCATCGTGACCAAAGCCTTCAACATCATGCTCTCGTACGCCGCCGTACCTTCGTCAAGACCGAGCTCCGAATAGCAGACCCGAATTTGCCGGGCTATTCTCCATTCGTCGAAGGAAATTTTCTGAATGTCATGTTCACCGTCTGGCCGAGTCATGACCCCATGGAGGAACGTCCACATCAGAGGGATCCTCCATCCGGTTAATGTGCCGTCAGGTTCTTTCGGAATGTATTTCGACAAGTAGTCCGAAGTTCGCCGCTGGAGAGCCAGAGCTTTCAACGAAAGAATAGATTTATAATTCGACAACGCACTTTCGACGTAACCCGGAACATCAAGCTTCATCCGCTCATGATCTTCAACCGACCTGGCCAGCTGTCCTGATTTTTCTTCGAATGCTTTAATTCTGCTCGATCTTATTCTTCCTTTCTCCATCCCTTCCATGAGATACCTGAGACTGCCTGCATTGAATGCTTCGTACATGGCGGCGTGTACACCACGGAGTTTCAGGTTGGCCAGCTCGTCCTCAACCGATTGGACCCCTCTCCCGTCGAGCTCCCTGCAAAGCTCATCCCACGGGCAATCCCGGTTGGGATGAAGCTCTCTGAAATTCAGGAAAACGCTGTACTTGTAAGCTCCCAGCTCTATATACATGCCCTCCCTTTTCAGGGCACCGGTCTGTCTGATGTACTCGAGACCGCTGATCGAATCCGTGAATACGCAGTAACTCCCCCTTTCTCCCTTCAAAGCCAGTCCGTCGCCGAGCTTTTTTCGGGTCAGGTTCCCATTCTCGTCACGGTATCCTACCGACATCCTTATCCAACCCGAAGCATGCGAATAGCGATTATTGAAGACGAAAAGTGATCGCTCCAAACCTGCACCGTTACTGTAGGCGAACACGTCTTCGTTCACAGTTCCATCGTCGGCGCTGAAATCATAAAGGAGGAAATTGTCCATCTCGCTGAAGAGGTATCTTCTCTTCAGAAGCGGAAAGATTTCACGTTCATGGCGCGCGACGAGCCATTCGTCCGGATATTCATCCCTGTAAGCGCGGCGGTATTCCATTCCGTATTTCTCCGTAAATCCCTCAACCTGCCCGTGCCCGAACATCGGTGTCCCCGGCATCGTTGCCATCATGGCACAGACTCCGAAATACTTGTCATCCTTGCCGAACTGTGCGATGGCAGTTTCCTCGTCAGGATTATTCAGAAAATTCACGAAGCGCTTCAAAATCTGCGGATTATAGTCCAGCACATTTTTGATTACCTGCCGGTAGTTCGAATTCTCTTCCTTCTTCAGCATGTTCATGAACGCGCTGTTGTAAACTCTGTGCATTCCGAGTGTCCGGACGAAGTATCCTTCCATCAGCCAGAACGCTTCCGCCAGAAGAAGAGTGTCGGGCGCTTCCCTCTGCACTCGATCCACGACCTCACGCCAGAACTCGACCGGCATAGCACTGTCGAACTGTTCCCTGGTCATTGCAAAATTCGCCCTCGAGGGAATGGCTCCTCCCGTACCAGGTTCCGGAAACCATAGACGCTGATAGTGTTTCTTGCTCAGTACCATAGCAGCATCGAACCGGATTATCGGGAACATGCGCGCCACGTGGAGGATCGTCCGGATCACGGCTTCACGGACTTCCGGTTTCGTGAAATCCAGTTGCGCGGTATCGTTCCAGGGCATGTGTGTACCGTCGTTTCCGTGATAGATATACGTGGTGCTGCCGGTCCACCGGTCGAGACGCTTGAACACTACGGCCGCATCTCTCTTCGTCCAGTACCCGTCCTCTATGAAAACTCCTACACGATCGTCATTGCTCAGATCAGGACCGGTGAATGAATAATTCTGAAAAGGAGGATACTGTGACTGAAGGAACCAGTCGGGATGTTCGACGACCCAGCTGGAATCGATGCCCATGTGATTCGGCACCATGTCACTGGCAAGCCGCAGTCCGAATCTCATCGCCCGTTCCTTTAGATTTCTGTACCCCTCTTCCCCTCCAAGCTCAGGTGCGACCTCGTATGCATCCAGGGAATACGCGGACGCAATCGCATCGATGTTCCCGTTAAGGTGTTTAATTCTCTTTGAGGCGTTGCTGCGGATCCATATTCCGATCAGCCATAAACCGCTGAATCCCCTTCCGGTGAGAATACCGAGTTCCTCATCCGGTATCTGTTCCAGGCGCGTTATCGCACGACCGTACTTCTTGCTGAGCTGATCGAGCCAAACGAAGATGTTCTTTGCGATGAGCACAAGGTTCGGCATCCAGTTCAAATCGACGCTGAAATTCTCGCTTTCGTGCTCCATTCCGCCGAATGATGGAACGGGGGCAGACTCCTTTTCCCCGAAGCCGGCAAACCCGGCCTGCAGTACACCCGGGATTCTCGATTTCTCCGCCTGAGCCTGGGCAAGCATCAGGAAGTATTTCCCCTCTTCTTTGACGAAGTCGATTGCACCGAGAAGCCTCGTCAGGTAAGGTGATCTCGCCAGAATTTCACCCCAATGTCGCGATATGAACTGGAGTTGTTCGGTAATCGAGTCCGGGGACGCTTCTATCGGTGCGAGGAGCATCTTTACCAGCGGTGCATTGGTAGGACCGTAACCCGGCTGCGTTTCGAAAAATGCCTCGACTTTTGCCATTGCAGGCTCGTAATCAGACTTTTCTCTCAGCACGGAATCGTCTATCAAATCTGAGATAGAATTAAATGATGGGTTCCTGTTTTCCAGCCAGAGAAGAAGTAGTTCCTTGAGTACCGTGTGCCGCCTCGTAACATCGCCGGCATCGCCTTTGAGGAAATCCGCAGCCGACTCCTGCCGACGATACACGGCGCTCGGCGGGAAGGAGTCGATGAACTCCTCGGCGCACAAGTCGACACTTTTTTTACCGAGGGCTGTGTTAAGACTCGCTTCCAATTTAGAAAAAGCTTGCGGATTGATATCGACTATATAAGAATCGATTACGAAATGCATTATCTCGTGAAAGATTCCCATCGCATTGATTTCGCCCGGAGAGACCTGCCCCAGCTTCTGCGCGACGTCCTCTCGCGTGGAAAGTCCGCTTCTCTCCCTCTCCTCGTTCAGCTTCGACGCAAATGTCTGCGCTGCCCGGTAATTGGAGAAAATGACGTCTCCAGTCAGCGAGAAAAACACCTCATCGAAATTATATTTGTCCCTTGACCTTCGGGAGATATGGAATTCATAATTCGAAACCGAGGTTGTGAAATACAATACTAGCCGCTCCTTCCTGCCTTTAATTTGAATGTATTCACAGATACTGCAAAATGTCAACAACCCTGCCGACTTGAATTGCCTTTCACACCGGCAATCGTGAGAGCTGGCAGCGGCTCGGGCAGTCATTTAGTGGCCGGGTCTTGTTCACCTCACAGACATCATGCAACCGCGTCAGGGTCCAATTTTCTTGACTTTTAGGGCATGCTTGTCTAATTTCATTCGAATTTGTGAACAAAACCCCTAGGAGGGAACTTCAATGAAACACTTGCTGCATGGGGCATCATTTCTGGTCGGCGGTCTCCTGGTTGTGTCGGGTCTCTTTCTGAGCGGTTGTGGGTCAAGTGTGAATACGACGCGGGACAATGCTGCAGATACGATGAGCGTAGCCTCGCTTCAGTCGAGGACGGACAAGCTTCAATCCGAGAATGCAAAACTCCGATCATCTGTTTCCCAGCTCGAGCAGGACAAGAGGGCTCTGAACGCGAAGGTTGCCGATCTCACGTCAAAACTCGGACAGAGCAGTCAGCAATGGCAGGACCTCGAAGATTTGCAGAGCAGAGTCAACAGCCTAGATTCGGAGTTGACGGTCCAGAGACAAATCAACCGGGATCTAAGCGCAAAGAATGCCAATATGGAAAGGCAAATGATTACCGGCGGGGCAGGCACTGTTTCAACGCGGGACGAATTTGAAAGACAGTACAGGGCAGGTCTTGATGCTTACCGGGAAAGGAAGTACCCCGAAGCGATTTCGATTTTCAGGGGGTTGGCAGCAAGTTCCGTCAACACGCCGTTAATGAGCAACACGCATTACTGGCTCGGCGAGAGCTTCTATGCTCAACAAAAATACAGGGATGCGATAGGTGAATTTCAAAAGACGCTCACTTATCCGAAGAGCTTCAAAGAGGGCGCTTCGTACCTTATGCTCGGCATGTCCTACCTCCGCCTGGGCGATAAGGCTAATGCCAGAGCTGCATGGAATAGGCTGATAACGAAGGACCCCAAATCTCAATACGCCGCGCGCGCCAGAGAGTATCTAAGACAGCTGTAGTTTCTTCAGCCGGATCTTTTGTCGGAGCCGTTGTCGTCTATTGAAGCGACAGCGGCTCTTATTTCTTTCGCAAGCTTCTGCTCGTCTGCTTCCCCGTTCGTATCGACCCTGAAAAAACCCTCCGGATTTTTCAATGCGTAGTTCAGGAGAATCCTGAGAGGCACAAAGTCTTTGGCAACGGGCAGGGACGATTTGACCAGGAATGTCAGTCCCGGCTCCAGCTCCTCATCGCCGGTGACCACCGGCCCGCTCACCACGCCTGTCCTGACCTTATAAACCTGATACCGATTATCTTCCATCCATCCGCAAATAAAATTGGCTCTGCCTATCGGCCCGTTCAGCAGTTTGAGGCGTGAAGATGTTTTCTCGAGTGTGTCGATCAAGTCCCTAGCAGCAGCCGCCTCTTCGAACTCGAGTTTTTTCGCCAGCTCGTCCAATCTGATGCGCAAATCGGCGGTCAGCTTCTGGAGAGAACCCGACAGGAATTCCTCGACCGCCTCGACTTCCCTGCTGTACTCCTCGATTCCCACATTCCCCCTGCAGGGTGCCGAGCACCTGTCCATGTAGAAGTAGAGACACGGGTCGAAAGGTTTGGACAAATCCTTCTCGCATTTGACGAGCTTGAAATATTTGTCCGCTGCAAAGAGAACCTGCTCGGCGACGAATGAGCTCCCGAATGGACCGTAGTAACGTCCCTCGCCATCCAATTCGTAGACGACGTCAAGCCTGTCGAATTTCCGGTCGGTAGTCAGTCTAATGAACGGGAAGCGCCTGGAATTTACGAGCTGGGAATTGAACCTCGGGCGGAATTTCCTGATAAGGCTGAGTTCTTTCAGGAGCGCGTGGAGCTCGGAGCTTGTGACCTCGAACTCCAGTCTGGCAGCCTCTCTCAGCATTCGCCTCACTTTGTCGGCATCTTTTGCGTTCTCGGTCAGATAGGATGCGATTCTCATTTTGAGATTTTTCGCCTTGCCAATATAGATGATCTCGTCTTCCGAATCGAAAACCCTGTACACGCCGGGTTCATTCGGTGCGGACATCAGTGCTTTCTTGAACACATTCTGATTTTTGTGCCTGTCGATCTTGTACGGGACATTCTGGAACCGGAGCAGTTCCTCCAACTGAACAATCTCGTGCCGCTCGCTTATGAGCTCGAGGAGTTCAATAAGGAGGTGTGCCGTTGCACGCGCGTCGCCGTACGCCCGGTGCCTGTCGCCGATCTTAATGCCGAGATGACGACAGACGTGATCCAACGCCTTTCGCTGCAAATGGGGAAACATTCTGGAGCTGAGCTTTCGGGTGCAGAGCTGCGGCAGATCAAGCTCAAAACCGGTCCTGGCGAGCTCGCTCCGCACGAAGCCGTAATCGAATTGCGCATTGTGCGCGGTAAAAACGGTCCCCTCCAGAAACTGAGAGACTTTTGATGATATTTCCCTGAACGAAGGCGCTCCGTAAACCATCTCGTTGCTGATGCCTGTCATGTTCTGAATGAAATTCGGAATATGCCTGCCGGGGTTGACCAGGGTCGAAAACTCGTCTACGATTTTCCCTCTGTGCACCTTGTAGGCCGCAAATTCTATGATGCGCTCGCCGGCCGCCGCTGAGCCTGTAGTCTCCACGTCGACGACTGAAAAAATTGCTTCCTGAAAACCCTCATCGTAGCTATCATCTTGTTCGTGCATCATTGCTCCTCAATCGCTTTGGCTATCCCTTCTGCAATTTGACCGGCGATCCCCTCCACGACGTTGTCCGGGACGCCGTCGAAATGCCTCGACTTCAGACGCATGTCGCAAATCTCATTCACGTAGTCTATCACGACAAACTTTCCCTCCGCGGTGAGAGCAATCTCAGTCGAGAAGAATTCCAATCCGCAGACCGTATAAATCGTGTTAACTATCCTGTCGATTTCATGAAGGCCGTACTTGTCGATCTCCTCTTGCGAAGCTTCCACGTACAGGTGGGTGAGGTCGTCCCACCAGCAGACGAAGACTTTTCCGTAGACGTAGAACGGCCTGAACCATGCCCTTCGCCCCTCGATAATCACCGGTTCTATCTTCTGCTGAAGCAGGTACTTGTCGTCCTTGTTGTGTTGCCGGGTATCGACCACCTCGCGCAAGCCTTCGGCCCCCGTGACAACGCCGATACCGCCGCCAGTCGTATTTGCAGGTTTGATAATGAATGGGCGGCCGAGTTGTGCCAGCTCGCTCAGACTCAATTTTACTTCGCGCTGCGTGCTGTAAGGGGATATTATGATTGTGTACGGAACATGAACCCCGGCCGTTATGAATTCAAGGTGCATCGAGGCCTTGTCGGATGCGTGATGAATTTTCGACGGGTCGTTGAGGATCGGCACTCCTCTGTGCCTGAGCAGGTGGATTATCGCCTCGCACGTATCGTCGACGTCCGAGGCCCTGTCCACAACAGCCCTGAACGAGACGGACCTGCGATGGACTTCATCGAGGATTCTCTCGAACTCCCCTACATGGATGACACGGTAGGAAATGTTTTGCGAGCTAAATTTGTTCGAAAGTACGAAGATGAAATCGGTGTCGTATTCCCATTCGTAGAATATCGCACAATCAATCGTTTCCATTTTGTTCAATTTAAGAAGGATTTCCGGGATTTGAACTCCAGAATTGTCGCAGCGCGTAGATCGACCGCAGACGGTTCCGGCGATCATTCTTCCCCGTACTGGATGTTTGAGCGACTACGAGGGTGGCCGGTGCAAATTGGATTGAATCTCGAAAGGCCTGCGAGTAAATTTCAAATCTAGATGGATAAGACACCTGACACATCGAAAATAATAATTCGAGGCGCGAGGCAGCACAATCTCAAATCGATCGACCTTGAACTGCCGAGAGACAAGTTCATCGTCGTTACAGGACTGAGCGGAAGCGGCAAGTCATCACTCGCGTTCGACACAATTTATGCCGAGGGACAGCGGCGCTACCTCGAGACCATGATGTCTTATGCCCGTCAGTTCCTCCAGGTCCTCGAGAGACCCGATGTCGACCAGATCGAAGGGCTGAGTCCGTCGGTGGCAATCGAGCAAAAGACGATAAGCACGAACCCGCATTCAACTGTCGGCACCGTTACAGAGATTTACGATTATATCAGGCTGCTGTTCGCAAAAGTCGGGACGCAGTTCTGCGTGAAGTGCGACATACCTGTTCAGCAGCAGGCCACCGATCAGATTCTTCAATCCGTCCTTTCAGGGTTCAACAACGGAAATGTGCTTCTACTTGCACCATTGGTCATAGGAAGAAAGGGACACTACAGGGAACTTTTCAGGGAATTGATGGCGGAAGGATTTGTGCAGGTGCGCGCAGACGGAGTGTTGCGGGATTTACAGGAGGGGATGGAACTCTCACGTTATGGCACTCACACAATAGAGTTGGTGATAGACAAGCTCCGCATACAGAAACGGTCCGTATCACGACTGCGTGAATCGCTGAAGCTCGCACTCGAGAGAGGTGCCGGAACGATTATACTGCTGGACCATGACACAAAGAAGGAACATTTCTTCAGCCGGCTGCGGTCGTGCCCGAAATGCGGTGCAAGTTATCCCGATCTTGCGCCGAACTCATTTTCATTCAACTCAAAATTCGGCATGTGCCGGACCTGTAACGGGACGGGGCTCAGCAGGGATATCACTCCTGAGGCCCTGGTCGTCGACCCCAAATTGTCCATTACCGACGGCGCACTTCTGTTCCCAAAGCGTGACGATTTCTTCCTGATAAGCCTGCTGAACAGCGTTCTCGAGCCGCACGGCGTGAACGCCAACACTCCGTTCGGCGAATTCGATTCCACAATCAAAGAGCTCATATTCTTCGGCAAGAACCAGAAGAAGAACAAAAAAGGTATTAAGTTTGCAGGCGTATCGATATCGAATCTCAATGCCAAATTCGAAGGTTTGATACCGATGCTTCAAAAGCTCGATTTCGAAGTCTATTTCGGCAATGAGTACAGAAACGTCGAAGCCCATCTCCCCTTTGCGGAGTGCGGCGATTGCGGGGGAACGCGACTCCGCCCGGAGAGCCGGTTTGTTCGGGTAATCGATAACGACAATGAAGAACTGACAATCGATTATACCGTCAAACACTCGATCGACAAAGTGAGCGAATATTTCGATCAACTGAAACTTTCGAAACGAAATCTCAAGATCGCTCAGCCGATCCTGCACGAGATACGCACGCGGCTGAAATTCCTTCTGAACGTAGGATTGAATTACCTGAGTTTGAATCGCCCCTCGGGGACATTGTCCGGCGGCGAATCTCAGCGGATCAGGCTGGCCACGCAGATAGGATCACAATTGACCGGAGTCCTGTACGTCATCGATGAGCCGTCAATCGGACTTCACCAGCGTGATAACATCCGGCTGATAAACTCACTCAAATCCCTGCGCGACATGGGAAACACGGTACTCGTCGTGGAGCACGACAGGGAGACGATGGAAAACGCCGACTATATCGTCGACCTCGGGCCGGGCGCCGGAGAGCACGGCGGCCGGGTCGTGGTAGCTGGGTCCCTGAGCGACGTCCTGTCGGAAAAGAAGGACTCGTTGACTGCAGCATATCTCAGGGACGAAAAGGAAATCCCGGTCAGAAGCAAGGATAACCTGAGGAAACCTAACGGTTCGTATGTGACCCTCAAGGGAGCGGCGGGAAACAATCTCAAACGAATCGACGTGAAATTCCCGCTCGGACTGTTCATCTGCGTAACGGGCGTAAGCGGTTCCGGCAAGTCCAGTCTGATCAACGACACGCTCTACAGAATCCTCGGCAAACACTTCTACAGGCTGTCCGAACAACCCCTTCCCTACTCGTCGATTTCAGGTGTCGACAGGATCGACAAGGTTGTAGACGTCGATCAGTCTCCGATCGGAAGAACTCCCAGATCCAATCCCGCAACCTACGTCGGAGTATTCACGGCGATTCGCGACCTGTTTGCCCAGCTTCCCGAATCGAAGATACGCGGTTACAAGCCCGGGCGCTTCTCCTTCAACGTGAAAGAGGGGCGATGCCCGGCATGCGAAGGGGACGGAATGCGGAAAATAGAGATGAGCTTCCTACCGGATGTATACGTGAAGTGCGAGGTATGTAACGGCAAACGTTACGGAGCTGCCACACTCGACGTCAGGTATAGAGGAAAAACCATAGCCGACGTTCTCGAGATGACCGTGGAAGATGCGCTTGCCCTGTTCGAGGAGATCCCCTCGATCAGAAGAAAGCTTCAAACAATGAACGAGGTCGGGTTGGGATACATCCGCCTTGGCCAGTCCTCAACCACTCTGTCGGGAGGAGAAGCTCAGCGAGTCAAGCTCGCGACAGAACTGTCCAAAGTAGCGACCGGCAAGACTCTATACATCCTCGACGAGCCGACGACGGGCCTTCACTTCGAGGACACCCGTATATTGCTCGACCTGCTGCACAGGCTTGTCGACAAGGGAAACACTGTAATAGTGGTCGAGCACAACCTCGATGTTATCAAATGCGCGGATTGGATAATCGATCTCGGACCCGAAGGTGGAGAAGGAGGAGGGCAAATCGTCACAGAGGGCCCTCCGGACAAGGTCATAAGAAATTCCGAATCATACACTGCCCGATACCTGGCCAAATGTTTCAAGAATGGGAAAAACGGAACTCTCGGAAGAAATAGCAAGTGAGCTTGCGGTTGGTAAGAGAGCTCTCGATGATGGCAACGTCGGTAAGGCGCGGGTGTGCGGACGAAGAGCGGTGGCCAAAGCGTTCAGTCAATCACGACTCTCGAGCGGCGTATCCCGGACATTGAGCTCCAACGACATATTGAAACTTCTTTCAACCATGGAAGAACTTTCGGAGGAGGTGCGTTCGGCTGCGCGAAGATTGTCTACGAGCGTCGCTGACACATCCGGTCAGCCGATTTCGACCGAGCCTGTTGAGGATGCAATCGTTGTTGTGCGCGCATTGTTGGACGCCTGAAGGTTATCGTATAGCCCCGCACCTACGGGATTTGTAGCCCCATTTGATTCCCCCTTATTGCAGTTCCGACAGTGAGCTCAGTGAACTACGGTCTTGCGGCGTGCAGAGGTTTTTGCCGAAGTGAACTTCGGATCCAGTTTCGCCCTGACTTGGTCGAGCGGCATACTTACTCCGGTCCAGATCTCGAAGGACTTGGCTGCCTGGCCGTACAGCATCTCGACACCGCTCACCGTGGTCGCATTCTTCTTCTTCGCCTCGGCCAGGAACCGGGTCTGAACCGGATTGTAAACGAGGTCGAAAAACACCTTCCCGTCGAGGTCCTTGGGCTCAGCCATCATGACCGTTTCGTCGGCTGAAGGCGACATGCCGACCGAAGTCGCATTCACCACCAGCTTGCTCAATTCGATCACATCTCCTTCATCGATGTTGTGAAGCTCAACGACCTTGATGTTGTTGTAGTTCTGAGAGTCGGAGAAAAACTTTTTTAGAAGCTCGGCTCTCGATATATCCCTGTTGATGACGAATATCTGGGCGGGATGAAAGTACGAAATAAGAGAGTACACGGTGGCCCGGGCGCCTCCGCCGGCTCCGAATATCGTCACCGATTGATCGGCGATCTGGTCACGATACGGCTTCAAAGCCTCGACGACGCCGTCGATATCTGTGTTATACCCGACAAGCGACTCGTTTTCAACGTGAAGAGTGTTAACAGCTCCGACCAGTCTGGCATCGGCCGACAACTCGTCGATGAATTCAATTACCGCTTCCTTGTGAGGAATAGTGACATTGCACCCGACGATTCCGAGTGCTATCAACCCCTTCAAAGCATCCCTGAGATTCTTGGGATGTACATCGAACGGGGCGTAATTATAATCCTGATTAGTGATCTTGAAGGCAGTCTGGTGGATCAGCGGGGACCAGCTGTGCGAAATAGGATGCCCGATTATCCCGACGAGTTTAGCGTGACTCTTTGTATTTCTTTTCATTTACCAACCATTCATACACGGGGAATACAAACTTGATGAGAATTTCAGGGTTTGAATGCTGAATCTGGCCAAAGTCCTGGAAGAAGGTATTTATCTTATGAGGTTCCAGCTCCAGTGCCTTCTTGGCACTTTCGATCGCCTCAGAAAACTGGCCGATCTGAAGGCAGCATTTGCATTTCTGATAATACGCCTCTCCCCACTCGGGAGATATGCGGGTAACTTCGTTATAAACCTTAAGGGCCTCTTCGTACCCCTCACATTCGACAAGAGCGTCGCCAAGGTCGAGCCAGCCGTCGACGTTCTCAGGCTGAAGACGCGTGACGCGCCGGTAGCTGTCCACCGCAGCCTGGAACAACTCGAGGGTGAACTCGACATCGCCGCGGGCATGCCATATATCCGGGTCGGTCGGGCTCAGACCGGTGGCCTTCGTAAAATCGCCGAGAGCCTTCCTGTACATGCTCATGGCATCGTAACAAACTGCCCTTCCGAAAAGTGACTCGACGTGATTCTGGTCGTTCTTGAGTGCCTCGCTGTAGCATCTGATCGCGTCTTTGTATTCACCAAGTTCCTCGTAAGCCGTCGCCATATTGTGCCAGGAGGCGACATCTTTCGGCTCGTACTTCAGGGTAGTCTTGTAACTCTCGACCGCCTCACGCAATTTGCCCATGCTCAGGAGTGCGTTGCTCCGGTTATACCATGCGGCGCTGAATTTCTCCTCAATGGCTATCGCCATATCGTAACTTTCCACGGCCGTCTGGTATTTCCCCAGCGCATTCAATGAGATACCTCGATTGTACCATGCCCGATAGTTGTAGGGATCCAGCTCGATCACTCTGTCGTAACACTTCAGTGATTTGTCCGGCTGGTCAAGGTAGTCATAACAGTATGCGAGCTCGAACCAGGCGTCCTTGTCGGTCGAGTCGAGCTCGCCGAGGTACTTGAAGACCTTCGATGCCTCTTCAAACCTGGTCAGCTTCTCCAGGATTACCCCTTTATTCATCAATGCCTCATAGCTGCCGGGGTCGACATCCAGCGCCCGCTCAACACTATCCAGAGCCTCTTCGTACCTGTCAAGCATTTGCAGACAGCTCGATCTCCCTATCAATGCGTCGACTTCAATCGGATTGAATTCCAGAGCTTTGGTGTAGTCATCGAGGGCCTCCTCAAACTTACCGAGCGTCTCGTTGATTTCCCCCCTTCGATACCAGTTTTCGGCACTGACAGGCATCACGGAAAGGAGCTTGTTCGCAAAGAACAAGGCATCCTCGTATTTGTCCTGGCTGGTGAAATAATCTATAATCTCTTCAAGAGCCGCTATACTCGAAAAAGTCGGCTCCTCCTTCCGAAGGCGCCTTATTTCTTCGCTGATATTGCGCTTTTCGAACTCGTCATAATCATCGTCGTCAAGCGTAAAATCGAAATCATCGGTATTCATATGGCATCCTGAACGTGGTTCAAGATATTCTTGTCAAAAGTAAAAATCAAGAAGACGCTTTGGGTACTTCCTACATAAGACAACGGATGGGAGTACTCGTTGCACTAAAATATGTTGAAATTCAGCCCTATTCCACGATTAGTTTGAAGATTCCCTTTCATAATCGGGATTCGTTCGGAGTGCAACTCCTCTCCGAAGGTTGAATAGCAGCAACATTCAAATTTCTCCCACCTCCCGTCAGAAGACGCATTTTCAATCAAGAAGCGCATGTATTAAGGGACTTCCAGCGACTTTCCTCCACTAATCAGAGTTTCGACCTGAAGATGTACTCTCCCGACAGTAGTTCAAACTCCGCGTAACCGCCCTCAAATCTCAGGAAATTCACATCGGGGCTTCCCGCTACAGGGCGGCCGCTCTCGGTAACGCCTCCGGCAGACTTCGCCGGGACGTAAACTGTTGCAGTTGTGTTCGCCGGCACAACGACATGCAGACTGAATTTGCCGTTCATCTTCTGCCAGTCGCTGACTATCATACCGCGGATCGATCGGTAGCTCGCCTTTACCCACTCAATGTCACCCACCGGCTGTGGACGCAGAACGATCTTTCTGAAACCCGGACCGGCTGGGTCGCACCTGATGCCTGCGAGGTCGGCGTAGAACCATTCAACTATCTGCCCGAGCATGAAGTGATCCTGCGAAAGGTTTCTCTGGTCGTCCCACGATTCGGCCAGACTCGTCGCGCCTTTCGCCAGCTGGTACCCGTAGCCCGGCCTGTCCGAGCGGTTCGTCATCTTAAAGATCACATCCGAGCGCCCGTGGTCCGCCAGTGCCCGGAGCAGATACCGGTAACCGACATCTCCTGCGGTAACTCCGTAGCCGTGCTCGCGCACATCGCGAACGATGGAATCGAGTACTGCAACCCGGCTATCCGGCGGGCAAATCCCAATTACGAGCGGGATCGCGTTTGCAGTCTGCGACCCGGTGGAGTAGTCGTCCTTCACCTTGTTAAAGAATTTTACGTTGAACGCGTCTCTTATCTGCTCCGCTTTCTGCGTAAACTTCGCAGCCTCATCAGTCTTCCCAAGCAGCGCCGCCACCCTGGCAAGGATGTGTGTATCGTAATAATAGAAGGCTGTAGCCGTAAGAGCCACCGGGGTGAGCTGGGCATAACCAGGCGCCTTCGGGCCGAGGTCGCACCAGTCGCCCAGACCGTAGTTGACAATATCGTCCTTCGCCTTGCTCCCCAAATAGGCGATATATCGCTTCATACGCTCGAAATGCTCCCGCAGGAGCTGGAGGTCGCCGTCGAATTCGTACTGCTGCCAAGGCACGATAATGTATGCGCTGCCCCATTCCGGCGAGTCCCTGAACCCATTTCGAAAGACTGTGTACTCGGGAGCTATGTCGGGAACAAGCCCGTCGGGAAGCTGGGCGTCCGACATGTCGTTCATCTCTTTCGTGAAAAGCTGTGCAAGATCGAAATTATAACGGAGCGAGGGCCCGTTGAGATGGTCCTGCTCAAGCCAGCCGAGCCGCTCCCGGTGCGGACAGTCCGTCATTATGCTCATCATGTTGCTCTCCTGGGCCCAGCGGACGAGACTGTAAATCCTGTTGAACAGGGTGTCCGAGCATTCGAACTTCCCCACGGGTTGGGATGAAGAATGCACCACTATGCCTTCCAGGCTCCTCAGCGACGGCGGTCGCCCGCCCGGTTCGGCCGGTATGAAATGCACCTGCACATACCTGCAGCCGACATAGAAGAACCTGGTCGTGTATGTCTCGGGACGATCTGAGCGCTTGATATACTCACAAAACACCGGCTTGTCATGGTTTGCCCCAATCGAGCTCTGCGATATGGAGCCGTCGGGGTTGACAAGTTCTGATGGGAACATCTTCACACAGCTTCCCCGGGGTCCGGTGACGGTAATTCTGAGCAGATGCGATGCATTCTGGCCAAGATCGTAGACTACGTCACCTCCGGGGAGTTTGCGGACCGAAACCGGCCGGTGAACCTGATATTCTCTTATGGGCGGCGCCGAACAGGAAAGTCCCTTCAGCTCGCCCCCCGGGCCTTTCACTATTCGTGCAGCTTCCCAGCGGGAATCGTCAAAGCCTGGCATGTCCCAGCCCGGTTGGAGAAGTCTGGCGTCGAAATCTTCGCCGCCATAGATGGATGAGAAGGTGATTGGACCGGGAGCCGTCCGCCAGCTTTCATTAGTCCCGACGACCTCTTCTGTCCCGTTAGAGTATTCAAGTAGTATCTCTGAAATCGCTTTCAGCGGCCCGAAGGTGCCGACGAATTTGGTGTACCGGCCCGGCTCGACATTGTACATGCCGTTGGCAAGGAAAAGCCCGATTGCGTTCGTGCCATTTCGGAGCATCGCCGTTATGTCGCGTGTGTTGTAAAGGCAGGTCCTTCGATAATTGGTCCAGCCGGGCGAAAGGAAGTCATCCCCCACCTTTTTCCCGTTCAGTGCCATTTCGTACTGCCCAAGTCCGCAGACGAACACGAGTGCGCGCTTGAGGCCAGGCTTCACAGCAAAATCGTGTCGTATCAGGACTGTCTCGCAACTTTCCGGCGCAGCGATCCACCTGGCTTGCCAGTCGGCAGGGTGGAGGAGCCCCATCGTCCATTTTGCTGGATTGCTCCATGCAGAGGGATTGCCCTCACCATCCCATACGCGCACTTTCCAGAAGGCTTGCTCCGCCGATTTGAGTTTCACACCTGCATAGTGTATCCCGATCGTCTCATCGGACAGAATCTTTCCGCTGTCCCAGAGGTCGCCCCTGCTTCCGGCCAGCTCCTTTAAAGATGAGGAGACTAGTATCTGGTATGCGGTTTGGCGCTCCCCTCGTTCCCTGCTCCGGTCAACCCAGAAAAGCCGGGGATTGGGAATATCGACCCCGAGCGGATTAACAGCATATTCACATCGGAGATCGTCGGGTTTCATAACCGCTGTCGAAGCCGACGGGCGAAAAAGTGTAACGATTAAGAATGCAATGAAGAGCCCTGGAAACACTTTGCTCATGTGTATTCCCTCTTTATTTTCCTGGTTCACCGTCATCGGGTTGTTAAGAGGCCGACGTACGATTGTTATTGTAACTGAATCTCATCGCAACGTCAAGCTGCGAGGCGGGTCGAAGACCCCACTTTTCAGATTGAACTGGTCCCTTAAAATTCGGCTTACTTCTCATCGTCTTTTATTTTTTCGCAACGCGAGCCGGCAAATTGAAACCTATTGCAGCTGACCGCGTAATCTTGCACATACAAATCGAAGTTTAGCGGAGGACCAGAAAATGCCCAAGAAAAAGAGGAAAAAGAAAAGGGTAGTATTCGGCACATTAGCCGTATTATTCCTTAGCCTTATAACTCTCTTCCTTATTAAAGCCGCTTCCGGAAAGAATTCACAACATCTGTCTTCCGTAACGGTCAAGAGGGGGACGATTGAGGTGAAGGCTCTCGCCGTAGGTACAATTGAGCCGGAAAACGAAATCTCAATCAAGTCCCGCGTCAGCGGCGTCGTGGAGAAACTCTATGTCGATGTGGGATCGTACGTGCATTCGGGTGACCCGCTGATAGAGGTGAAGCCCGACCCGACACCCGTGGAGCTCGCCGACGCGAAACGGCAGGTGGAACTGGCGCAGGTCGATTTCGACAACATCAAATCCCAGCAACGCCGGCAGAAACTGTTACACCAGAAATCACTGGTCTCCGACCAGGATTACGACAACACGGTCAAAGCGTACGAAGAGGCCGAGCTGCGTCTGAAGATGGCACAGGAATCACTCCAGCTCATGATGTCGGGATCGGTTACGATTGATAATACCAAGATCCAGTCGATAATATACGCGCCCATAGCCGGCTACATATTGACCCGGTCTGTCGAGGTTGGAGATCCCGTCATTCCTCTCACATCTTACCAGGAAGGCACCGTGCTTATGCAGATGGCAAACATGAGCCACCTGGTTTTCAAAGGTACTGTGGATGAGATCGACGTCGGCAGCCTCAGAGCGGGAATGCCGGCGGAGATAAGTATTGGCGCGCTTCCCGGCGACACCATAAGCGGGACTCTTTCAAAAATATGGCTGCAGGGTGAAACAAAGGAGAACTCGACGGTTTTCCCTGTTGAGATTTCCATCTTGAACACCAGGCACATCACTCTGAGGGCGGGCTATTCCGCAAATGCCAGTATTATCACGCAGAAGAAATCCGACATTCTCTACATTCCCGAGCGCGTGGTGACATTCAGAAACGACTCCTCATTTGTCAGGCTTTCATCGAGCGGGAAAAAACCGGCGGAACGAGCAATCAAGACGGGCATCAGCGACGCCATAAACATAGAGGTTACCTCCGGTCTCGTAGCAGGAGAGAAAGTCCTGGAGAAACCAGTCGTCAAGATCGAGTGACGGGACAAAATGGCGTCACTGTCAAGCTTTCTCGCTGAGTTCTTTGCCGACATCCGTGCGCAGAAGATGCGAACGTTTCTGACGATGTTCGGGATAATATGGGGCACCGTTACCGTCATAGTTTTGGTTTCGTTCGGACTCGGATTCAAGAAACAATCGACCATAAACATGCACGGAATGGGCGAGGATATCTCCGTTCTTTTCCCGAACAAGACCACGAAGCCCTACGAAGGCTTCGGCATCGGGAGAGAGATCAACCTGACAGCAGACGCGATCTCCGTTTTGCGCGCGAAGGTGCCGGATATCAGCGAGATCTGCCCTGAGTATATCCGGACAGAAACACCGATCCGTTATGGAACGAACATCATGAACCCGGGAATTACCGGGATTTACCCCGTCTACGGAAAGATGAGAAATATCATACCTGAGGAGGGTGGGCGGTTCATCGACACTCTCGATGTGGCAGGAAGAAAGCGGGTGGTGGTGCTCGGCAACAGAGTGAAGGACTACCTGTTCGGCGGAAAGGTTGCTATAGGCAAAACCGTATATCTCGGAGTAACCCCTTTCACAGTGATCGGAGTGATGCAGCCGAAGGTCCAGAATTCATCCTATTTCACTCAGGACGCGGATAGGGTCTTTATTCCTGCGCCGACATATACGGCGCTTTTCGGAACAGAGTACCTGACTGACATCGTGTACAAGACATCGAGAGTCTCAGAAACTGCACTCGTGGAGAAACAGGTGAGGCAAGCCCTAAGCGAAAAATACCGTTTCGATCCCACAGACCGCGACGCCCTCCAGATCTGGAACACTTCGGATTTCGAGAAGATACTCGATTATATCACGATCGGGTTCACCCTTTTTCTCGGGATAATCGGAAGCTTCACTCTCGGCATCGCGGGACTCGGGGTAGCCAACATCATGCTTATCGTGGTCCAGGAACGCACGAAGGAGATCGGCGTGAAGAGAGCAGCAGGCGCAAGAAAGTCGACGATACTTCTCCAATTCTTTGCTGAAACTTTCATGATTGTGGGATTAGGCGCGACGGTCGGGTTTCTGATCGGATGGGGGATCGTGTCGCTTCTCCAGCTTATCCCTGTCAAGCAGTATGTCGGAACTCCACAGATGTCCCTGACCGTGGTAGCAGTAACCATCTTGATACTCGGAATGATAGGGATATCGGCCGGCATGATGCCTGCCCGCCGGGCCGCAAACCTGAATGTCGTGGAATGTCTGAGGGACTGACAGATTCGAAAGAAGGTAAACCGTCATGATGATGGATCTGATAAAGGAATTTCTCCAGGATATGCGCAGCCATAGAATGAGGACCGCGTTGACGCTCGTTGCTATAACCTGGGGGACGCTCTCGGTCGTACTGCTTCTGGCCTTCGGTTCGGGTTTCGGGAATGCCATGGAAGAAGGAATGGTAAATGCCTGGAACAGGGTCGTGATCCTTTACGGAGGCGAGACCGGTGAAGTGTACGAAGGTCTGCCCAAGGACCGCCCGATAAGACTTACGGAAGCGGACGCTGCGCTGTTGAAAGAGACTGTGCCGGACATAGTCATGATAAGTCCGGAGTACGAAAAGAACGTTGAGCTCCAGTACGGCAAGACGCATCTTACGACCGAATGCGAAGGAGCAGGCCCGGACTTCGAGGTGATGCGCACGATGTATCCCCGGCCAGGCGGGCGATTCATCGACGCCAATGACATCAAGTACAGAAAGCGGAGTCTTTTCCTCGGTCCGACAGTAGCCCGCAACCTTTTCAAGGGTGAAAACCCGATCGGGAAAACCGTAATCCTTGATAAGATTCCGTTTACCGTCATCGGCATAATGGAAAAGAAGCTGCAGACATCGATGAACAACGGCCCGGATTCCTGGCGGGCGATAATACCGTACACAACTTACAGAGCTATATACGGAAACAAGTACGTCAACTCGATTCTAATCCGAGGAGCTGCACCGAGCACTCAGGCCCGGATGATAAGCAACATCCGGAGTGTTCTTGCGGCAAAGTACAGGTTCGATCCGACAGATTTACGTGCAGTCGACATGTTCGACACAATGAGAATCGACGAGATGATCAAGAAGATTACTCTGGGACTCGATATCTTTCTCGGCGCGGTTGGCTTTTTCACGCTCATGATTGCCGGAGTCGGCGTTGCCAATGTCATGTATGTAGTCGTGAAAGAAAGGACGCGCGAAATCGGAATCAAATTGGCGGTGGGGGCAAAAAAATCATACGTGCTGTGGCAGTTCGTTTTCGAGACTCTTCTAATCTCGTTGCTGGGAGGAACGTTGGGGCTTCTGCTCTCCTGGGGAATCGTTGCAGCCACAGGACTTCTAAACACAAACAGCGGGGCCCTGAGATTCTTGGGAAGGCCTGCGCTGTCAACCGGCATAATGCTCTTTACGGTTATCGTCCTGACCTTGATAGGCCTTTTCGCAGGTGTGTTCCCTGCGCGACGGGCAGCAAAAGTGGATCCGGTCGAGTCGTTGAGATACGAATAATTTTTCGACTGCATCACCTGATTCACCTCTCGCCACCATATAAGCGGCCGATGCCAACGGTTGGGCAGCCGACCCGGCTTCAACAAACCCGTTACGGTGACGGACAACTCTTTGGCCAGGGTCGTTTGCCGACATCCTGTAAGTAATTGATTTACCACGCTCAGCGGGAAATAGACCTACATCCGGCCCAGTTTCACTCCGGTTTCAGCTGACCTGATAGTTCTGTCCGGCCTGACTCGAAAACCGATCGATTCTGCTTCTGCTGAGGCTTGTGGCCGGAAAACCTACATTGAATCCCGTGGCTGCCCAATGAAGTTCCGCAAGCTCATTGCGGGACGCGGTCGAGCGGAGAGGGTGGAATTCTCCCGAAGGTCCATCCCTTTGAGAGATCCCTCGCGAACGGTTTCACGCTCGTGAGGGAGAACCCACGGTACAGTCTCTCTTTTTTCTTGCTTACGAATCAACCCAAGTCTGAAATCTGCTGTGATCTCCCCTTGTTTCTTTTCACCCCGCAGACCTGCTGCGGAGAGGGTGGGATTCTCCCGAAAGGGATCCCTCACGAATGCTTTCCCATTCGTGAGGGAGAACCCACGGCACAGTCTCTCTTTTTTCTTGCTTACGAATCAACCCAAGTCTGAAATCTGCTGTGATCTCCCCTTGTTTCTTTTCACCCCGCAGACCTGCTGCGGAGAGGGTGGGATTCGAACCCACGGTACAGTCTCCTGTACACACGCTCTCCAGGCGTGCCAATTAAACCACTCTTGCACCTCTCCAAAGACCAAATGGCAATCTAAAAAACTGCGGAGAGGGAGGGATTCGAACCCTCGATACCCCGAAGGGTATTCCGGTTTTCGAGACCGGCCGATTCAACCACTCTCGCACCTCTCCATGACCTGCCCTGGAATAAACACTAGGCAACTCCGCCAAAGCGCGCGGTCTCAACTGCATTCTGTGGGCAAGCCTGTAAATTTAACACTTTGAGGCTCTGTCTCCAAGAAAAACGTTAATAGCTGTTGCCTGCAGCGACAGGTTTTCTTTGCCTTGAAGATATGCGAATCCGGGGCTATCTTGGCGGATATGAAAGCTGCCACGGCGATACTGTCCAAGGATTTTCACAGCGAATTACGAACACGCTATGCACTGAACTCACTCATAATGTTCGTAATCGTTACACTTTCAATAATCCTCTTCTCTACTGAGGGCGAAGCAGTCTCGCCCGGTCTTTCTGCAGGAATCCTGTGGATTGTAATTTTCTTCGCCGCCATGAGCGGTCTGTCGCGTTCCTTCGTGAGCGAAGAGGAACGCGGCACTGCAATGACGCTCCAGTTGTGGGTAAAACCTTCATCGGTACTTCTCGGGAAACTCGCGTTTAATTCGCTTCTCATTTACGTATTGAACGCATTGATCATTGCGGCTTACATGATTACGATGCCGTCCTTCACGATAAAATCACCAATGGTTTTCTTTCTCACGATTCTGATAGGCAGTTTCGGTCTTGCATCGGCTTCCACATTCATTGCCGCGATCATCTCAAAGGCCAACTCGAAAGGTACGCTGTATCCTGTCCTATCCTTTCCGATTCTTTTACCACTGCTGATTAGCGTAATAGACGCGACAAGGCTGTCGGTCGAAGGCGGCAGCTTTCCGGAGGTCATCGGAGATTTCAAGATTATGTTTTCGTATGCTGTGGTCGTTACCACTGTAGCGATTGTGCTGTTCGATTTCGTTTGGAGGGATTAGATGAAAACGTGGATGAAAATTGCAATAGGAATCTGGATCGCCGCCGTTATTGTGATCGGGTTGGCGATGCCGATTGGATATATACCCGGCCTGGGCGCGAAGGCGCGGATAATTTATTTCCATGTCCCGATGTCCTGGCTGGCGGTTCTTGCCTTCTTCATGTCGATGTGGTACGGGATCATGTACCTTAGAAAGAAGGAGATGAAGTACGACATTAAATCAGTCGCGGCAGCCGAGCTGGGGTTCGTTTTCAGCGTCCTGGCGACGATAACCGGTTCGATCTGGGCGAAGTTCAGCTGGGGAACTTTCTGGAACTGGGACCCACGCGAGACGTCGATTTTCGTGCTTCTCCTGATCTACGGTGCATACTTCGCCTTGCGAAGTGCGCTTGAGATTGAAGAGCGACGCGCGTCACTTTCCGCGGTCTACTCGATAGTCGCTTTCGTCACGGTTCCCTTCTTCGTCTTCATAATACCGCGGATGACGTCGGGACTGCACCCGGGCGAAGGATCGGTTGCACCCATCGTCAACCCGAACGGAAAGATGTACATGGAGGCTAGCATGAGATACGTTTTCTATGCCTCTCTGGTCGGGTTCACCGGCCTTTACGTTTGGCTGTTTCAGCTCAGGACAAAAATTGGATTATTGCATTATAATAGTCTTGCGGAGAATGAATAAATGACCTCTTTATATAACTTTCTGAATAATAATGCACTCTACGTCGTGTTATTGATAGTTTTGGTGATCTGGGTGGGAATTTTTTTATACCTTTTTCGTTTAGATAAGAAGGTTTCGAGTCTTTATGAAAAGAGCGAACGCGAAAAGGAGAATGTTAGATGAAGCCTAAATATATAGTCGCAGGAGTCGTAATTGTCGCTTTCGTAGTTTTCGGTGCCATTTCCTTTATGCAGAACAATATAGCCTACGTTTCGGCTAAGAAGGCCGAGACGATGCACCGGACAGTTCAGGTAAAAGGCTCCTGGGTAAAGGACATGAAGAGCTATTACGATCCGCAGACAAATACATTTCATTTCTACATGATGGATGACAACAAGACAATCCTGCCAGTCGTACTCGCCGGCGCGAAGCCCAACAATTTCGAGATAGCCAATGACATAGTGGCAAAGGGACGCTACGAAGACGGAGTATTCCAGGCAAGTGAAGTGCTTACTAAATGCCCATCCAAGTATCAATCCAAGACCGGACCCCAGGCCTCTACTCAATCGGCAACCAGAAACCTAAACTAGTTCGGGGCACATATAAATATGCTAGGCCGTATTCTGATCTACGCGGCGTTTGGCGGCATGCTGACCGCCTCGTTCGCTTACATATATAGTTTTTTCAGCAAAGATCCGAAACTGCTCAAGACCGCAAGGAGAGCGTACCATGTAGGCGCGGTATCGATAATATTGGCCGGCGCGTACATGATGAACCTGCTCCTCACCCACCAGTTTCAGTACACGTACGTATGGAGCTACAGCTCTTACGAACTCCATCCACCGCTTCTCGTCTCCACTTTTTATGTCGGGCAGGAAGGGAGCTTCATGCTGTGGACGCTTTATACTGCCATCATCGGGCTCATCCTCATGGTTTATTCGAGGAAGCGCAATTACGAGGCTTCCATCATGGGAGTCTTTTCCGCAATTGCGACATTCCTGGTTCTGATTTTCGTGATCAAGAATCCCTTCGAACATGTCTGGCAGACGTGGCCGAGCACAGTGAAGCCTGGCTTCATGCCGGACGACGGCAGGGGCTTGAATCCACTCCTCGAGAATTTCTGGATAGTAATCCATCCCCCGATCCTCTTCCTCGGATTTGCATCCACGGCGGTGCCGTTCGCCCACGCAATATCCGGACTCGTCAGAAAGGATTACAAGAACTGGATAAAATCTGCCGTTCCCTGGACGCTCTTCACATCCGCCGTTCTTGGATTCGGGATCACACTCGGCGGCTTCTGGGCTTATGAGACTCTCGGATGGGGCGGGTTCTGGGGATGGGATCCCGTCGAGAATTCCTCGTTCATTCCGTGGCTTGTCGCCGTCGCATCGGTACACACATTGCTGGTACAGCGCAGGACGGGCGGCTTCAAGCGGGCAAACTTCATAATGGGAATGCTTCCCTTTCTCCTGGTTTTGTACAGCACTTTTTTGACCAGGAGCGGCGTACTGGGCGATACTTCCGTGCACAGCTTCGAAACCCCGGGCAGATGGGTTTACATATACCTCGTAGCGCTTATCGCCTTCTTCGCCATTGTTGGGTTTGCGATATATTTCCTGCGTGTGAAGGATATACCGAAACAGAAGATAAACTACACGATCACTTCAAGAGAATTCGCTTTGTTTCTCGGGGCTGCTTCACTTGTAATAGTCGCCGGGTTCACGCTGATCGGAACAAGCGCGCCGCTTATCACCGGCCTCCTCGAAGGGAAACCAAGCGCGATAAACACGAGCTACTATATCAAAACAAACCTCCCTCTTGCAATTGCCATTGCCGCAATGATAGGTTTCGGACAGCTCTTCTGGTGGAAAAAATCGAACTCACAGACGCTTTTGAGGACAATGCGCTTCCCGTCCGCCGCAGCGGCTACACTGACTGCAATTGTAATCGTGGCCGGCATGCACGACATATCGATGATACTCTTCTTCCTTGCGAGTGCCTTTGCCCTGTTCGTGAATCTGGAAATTGCCTACAAGATTGCAAAGGGAAAACCGGCGTTCATGGGCGCCTCGCTCGCGCATATCGGTATCGCCCTCCTGTTTATCGGGATAATTGCATCTACACACTACGACAGGGAGGTAACGCTCTACCTGTCTCCCAATAAGCCCCAAAACGCGTTTGGATACGAGCTGACATACACCGGCACAACTCCGCTGGACCAGGGCCGGACCGCTTACAACGTGATGGTTCAGAGCGGGCATAGCAAATTCAATGCTCCTCTCGTAATGTATGCCAGCCAGTACAACGGCGGGGCAATGATGCGTCACCCGTACATATTCAGCCTCGTCAACTATGATATTTTCAGCCACCCTGCCCTGCTGGCGTTCATCGGAAGGAACATGCTGACGCGAGATCTTTACCTGTCTCCTCAGGGAATGGAGCAGATAGAAGAGGGCGGGCTTCAGGCGACCCAATACGGAATTTCCGTTCCGCTTAATCTTAATAACCCGGTTACGGTTGGTAATTACACTTTCACGTTCACTGGTTTTCAAGTCCCGGAGTCGGAGCGCACTGCCATGATGAGCGGCAAGCCGTTCAATTTAGGCTCGGTGGTCCAAATTACCCGCAGCGATGGCAAGTCTCAGACTATCATGCCTACAGAAGAAATCAATCCGAACGGTGAGACGAAGTTTCAGACGGTCACAACGAAATCCGGCGACAAATTCACGGTCCTCGAAGTTCATGTGAATGACCAGACCAAAGCAGCATCGATAACAATGGCATACCTTCCTGCCGCGAATTCCCCGAATATTTCCCTGCTGAAACAGGCTGAGGTAAGGACGCAGGACGTCAAGCAGGCCCTGGTGGTCGAAGCGACCATCAAACCTTTCATAAACCTGGTCTGGGGAGGTGTTCTGGTAATGGTAATCGGGTTTATTGTAACGTGGAGACGGCGGCGGGCTGAATTGATCGCCGACGATCTGGCACCTACCGGCGAGTAACTGACTTTTTAAAAAAAAGCCCCGGGATCCCGGGGCTTTTGCTTATCGTTTATAATCCAATCGCGTTAGTTTGAGGAAACCAGTTTATACCCGGCTTCTTCAATCTTCTTCTTTGCCTCGTTTATGTCCAGTTCATCCTTGTACTGGACTTCGACATTTTTCGTTTCATGACTCGCCTTCGCGGTCTTTACGCCGGGTAACCCGAGCAATGCTTTCTCAACGGTCATCTCGCAATGATGGCATGTCATGCCGTCGACCTGTAGAATCTTTTTTTTCGTTCCTAAGTTGAACATGATTACCTCTGTAGTTTTAGTTAAGCCCCGAGTTTGGTTCTTTTCAATCGCAGCGAGTTGCTCACCACACTCACGGAGCTGAGTGCCATCGCAACCGATGCGAGCATTGGGTTCAGCTGAAGCCCGGTGAAGGGGAAAAACGCTCCTGCGGCAAGCGGGATCAAAACTATGTTGTAAAAGAAAGCCCAGAAGAGGTTTTGTTTGATTACTCTCAGAGTTCCTTTTGAAAGGCTGATCGACATCGGCACGAGCTTCAGATCGTTTCGCACGAGCGTGATGTTAGCCGCCTCGACGGCGATGTCCGTCCCCGTAGCCATCGCAATTCCCAGGTCCGACCGTGTCAGCGCAGGCGCATCGTTAATTCCGTCGCCGACAAAGGCGACGACTTCACCGGCCTCCTGCAGCTCCTTGATTACGTTGAACTTACCGTCCGGCAGAACATTCGCAAAATACGTGTCGACCCCGACTTCACCGGCGATACGCTTTGCCGAGTCTTCACTGTCTCCGGTCAACAGGAATGACTTCAGCCCGAGCTTCCGGATAGCTTTGACCGTGTCGACCGAACCGTCGCGGATGTAGTCACTGACCAGGATCGCACCGAGCACCTCATTGTCGCGAGAGACATACAGGACTGTCGCGGCAAGTTCCTTTGTGCTGCGGGCCACTTCCTGTTGAAACGTGTCGTCGGCCGAAACCGATCCCGCAACAAAGTCCAGCTTGCCGACACGAAGTGTACTCTCGCCGTCGGGGCGCTTCAGCGTAAGTTCCACACCCTGCCCCGCAAAATTCCTGAAATTCGAACCGCTGTTAGACACGCTCGCAAGTTCTCTGTGAGCGGCCTCATCGACGACCGCCTTTGCTATCGGATGTTCCGAATTAGCTTCAGCGGCAGCTGCAAGCTTCAGTAGTTCCTCCTCGCTGACGCCGTCCTGACGGATAGTCTCCACCACTCTCATCTCACCGACAGTAAGCGTCCCTGTCTTGTCGAAGACGACGCTTGTTATCTTCCTGGCCTGTTCGAGTGATTCGCTGTTTCGAATGAGTATGCCGAGCTCGGCGCCGCGGCCGGTCCCGACCATTATTGCAGTCGGCGTCGCCAGACCCAGCGCGCACGGGCAGGCCACGATGAGCACTGCCACGAATGTCATAAGTGAATGGATGAGAATCGGCTCGGGGCCGAACAGGGCCCAGGCAGCCGCGGAAATCAGGGCAGTGAGTATTACCGTCGGCACAAATACGGATGCGATCTTGTCGGCGAGCCGCTGAACAGGAGGTTTCGACGTCTGCGCTTCCTCGACAAGATTGGCGATCCTGGTGATGAAACTGTCCTTGCCGACTTTTTCAGCCTTGATCGTCATGCTGCCGTCCAACGAGACAGTTCCGCCGAACACCTCTCCTCCGACCGTGCGTTCAACCGGAATGCTTTCGCCGGTCAGCATCGATTCATCGACCATAGAGAAGCCTTCAGTGACCTTCCCGTCGACCGGGATCCTCTCACCAGGTCTGACTCTCAACAAATTGCCGGCTTGCACCGCGCTCAGCGGCACGTCTGTCTCCTTTCCGTCGAGAAGAAGATGAGCCGTTGTTGGCTGAAGGGACATAAGTTTCCTGACTGCTTCCGATGATTTCCATTTTGCTTTCGCCTCGAGAATCTTGCCGAGAAGAATGAGCGTAATTATCACGGCGCTCGTATCGAAATAGACATCGGTGGAGTTACCGGCTGAAATGAAAAGCTGCGGCCATATTGTGACCACCGCACTGTATATGAAGGCGGAGGCCGAGCCGACTGCAACGAGGGTGTTCATGTCGGCCGTGCCGTGTTTCAATGATACCCAGAATCCGGTGAAGAACCTGCTCCCGACATAGAACATAATCGGGACGGTGAGGATCATCATGGCAAAATTCAGAGGGACCGTCGGTATCCCGGATACGAAAGGAAAGACCGTACGGAGACTCCCTACCAATATCGGAACGGTGAGTATTACGCCTATGATGAATTTCCGCCAGAGGCCCCGGTATTCAAGTTCGCGGGCTTCGGACTCGACCTTAAGCGTATCGATCTCATCGGCAGTATCGATTATCTTGTACCCTGCCTTTTGAACGGCCTCTTTGAGCGCATCGACGCTGACCGATTCCGGCCTGATTTCGACCGTGGCCGATTCGGTCGCAAGATTCACAACCGCTTGATCTACCCCTTCTACCTTCTTCAGCGCGTTTTCGACGCGCAGGACACAGCTTGCGCATGTCATCCCCTGCACGGGGAGTGTCAGCTTAATTTTGCTTTGTCTTGTTTCTTCGTGTACATCCGATTCACTTTCCATTTCCCGAACCTAAGTCCTTCCTCAAAACGACCTTGACGTCGCCCAGAGCGGCTTCCTGACTGTCATTGGTAGCGAGGACAACTATCCTGTCCTTCCTGTACGTTTCAATCACCGAGAGGACCATGTCTATGCCCGCCTGATCGAGATTGGCCGTCGGTTCATCCAGCACCAGAACTCCGGGATCGTGTATCAAGGCCGCTGCATATTTTAGCCGCTGTTTCATCCCGGAGGAAAATCCCTTTACCGCATCATCCTTCCTATTAAACAATCCTACAAGCTTCAACGTTTCAGCAAGCTTTTGTTCATTGCCTTTTGGAAGCCTTCGCGCTCGACACTCAATTTGCAGGTTCTCCAGCGCTGTAAACTCACCGTATAGTTCCAGATAGGGCGACACCAACCCTACATACCTGTACACTTCATCTCTTTCAATTCTTCCCGCCCCGTTTGACAAAATGACTTCTCCTGACGTCGGCGTAAGTACCCCGCAAATCATCTTTGAGGCCGTAGACTTACCCGAGCCGTTCGGGCCCGTGATTGACAGCACCTCGCCAGATTTGACTTCGAACGAGATATCTTTGAATACAACACGCCGATTGAAGACTTTTTTCAGCTGTTTCCCGGTTAATATCATCAATTCCTCACAACGGCGATTTTGCCAATTACGCTTTTTGAACCATCTGACAACACATAAATATACACACCGCTCGCGACAGTTTTGCCATTCCGGTCGCGTCCATCCCACAGGAAGTACCTTCCCCGAAGGTAATAAGCAAGATGAGAATCACCATTTATCGCATTAAGTAGTTCGCCTGAAACGCTGTAAATATAAAGGCTTGGATCGGTTATATCCTGAAATGGATACGGTACTTTCAGCTGCTGATATATCGGGTTGAAGGGTTGCGGAAAGACTACATCCCCTTTTGCCAGAAGCGCCTGACTGAGTATCATCGGGACAAGCCCCCAGTTCGAGTAATTCGACACAATGAAAAACAAACAGTAGCCTCCGGTGAGCTGTCTAACGCAATTCGACCCTCCGCTCGAGATGCCCACCGAGAACGGATATGTCGACGTATCGCTGGCAATGGCGGCAGCAAAGTTCGTGTTCGCCACGCCTATGCCCACAGTGTCCGGGCCGTCTTTCACCTGATAAAAATGCTCAGATAGAATAGAAGCAAGATCGGAAAAATCGACACCGCTTCCTGAGAGACCTGCAACTCCGCTTATCTTGACAAGCGGATAGTCCCTTGACTCGGGATAAGTCGATAGCCCGTACTCGCCGGCCAGGGCCGCTCTGTATCCGGTGAAATAATTCCACTGGGTGAAAAGTTGAAAGGCATAGGACGGATTAACACCGATACGCCTGAAAGCGTCTTCGATGGCCGGTATGACCGGCTCGTGTGCTATGTTCTGCCAGATCGACTTCATGAGCTGTGTGCCGTACTCGTGTTGGACGAAGATTCCGAATACGCACCTCTCGTACCCGGCATAACTTTCGGGGAGATATTCGTTGAACGGTTCATTTACATTGTCGAAGAAATTAGGAAGGTACTGGTAATAATCTTTCACCTGCGGATAAACAACTTGTTCCATCCATGTCGAGGTCAGCTCATAGAAATACAAATCGCCCGCCCACAATCCGTAGTTCCCGAGCTGTATCCCGTGGTTGAATTCATGTGCAATGGTCACTTCCATCGCGGGTATTCCCTGCGTATATGTCGACTGGTATTCGTTGCGTATAACGGTCCAGGTCGCATAAGTGGGGTTGGCGCGGTTTATGATCGGCTTCGAGTCGTTCCAGTCGGTGTAACCGTACTCACCCGTCGGAAGGCTTTCGATGTAAATATCGTACTCATTCCCGCCACCCGCTCCGCTGTCCGGGGCCGGAGGAGGAAAGCCTATGGAATCGACTTCGACGCTGTACACATGATCGCAAATGCTCGCGACGGTATCGGCGTACGCGAAAGTGCTGTTGGGTATCTGTTGGCCGGTAGCGGTGTACAGAAACGGCTGATTTGCACCTGTCGTGTCGAAGTGTATTCTGAACTTCCCCGACGGGCTGACTATGCTTGTGTCGTTCTGGGGTCTTATCTGGAGGGCGGCTTTCACTCCCATGTCGGAATTCGGAAGGCTCAGGTAATGGGCTATTATGTGAAAGCCGCACTTGTTGTAGCCGTTGACGTTGTAGCTCTCGAAAAGCTTATTCACCTCCGCTTCACGCCTCGAAGCGGCCTCCAGTCCCATAGCAGGCAAAATCAGGAGCGCGATCAACAGCGCGTTAGAAATAGTGGATCGACACATACGATTCAAGCCTATTGAGGAAAAATACGCTGTTGAGAGGCGGGGATACACAGATATCCTCCGGCTGGGCAACCACACGCCACGATTTTATGAAATGAGAACGATTTTCCTTCACCCTGTAGAGGGATACACTGCTATCAGCCTTGCTGAAGAAGGTCACATAGAGGGCCGAGTCCTGCGAAGTAATTCCGACCGTCTTCAGGCTCGAACTGCTGAATGGTATCCCGCTTATGGTGTCAAGAGCGATCTTTCCAGGCCCGGTTGACGACACCTCGAAAAGCAGGAGAGTGTCTGCGGTCCTGGAGGCGAAGATCGGAAATCCGGGATTTGCCGCTCTCAGAAATCTGGCATCGGAAGCATAGACAGGCAGTGTGTACGACCTTTCATCTGGTAATGTCGTGCATGCAAGCCGTAGAGTGTCTTCCGCCACTCTCCAGACCCGCAAAAAGGAGAGAATCGGATTAACTGTGACAGCCGACGTGAGGTAAGTCCGATTCTCGTCGACGGAGTAATCATCTTCGAGAAACTCACCTTTCGCCTTGATCGACCTGAATACGGAAATGCCGATCGAACTGTCAGGGTGGGTTCTGAACGCAGCGATAACGGCGGACGAATCTCCCGAAGTCTCTCCCGTGGAAGCAAAAGGGAGAAAGGCCGTCTGAGCTGTATTTACTCCGACTCCCCTGGCTCTGTTCTGGACGGAATAAACGCTAATCATGTCCGCATTGTCGTAAGTAATTAGAAGCCGCGGAGGGGAGCTGGGAGGGGAGATCAACCGGGTTAGATTTGGCACCCCTTCGGAAAGCCAATCGACAGCAGATCGGTCCAGCGCGTCGAATGTCCCCCTGAAATGTTTGGCGCTTATCAAGCCCGATGCATTTCCGACGATCAGGTAACTCGAGGTATCCGTCCCGCAGACATTCATGAACGTCGGGTCGGAACATACGGGGACGAGAAAGTCCGGGGTCTTATTGAAAAGCACGCGGCTCTTCAGAACTTTGATGTACTTTTTAGTCGGGCTCGACGCTACGAGATCTGCTCTCTTTCTGTGCGGAAAATAGAACGGTACAATGTCGTCGTAGTCCTTCCCCACGCCAAAGGCTCCGGCATAGCGAAATGCTCTGGCGGACGTATCGTAAGAGAAAACCGTGATTTCCTTTGTAAGCTCGCTAAGGGCCGCAATGTCGGCAGTTCCGTCGCCCCTAAAATCGGCTATTGCAAATTTGGAGGTGGGACCGACGGTCTTGAGAGTCTGGGTCAAATAGAATCTGCCGGAGCCGTCTCCTGAATAAATGTCGATTCTGCTCAACCTTTTGTATCCAAGGACTATGTCGAGATAGCCGTTGCCGTTCAGGTCGGCCACCGCGAGAGTGGACGGCTCGGCGCTCAGTTGAAACGATACCGCCGGAGCGAAGGTGCCGTCGCCTCTTCCGTAGAATATGAGGAGCCTGTGATTTACCCAGTCGAGCGCGGCTGCATCCGGAACGAGATCTCCGTTGAAATCGGTAAGGACCAGATCGCTGAATGGTATGTTGCCGAGAAGGCCCTTAGGCTGTGGCGCCGATACGAACTTCCCGCCGCCCGTGTTGTCTGCCACGGAGACGCCGAGCGAGAACCTGCCGAAAGTTACCATATCCAGGCGGCCGGCAGCTTCGAGGTCGGCCGTCCTGATTTTCGTGCAATACTGGTCCGTCCTGATTTCCTTGGATACAATTGGCTGACCGTCCTTTCCGAAGGAAATCAGTTCGACGAAATGCGATTTCATAAGTACGGCAAGCTGAGACCACGGGTCATTGACCGCACTTTTCGAAATTACGACTTCCTTCCCTGCCGATATTGCAACGGCCGTGTCGGGGAGGCTGACCACGTCCGTAAGTATGAGGTTCTCGAGCGAATCCGGCTCAAAAAAGTAGATCGCCTTCTCAGATTTTGCGATCGCCGCTATGCCCCTGCGCCCGAAGAAATTTCCAGCAACCATCTCCCCCAGTGGTGCGATCGTTGCCTGCATTTCGACCGATTTGAAGACAGGATCATATACCTGCGCGTTGGCAATGCAAGCCAGGTTAATGAAGAATACGAGTTGAATTACCGACTTCTTAAGCAATTGAATAGGCTCAAAACTGGGAATGAACGTCATTCACCGAACAGGTCATTCCTGTTTGTTACTTCCTTCCGACCATATCCTTTTGGTTTCCTCTCTGTGCCTGAGGCGCTGTTCTCGCCTGAAGAGCGCCTGTTCGTAGCGTCTCACTTCGTCCTGTGCTTCCGGAACCACAGGCACAACCGGAGCCGGCTTTCCGGCCGGGTCGATGCTCACGAACGTCAGGTAGGCCGAGTTGGAGTGCTTCCTTTCACCGGTAAGAGGATTTTCCGAGAACACTTTCACCCCTACTTCCATTGAAGTATTGAACGCCCTGTTCACGCTGGCCCTGAGGACAACAAGTTCACCGAGCTTTATCGGATGGAGGAAGCTGATCTCGTCGACCGCTGCGGTAACACAGACGTGATTGGAGTGCCGGGCGGCAGCCATCGCGGCCGAAATATCTATCCAGTGCATGAGCCTCCCGCCAAGCAGGTTGCCCAGTTGATTGGTGTCATTCGGAAGGACAAGCTCCACCATCTCGACATGCGACACCTGTACGGGTCTTCCCTCGTTTCTCTTCTCGCCGATGCTCAAAGTCGCTCCCTACTCATTTCAAACCCATTACAGAATCAGCTTTCAGTTTGCCGTCGACTCGTCTCCGGGGTGCAAATCGAGCTTCTCAGCAAGTTTGTTCGCCTCGGGCCTGACAGGCGATTTGGGATACGACGTGTAGAAACTCCTCAGTGCCTCCCGGGCTTCTTTCTCCATGTGCCTCTTGATAAGAACCTCAACCTTCCCGATCGCGGCTTTGTCCGCAATGTCGGAATCATGATACTTCTCCAGTACGACGTTGTAATACACGGTGGCGGCCCGGTAGTAACCCATGGCTACATAAAGCTTTGCTATTTCGTAATCCTTTTCGGCGAGTTTGTTCCTGAGCCTCGTGATTTCCTCAGACGCTTTCGCCACGAGCGGATTATTCGGATAGTAGTCAATGAAATCCTGGAACGCACTGATTGCCTTCGTCGTATTGGCCTGGTCCAGTTGAGCCCGTGGAGACTGGGCGGCATAGCACTCCGCGATCTTATAACGAGCATCGGGAGCCAGCTTCGAAGACGGGTAATTCCTGTACAGATTCCCGAACTCGAAGGCAGCGGTGATGTATTCATCGAGGTCGTAGTAAGACTGGGCAAGATAAAACTGAGCGCTGTCGGCGTAAGCGCTTGCCGGATATTGCTTGACAACTATGTCAAAGGTGTTCTTGGCATCGAGGTAATCCTTCTTGTCCAGCAACTTCATGCCGTGGTGAAATGTCTCACGTGCTCCTTGTATGACGAGCTCCTGAGTCGACGAACAGGAAGCAAGGAATATTGCCGGACCAGCAACGCAAACAATTACTAAAAGCATTCTTAATTTCATTCAAGATCCTCTCAATGTGAAAAACAGATAAACGACAACAGCGGCCGATGCCACAAACAGAAGTGGCTGAACCATAGTATCGAGAAAAGTCCCCGAAACCACCCTGCCGGTCAGAAACGAATACGAACCGGCCTCCAGCTGCGGTATCTGGCTCTCCTTCACCGTATCCGAATAGGCGAACGCGAACGATTTCGCGAATTTTATCTCACCTTTGTCCTCAATTTCAATATCGTAAGCAGACCTGATCGTGCGGACGACATCCGAAGAGCCGAATATGTGGGACGTTACCGGCGCCGAATAGGACACGCCGACGAGCGGAACTCCGACCTGCATAAGGGCATCGGCTGAAGAATCGGCAGTCGTGACCTGGAACCTCTTCTTCAGGAGCGCTTCCACAAGCCTTCGGTAAACGAGGAGGTCTGCATTCCGCGATCCGGATTTCAGGCACACAGATTTGACATCCTGGCTCGTCAGGACTCTTATCGCAGATCCGGCCATAGTATCAACCTGAGCACAGAAGATCTCGTAATTCGTCTGCTCTCCCGGCTTCGATGTTGTGCCTGCCTGAAGCAAAACCGCCAAAGCAAGTGCTCCCAATGAAGTGCGATAACTCATTACGCATAAATTCCGCGTACCTTGAGAGTCTTCGCCACTTTGTCGATAGCGAGGATGTATGCACCGAGCCTCATGGAGACGTTGTACTTCTCTGAGGTGCGGAAGACGTTCGTAAACGCCTCGTGCATCATTCTCTCCAGCCGACGGTTGACTCTGTCAAGAGTCCAGAAGAATCCCTGCCGGTCCTGAACCCACTCGAAATAGCTGACTGTAACTCCGCCGGAGTTGGCGAGAATATCCGGAACGACGAGTACTCCCTTGCTGTCGAGGATCGGATCCGCTTTGGCAGTTGTCGGACCGTTCGCCCCTTCGACGATAATTTTCGCCCTTATCCTGGAGGCATTTTTGGCGGTGATTTGATCTTCCTTGGCTGCCGGTACCAGGACGTCCACGTCGAGTTCCAGAAGCTCTTCGTTCGAGACCGGGTCGCCGATTCCGCTTCCTTCCAGTGTCCTGTGCTTCTGGACCCACTCCATTGCCCCGTTGATATCTATTCCCTTCTTGTTGAAATAGCCTCCGCTGACGTCGCTGACTGCAACAACCTTCAAACCCTGTTCGCTCAGCAGTTTTGCCGACACCGACCCGACATTGCCGAATCCCTGTACGGCACAGGTCACCTGCTTCGCGTTCATGCCGCGCTTCGCGAGTGCCGCAAGCGTCGAGACTGTCACTCCTCTTCCCGTCGCCTCGCGTCTTCCAAGCGAGCCGCCGATGATCAACGGCTTGCCGGTCACGACGGCATTCTCAGTTTTGCGCGTATGCATGCTGTATGTATCCATGATCCACGCCATAATTTGCTCGTTCGTGTTCATGTCCGGCGCGGGAATGTCTTTTTCCGGGCCGAACACATCCAGCATGTTCGCTGTGAAACGCCGGGTAATCTTCTCGAGCTCGACCTGGGTGAGTCTTGCAGGGTCGCATTTCACCCCTCCCTTCGCTCCTCCGAACGGAATATTGGCGATGGAACACTTCCATGTCATCCATGCGGCAAGCGCTTTGATTTCATCGAGAGTTATGTCCGGTGCATAACGGATGCCGCCTTTGGAGGGTCCAAGGGCATCGTTGTGAATTACGCGGTACCCTTCAAAGACTTCGATTTCCCCATTGTCCATTTGAATGGGAATTGAGACTGTTACTTGCTTCACCGGAGTTTTCAGGTATTCGTAAACTCCGCGTTCGAGCTCGAGCATCTCAGCGGCAACATCGAACCGCTGCATCATCGACTCGAAAGGGTTTTCTTTGTCCGCTATAGGAGCAGGCTCCTTATAAACGACAGTGTCCATACATCTCCTGAATGTTAGTAAAGGTTCTTGCCGGCAGCATACGCTTCAAGCCTGGCGATGCGCTCCTCTGTTGGAGGATGCGTACTGAATAGTTTTGCGAATGTTTGTGCGCTTAACGGATTTACGATAAAAAGATGTGCGGTCGATGGCTTGGCATTCATCGGAAGGCGCTGAGCTCCCGTCTGAAGCTTCTGCAGGGCGCTGGCCAGCGAAAGCGGCTTTGTGGACAACTTGGCGCCTCCTTCGTCGGCCTTATATTCGCGGGAACGCGAGACAGCCATCTGGATAAGCATTGCAGCGAGTGGAGCCAGGATCATTACAAGTAGTTCGCTGATAAGAGAGGACGAATCGTCGTCTCTCCCCCTGCCCCCGCCGAAAAACATCATCGACCAGCCAAGCATTTGTGCAGTGTAAGTAATAGCAGTGGCGAATGTAGCCACAATCGTCGAGACTAGAATGTCCCGGTGAATCACGTGAGATAACTCGTGTCCGATTACCGCTTCAAGCTCGTCGTCGCTGAGCATTGGAAGTATGCCCTGCGTCACCGCGACCGCGGCGTGCTGAGGGCTCCTCCCGGTTGCAAACGCGTTCGGCGTGTCGGTCGGCACGATATAGAGTCGCGGCATCGGTATGTCCGCGCGTGTTGCAAGGTTGTGAACAATGGAATAGAGTTTCGGAGCTTCCGCCTCGGTTACCTCTTTGGCGCGATAGCTCATGAGAACCATTTTATCCGAAAACCAATAAGCAAAGAAATTCATTATCAAACTGAAAAACAGTGCGTACGTAAGGCCGGTCTTTCCACCAATCAAATCTCCAACGAACAGGAAAAGAACCATCATCAATGTCATAAAGAACACCGTTTTCATAGTATTCTTCATAGTTACAAATCCTCCTTTAGCGAGCTAATTTATCAAGCCATATTTGGACTTGCAAGGCAGTGAAATCCGCATAAGCCACCTTGTGAAAGTTGATTATGGAAATCAGCTAAACTTCAAGATATGAGTCGCGGGACGTAAAATTTTTGAGACAATGAGAAGGCCCCTAACAAATTGCCGTATTCACCCGGGAATCTCTCACCGATAGCCGAGAGTCTTTAAATGCGCCGCCAAAAGCTCCGGATTTTCGTCCAGAAAATGCCTCGCAAAAAGTCGGGCACGCTCGACCTCCGCCTGATCGATTTGCGAATAGATGATTTCTTCATCGAATATCTTCGCGGATGCGGTAACCTCGCCATGAGGCGACACTACTTCCGAGCCCCCCCAAAAATTAACCCCGTCCTCAAAGCCTACACGTCCGGCAAACGCTATATACAAACTTAGAAGACGAGCAAAGCTTCTGTGCTGTTCCGAGTTGACAACAAGTCCGGGATGGTCGGACGAATCGCCCGACAGCCGCGTCGGACTCGCCGCAGACGACAGGATCAACCTGGCACCTTGAATCGCAAGCAAGTAAGGGAGGGAAACGTGCCAAAGGTCTTCACAGATCAGCAATCCCATCTTGCCGAATTTCGTATCGAACGCCTCTACTTTCTTGCCGGGAAGAAAATACCTCTGTTCTTCGAAAATGCCGTAAGTTGGCAAATACACCTTGTAGTGCACATGCGTCACAATCCCGTCCTCAAAATAGACAAGGCTGTTCCTGAGTCCCCCCGAATCGTCTTTGATAACGGTACCGACGGCAACTGAAATCCTGCTGCTAATGGCTCTCAACGGATCAAAATACTTGTCGCCGATTTTGAGAGCGACTTCGGAGTTCAGGTCGCGAACCGAATATCCGGTGAGGCTCAATTCCGGGAAGAGAATCAATTGGGCATCATTCTGTATCGCCTTTTCGGCAGACTCGAGGTGGTTGTCCAGATTCCATTTGAGATCGCCGAGCCGCGGCTTTGTTTGTGCCACGGCCAACTTAAACTTCTCCAAACCGCTACTCCTCTATGATGTCGTTCGGAAGTTCATTCGAGTTCTTTCCGGCAGGCGGCAGCTTCTCCCCGAGAATTCCCCCTATTTCTTCAAGCGACACCTTCAATCCGTGATAGAAATTCCTTTTTGAAAAGTGTTCGGACAATTTGCCGGCAATGCCTGTCCAGTACTCGTTTGGGAGTACCTTGATGATCCCGTGATCCGCGAGAAGCTCGAACTTTCTCTCACTGACCAGTATGAATACCAGGATGCCCGTTCCGCCATCGGTCTTTGTCATCCCCAGCGAGGTGAACTCACGTTGTGCGACCTGGCGGGCGGTAAGCTTGCGCTCACTCCAATGCTTCCTGTGGCGCACCACAACGCGGATCTCCGCCGACGTCTTCTTTTCGATTTCGCCGATTTGTCTGCTGAGTTGGGCAAGCTCGTCTTTTGTAAGGATTCTACGCTGTATCATCAATTCAAACTCTTGTTTAACGCCGGTAAGATTTTTCTGAGTCTTTCCATGAGCTCTGAGAAGGTTTCCGGACGGAGCGACTGCTTGCCGTCCGAGAGCGCTTTGTCGGGATGAGGATGAACCTCGACCATGAGTCCGTCGGCTCCCGCAGCCACGGCAGCCAGTGCCATCGGAGGAACGAGTTCCCAGTTGCCGGTTCCGTGACTCGGATCGACCACAATAGGGAGATGCGAAAGCCCTTTGACCAGGGGCACTGCATTGAGGTCGAGGGTATTCCGTGTGTAAGTCTCGAACGTTCGTATGCCTCTCTCGCACAACACGATATTGTAATTGCCCTGCGACGCTATGTACTCGGCTGCCATCAGCCATTCCTCGATGGTCGCCGACAGACCGCGTTTGAGGAGAACCGGCTTCTGCGTTCTCCCGATGGCTTCCAGTAGAGAGAAGTTGTGCATGTTCCTCGCGCCGATCTGCAGCATGTCGGAATAGTCGCTGACGAGCGGAACGGTTTCCGTGTCTTTGACTTCAGTAACCACGCTCATTCCATGTTTGTCCGCAGCCTCACGCAGATATTTCAATCCCTCTTCTTTCAAACCCTGAAATGCATAGGGAGAGGTCCGGGGTTTGTAGGCTCCGCCGCGAAGTATCTGTGCACCCTGTGATTTCACGAATTCGGCAACCTCCATGATCTGAGCCCTGCTCTCGACGGAACAGGGACCAGCCATCATGGCCAATTCTTTTCCGCCGATAGAGACGTTCCCGAGTTGGATGACCGTATCCTCGGGCTTCACGTCCCGGCTGACGAGCTTGTAAGGCTTGCTGACAGGGATACATTCGACCACGCCCGGAAGGCTGACGAATAGCGACTGATCGACCGCTCCTTTGTTGCCGGTGATGCCTATTGCAATTCTGAGTGAACCGGGTATTTCGTGCGGCGTCCACCCCATCGAGTAGATCTTCTGCTCGACGGTTTCGATTTCCTCGTCCGTCGCGTTCTTGTCCATTATGATGAGCATATAAACCTTTTAGAGAGTTTTTACCAACTTCCTCCAGCTCCGCCGCCGCCAAATCCGCCGCCGCCGCCGCTGAAGCCTCCGAATCCGCCGCCACCTCCTCCGAATCCGCCGCCGCCGAAACCGCCACCTCCAAAACCACCGAAGGGCGGGAAGAACCACCAGCCGCCGCCGATTCCCCTGGATGACGCCGAATAGCGCCTGTTGCCGAACAGAAGCGGAAAGAGGAACATGACCCCGAATATTATGAAGAACGGTATCGCACTTCCCCCACCGCCGCGCTCTTTCTTGAGATTCGCGTGGAATGTCCCACCGATCAGAGCTGCCAGAGCTGTGACACCTTTGTTTATTCCGTCGTAGTAATCGTTCTGCTTGAATTCCGGGATGACGATCTCGTTCAGGATGTAACTCGAGTATGCGTCGGTAACCACGCCTTCGAGTCCATACCCGACCTGAATCCTTGCCTTGTGATCGCCTACGTCCACGGCTAAGAGCAGCCCGTTGTCCTTGCCTTTCTGGCCTATCTTGTTCTTCTCAGCGACCGACATGGAGTAATCAAAGAGGTCGCCACCGGGAACGGAGTTGACGATGAGAACAACGATCTGGGTGGAGGTGCTGTCCTGGTACGTTCTCAGCCGTGAATTGAGCGCAGCCAGCTGGTCCGATGTAAGGACGCCCGCCTGATCCGTGGCAAACTGAGTCAGGGTGGGGACTTTACTTGTCGTATCGGTTCCCGACTGGCCGAAAGCCAGCCCGGACACGCCGACCGATGCAATAAAGATCAGGAATATCAGCTTCATGGAATATGAGTGACGCATTTAGAACTGCACCTTCGGAGCCACACTGGCTCCCTGCACGGCCTGAAAATAAGTTCTCACGCGATAGCCTGAGAGCGAAGCGATTATAGCTGAAGGCATTCTTTGAACAAGAGTGTTATAACTCTGCACTGCCTGGTTGAACCGCATGCGCTCTACCGCGATCCGGTTCTCTGTTCCCTCAAGCTGCGATTGGAGCGCCAGAAAATTCTGGTTCGCTTTCAGGTCCGGATAATTCTCGGTAACTGCAAGGAGCCTGGACAGCGCATTGCTCAGTCCATCCTGGGCCTGTTGAAATCTCTGGAATGCCTGCGGGTTGTCAAGAACCTGAGGTGTAATGGTAAGTTTCCCGACACTCGAGCGCGCCTCGGCAACCTTCTCGAATACATCCGCTTCGTGCTTCGCGTATCCCTTGACTGTCGCGACGAGGTTTGGTATCAAATCGTATCTCCGCTGGTACTGGTTCTGCACTTCGGCCCAGGCCTGCTTCACGTTCTGATCATAGGACACGAGATTGTTGTATACCCCAAAGCCCCAACCGACAATACCGAGAGCTATCAGGATGATTGCGCCCAGTACGGATAAAGTAATTATCGCTCCTCGCGACATAGTTAACTCCTTTTGTTCGTGTTAATTTAGAAAAGGGGGTGTTCAAACTCAAGATTGATCAAGGCCGCTGCGAACCACCTTGTTTATATTCCGGACCCCTTCTAACTTCAATGAAAACAAAGAGAAAGCGCGATGCCTGAAAAACTCATCTTTGAATTATCCCATGAAGGTCGAAAAGGTTATTCACTCCCTAAGATCGATGTTCCGGTCGAAACCCTGAGGACATCCACACCTGACAGATACTTGAGACGGGCAGCCGCCGATCTGCCCGAGGTCAGCGAGAACGAAGTCTTCCGCCATTTCGTAAGACTGTCTACGATGAACTATCATATCGATAAGGGCTTTTACCCCCTCGGATCATGCACTATGAAATACAATCCGAAGGTGAACGAGAAGACCTCGGCGATGCCGGGCAATGCCGACATCCATCCGCTGGAGCCTCAGGAGGCCGTGCAAGGGGCACTGGAACTGATGTATAATCTCGGCGAAATGCTGAGGGAGATCGCAGGGATGTCGGCGGTGTCGCTCCAGCCTGCCGCCGGCGCACAGGGCGAACTTACCGGGATAATGCTGATAAGAAAGTATCATGAGTCAAAAGGCAAGATCCGTAGCAAGATCCTCGTGCCCGATTCTGCGCACGGGACCAATCCCGCGAGCGTCGCGATTAGCGGCTACAAGGCGGTCAGCATCAAATCGAACAGTGACGGGACGGTGGATCTCGACGACCTCGCGAAACATGTCGATGAAGAGGTTGCGGGGATGATGCTGACAAACCCGAATACCCTCGGCATATTCGAGAAGGACATCGTGAAGATAAGCAAGATGGTACACGACGTCGGCGGACTGATGTACATGGACGGCGCCAACCTTAACGCCATAGTCGGGTTGGTTCGTCCCGGCGACATGGGTTTCGATGTCGTCCATATCAACCTGCACAAGACATTTTCGACTCCCCATGGAGGCGGAGGCCCGGGGTCGGGACCGGTCGCAGTGAACGACAGGCTGAAGGACTTCCTCCCCGTCCCCGTTATCGAAAAGAACGGCGATAAGTTCATTCTCAACTACGGTAAAACCGGCAGCATCGGGAAGATCCATTCCTTCTTCGGAAACTTCGGCATGCACGTGCGGGCATATACATACATCCTGTCTCACGGACCCGATGGGTTGAGAGGCAACAGCATGAACGCGGTTATCAATGCGAATTACCTCCTGAGCAGGCTTCGAGGGTCGTTCCTGCTCCCGTACGCGGCAAGGCCGATGCATGAATTTGTCCTTTCCGCAGACACACAGAAGGAGCATGGGGTTAAGACTCTCGACATCGCCAAGCGGCTGCTCGATTATGGATATCATGCGCCCACAATATACTTCCCGTTGATCGTGCACGAGGCACTCATGGTCGAGCCTACGGAGACGGAAACGAAAGAGACACTCGATGCCTTTGCAGAGGCTCTGCTCGCTATCGATAACGAGACCAGGACTTCCCCGGACACTGTAAGATCCGCTCCGACGACCACACCGGTCCGGCGCCTTGACGACGCCTACGCCGCACGGAATATCAACGTGTGTTTCAAGGAATGAGCGATTTCATCGTAGAGGAAGACGGAAGCATTCTCAATATTCTGAGGAACGCCCGCACCATTGCAGTCGTGGGCGCTTCCACCGATCCCTATCGTGACAGCAACATGATCGCACAATTTCTCATCAAGTGTGGATATGAGATATTCCCCGTGAACCCGAAATACGACGAGGTCCTCGGCAGGAAATGCTACCCGAGCGTCGCGAGTATCGACAAACAAATCGACATCGTGGACGTCTTCAGGAGAAGCGAGTACCTGGAAGACGCGGCGAAGGACGCAATTGCCGCAAAGGCCGGTGTACTATGGATGCAGCTGGGAATTGAGAATATTGAAGCGGCCCGGTACGCCGCAGCCAGCGGCCTGCAGGTGATAATGAACCGCTGCATCATGGTCGAGCACCGAAGACTGATCAGGTAAGCATCGGCTTCGCCGCCCGTCCGATGAGGCGGCGTTGTCAATTCCGTTATTCTCTCCGGCAGTCTTGCCGCCCCCCAATCCCGGATCCGATGTAAATACACTCGTTAGAGTGTCATCAGGTCTTTTGCGGCTTCCTTTGGGCGGCCGGAAACAGGATATTATTGAGAATGAGCCGGTAACCGGGAGAGTTCTTATGAAGTGAAAGATCTGTCGGCGGGTCGCCGACAAGGTGCTCGTATGCGGCAGGGTCGTGCCCGCCGAGAAAAGTCCAGGTCCCCTTCCCGTAATCGCCGTGAATATACTTGACTTCCTGCGTCCCTTCCTTCTGTCCCATGATGATGACGTCAGGCTTGATAAGGTCCTTCCTGAACGAAGTCGTCTGTCCCATGAAATTGTGGATCACGTTGACCTGGTCCTGAGTCAGCATTGTCGGTACGGGGTCGTACTTCGCAGAGAACTTGAACAATGTGAAGTAGTCGGTCGAGGGATCCCGGAATTGCACCATATTGTTGGGCGGATCGTTGATGTTCGAGAAGCCGTAAACATACGGGTTCTCGATTATCTTGAAATTCTGAAATGCCAGGCAGTTGGCGTAATCGAGCTTCTCCTGTGCGTGCGGGTCGGGCGGGTCGCCGTCGAATACGGCGTCGCATATGTCTACGTGTTGGGCCGCGAGGGCAATATCGAGCGTTTCCGTTGCGGAGCACATGGCAAACAGGAACCCTCCCCTGCCGACGTACTGCTTGATCGCCTCGGCGACGGCCTTCTTTTCATCGGAAACCTTCTTGAATCCGAGACGATGGGCTTCTTTCTCGTCTGTCGCAACCTCCTCCTGGTACCACGGCGCAGTGGCGTAAGTGCCGTAAAATTTCCCGTACTGACCGGTGAAATCCTCATGGTGCAGGTGGAGCCAGTCGAACTTGTTGATTTTCCCGTCGAGCACATCCTGGTCCCAAACCTGTGTATAGGGTATCTGAGCGTAATTGAGAGCGAGCGTTACCGCATCGTCCCACGGCTTGTAGTTCGGCGGGATATAAACCGCAATCTTCGGTGCTTTTTCGAGACGGACGACATCCATGTTGTTGTCGACGTTCTGAACCACGGCATATATTTCCGCTGCCTGAGCGGCAGAAAGCTCGTCGAATGCCACCCCTCTGATCCGGCACTGAGTTGCCAGATCGTTACTGTAATCCATCATGAAAGAACCGCCGCGGTAGTTGAGCAGCCAATCCACGTCGATCCCCTGCTCAAGGGCATAGTAGGCGACACCGTATGCCTTAAGGTCGTTAGTCTGCTTGAGGTCCATGTAAATGAAAAGTTTGCTTTGAGCGAATGCGGTCGTTGCGAACAGGACGAATATCATGAACATCAGCTTCTTCATCGTATCTCCTTATGAGTTTTCGCCAAGCAGCTCCCTTACTATCTCGCGCACTCTGTCCTGTAAAATCGAATTCGGGAAGCGTGCGAGAAAACTCTCATACTCATCGATAGCCTTATTCTTCTCATGCAGAGTTTCCTGGTAGATCCTGCAAATCCTGAACTGCGCCCTGTCGGCAAAAATCCCGGTGCTGTCCTGCGCCAGGTCCGAATAATACTTCATCGCCTTCCCAACCTCACCCATCTTGCAGTATGCTCCGGCCAGGTCGAACTTCGAGTTTTCAGCGAGCGGAACAGACGGGAATTCCTGGAGTATAGACTCCCACTGGGCGGCAGCCTCGGGAACTCGATTTGAAATATCCATCGCCTCTGCAGCCGCATAATACTTGAGCGCCTGCGGACTACCCTTGTTATCCGTGATCAGATTTGACAGCTGTATTGCCTCGTTCGCTGCATCCGACATCGGATTAGCGGTGACTTTGTCAAGATAGTACATGGAGCTGTCGTACAATCCCATGTAGTACAGCGCACGTGCCGACTGGTATTCTAACCGATCATAGTACTGGTCTGTCTTTTGACTGCCTGTTTGCAGAGCCTGCTGTGCGAATCGTATTGCGTCAGGAAAGTTTCCTTCCATAATGTACAGCTCGACTCGTGTGAGCGACACCTCGTAAGGATTGACAGTCAGAGCATCTGAGAACCGTGAGAGAAGCCGCTCCGCACTATTGAAGTCGTGAAAGTACTTCATTTCTATGTCGACTGAACTCAACACCGCGATAGTAAGGAACTGTGATTTTGGAAACTCATCTATCACTCTTCGATAAGCGGCTAGAGACTCATTAAGATCCCTCAGCGTGTCGCTTGCGGAACAGGGACGGTCGTCTTCCGTAAAAACCTGCTCGCCGAGCGCACGCAAAGAGCCTGCGTATCCCATAAGTGCCTGCGGAACTATTGCACTGCCATTTGCCATCGCCACGACTTCCCGGTAGGCATCTGCGGCCGGGCGGTACCCGCCGTTTGCGAATGCCTGGTCTGCGAACGCCAGCAGCTCGTCGCCATGTGAACCGGACTGCTTGTCGAGCCACTTGTATGTTTGGTATGCGGCAGGATAGTCCTTCTGGATCATGTACAGGAAAGCCAGAAGCTGCCTGTAGTCGACGTTGTCGGATTTGTTCCTGACTTCCTTCCGCATCTGACTCGTGAACTGCGCGATCGCGTCCTTGCTGGTATTAAAAGAACCGAGCTGAGACTGTATATAGGCCATCGCGGACGGCTTGTTTTCGTATTGGAACAGCTCCAGAAGCTCCTTCAGCGAATTTGTGTAGTCCATGTTGAGGAAGTAGATTCGCGCTATCTGCTTTATGAAAAGCGTCTTTGAATCCGTCACTTCCTCGCCTTTTCTGTACACTTCAATAGCGCTGTCGAAAAGACGGTCGTTAACCATTGCGTCGGCCACGGCCCTGTACGCGTTGGGATCCTTAGGACTGACTGCCAATGCCTTATTCCACACCATCATAGCAGAATCGGGTTCGCCCCCTTTGTAATAAGCATCACCAAGCTGGCACATCAGGACTACGCTGTTCGGCTCGGTTGTCAGCCTGTCACGTATGAGATGCTCTGCCTCGCGATATTTCTTCAAATACATGTATATGCGCTTGAGGCCGTCGAAGAACAGGAAATTGTCAGGCGCGAGCTTGTGAAGATCTTCATAGAACCCGAGCGCTTTTTCATATTCACCCGCCTGTTCGAGCGCTTCTGCAATTCTGTATTTGTTCAGCTCATCCGCCGTTTGTGCCGCCGCCGGCCGCGCGACGAAGGCAATAGCGACAATCATAAGACACAAATAGTATCTTTTCACGATTCGAAAATAGTTTTGTGTTTGGATATTAACAATGAATCAGAATTTCCCGGAAGTGCTTCGCGTACAAGAGATCCCCCGCATCGTGATGAAAGATGTGCTTCACAATTAACCCGGCTTCCGAATCCCCCGACCGCCCTTACTTGAAGTCCTCTTCGTAGAACTCGAAGTTCCCTTTAATCTCTTTGTTGACTTCCTGGGAACGAAGCTGAACCCGCCTTATCTTACCCGAAATTGTCTTGGGTAGATCCTGCACAAACTCCATCCTTCTCACGCGCTTGAAAGCGGCTACTTTGTCCTTCACGAAAGCGAATATCTCTCGCGCGGTTTTCTGTGTCGGCTCGAAACCGGGTGCGAGTATGACGTACGCCTTCGGAACGTATCCCCTGATCGGGTCGGGCGACGGTATTACCGCTGCTTCAGCAACTGCAGGGGACTCGACAAGTGCGCTCTCGATCTCGAACGGACTTATCCTGTAGTCCGAACTCTTGAATACGTCGTCCGCTCTCCCTACGAACCAGAAGTATCCTTCCTGGTCGCGAGTGGCAACGTCGCCGGTTCTGTAATATCCCCCCGACATGACCGTCCTGGTTTTCGCAACATCGTCGGCATAGTTTATCATGAGACCCATCGGACGGGGATCCAGTTTGATTACAACTTCGCCTTCGTCGGATTCCATTCCGTCTCCGTCCAGAAGCTCGATCCTGTAACCGGGCGCAGGTCTGCCCATGGCCCCGAGCTTCACTATGGCACCGGGCATATTGCCGACTTGCAGGGTTGTCTCGGTTTGTCCGTAGCCGTCCCTTATTGTAATCCCCCACTCGGCATGCACCTTCGATATGACTTCCGGATTAAGCGGTTCACCCGCGCTCACCAGCTCGCGGAGCCCTGACGGCTTCGGTTTTATATTCTCCAGTATGAGCATTCTCCAGACTGTCGGCGGTGCGCAGAGGGTATTGATATTGTATTTTCGCAGGACTTCCAGGAGCGCCTTTGGAAAGAACCTTGAATACTTGTAGACGAAGATGCCTGCGCCGGCATTCCAGGGAGCGAAGAAGGAGCTCCACGCATGTTTGGCCCAGCCGGGCGAGCTGATATTAAGATGAAGATCGCCCTCGCGAAGACCGATCCAGTACATCGTCGAGAGATGCCCTATGGGATATGAGCCGTTGGTGTGCAGTACCATTTTGGGCTGCGCAGTTGTCCCGGAAGTGAAATACAGAAACAGCGAGTCGGTAATCTTGGTTTGCACTTCCGGTTTGAATGTGACCAACGAACTATAGGCCTCTTCGTATGAGACCCACCCGTCGTGTTTCCCACCGATCACTACCTTAATGAAGTCGCCTTCGATGTCATGAAACTTTTCGGCATTCTCCTGAATGGTGACGACCAGCTTTACCCTACCTCTCTTTACGCGGTCCTGGATGTCGTTTCTTGTCAAAAGCAATGATGACGGAATGAGAACCGCGCCGAGCTTGATCGATGCCAGCATGACTTCCCACAACTCGGGCTGGTTGTCCAGCATAAGCAGGACTCTGCTCCCTCTGCTTATCCCGAGCCGCTTGAAAAAATTGGCAACACGGCTTGATCTCTCCGACATCTCGGCAAATGAATACTTCCATTCGCCCCCTTTCTCATCGACTATCCAGAGAGCCGTGTGACTGTTGCCTTCGGCAAAGTTGTCGAAATAATCGATCGCCCAATTGAAATCTTCGACGTCAGGCCACCTGAATCCGTAGTAGGCTGATTCATAATCATCGCGTCTCGTCTGAAGAAAATCGCGTGCTCTGAGGAACTTTTCGACCTCCGCTTTCATGACAGCTTCTCCTCGGTTTGGTTTATATAAATGCAAGCCAGCCGACCGCCGGTTTGCCGCTACTTACCAGGATTCAGCCGATACTTGTTCCAGTATCGAATCAGCCCAGGAACATTCATCCAAAAAGGATCGGCGTTCCGATACCTTTCAACCATTCTGTCGTCAAGACCCGAAGTTCTCATCCCTCCGACCACGTAAGACTCGAACTCGGAGGTCAACTGAACCTGATCTTTGCCCTCTTTCAATCCTTTCCCGATCCAGTCCGTCCATTCAAGAAGCCTTACCCTGAGCTCCTCCAGATACACATCGACATCCGAGTACCCGCCAAAGTGTGTCGGATAAATCGATGCGGCCTTCAAACGCTTTATCTTCTCAATCGAATCAAGCCATATTTCTACGTTTATGTCGGGTGCAGGCGTAGGAGGAAACACCGGGCCGCCGTCTATCCTGACTCCTCCCACGTCGCCGCTAAAGGCATTTCCTTCTATGAAATATGTATTGTGATGAGATGCATGTCCCTGCGTATCGACAACCCTGACCACCGTGTCTCCGACAACCACTTCTTCATCGTCGCAAGTCTGATGAATTCTCTCCTGAGAAATCGGTCTCAACTCTCCCCACAACTCGTCCATCCGTTCCCTGTAGATCTGCCTTGCCGAGTTAAGCAACTTAGTCGGATCCGATAAATGCCTCGCGCCGTTGGGATGAACGTACACCGTTGCACCGTTGTCGGCAAAGTGCCATGCCGCACCTGCGTGGTCGAGATGGATATGAGTCACGAATACTTTTCCGATGTCTTTCGGATCGTACCCCAGATCCCTGATTCCTTCCAGCAGATTGCCGTAAACGGAATCCGGCCCTGACTCGACGAGGGAGAGTTCCGAGCCCGTTTCAATCAAGTAGGATGCTATAGTCTTCGGGGTAAAGAAATTCAGATCGATGGTGTGAACAATCACGTGGCCGTCACCTTTCGGATTGGTGAAAAACTCAAGTCAGAGGACAGCAGGATCGACCGAGTCGATGTGTGAATTTAGATTTCTCCGGTTGAGAAATCAAGATGATGGGTTGGGGCCCGGTTTCAGGTCCGACGCGTTTTCATGAATATTCCTGCGACGGTGCGGACGAGCGTAGTTGCGGAATACGGCTTCTGCAGGAGCGCAACCGACCTCCCGTCTGTGTCATGCAGATTGAAAGATTCCGGGTAACCTGTCGTGACAAGGATTTCCAGATCTGGTTTCAGTTTTCGCAGAGCCGATATTGTGGATGTGCCGTCCATGACAGGCATAAGCAGATCGGTGATAACCAAGCTGACCCTGTCCGAATTCTGCGCAAAGAGAGCCACGGCTTCTGCGCCGTTGCCCGCCACAAGCACTTCATAGCCGTATGCCTCGAGTATTGATTTCGTGATCTCCCTTATTGCCGCCTCGTCATCAGCGACAAGTACCAGTTCTCCATGTCCGACCTGTGCTTTCACTTCCGGCTCAAATACCGCACGAGATTCAGACGAAACTGCGGCAGGAAGATAGACCTTGAATGTAGTGCCCTTTCCCACTTCCGACTCTATCTCTATGAAGCCTCCGTAGCCGTCGACTATTCCGAGAACGATTGGCAGCCCCA
>JBJKPN010000012.1:0-7386 GCA_046706365.1 Candidatus Kryptoniota bacterium | reverse complement strand
CCGACGCTGCAAATACGAGTTCACTCATTCTAATAATCTTCCACTTTGATCGCTTTTTGTCTCACTTATTATAATTATTTTCTACTATAAAGCCAAATCATCAAAATATTTTCCACTTTACACCGATCCTTAAATCGAGGATTTCATACTGATTCGGTATCATTCTGTTTTTTTTCCATCATAACCATCCATTTGGTCGGAAATTACAGATATTTTCCACTATAGTCCTGATATATCAAAGGATTTTCCACAATAAAAGGCCCAATTCTCACGTTTACTCATCGCTGGGAAGAGGGTCTTTCATTATTCTTATGTGATCAAAGTGAGGCAATGATTTGAGTTAGAAGCTCAGGAGTAATCGACGCGCTGGCGGGGGAATAATTATCGCCCCAAATCAGCGTGGAGTTGGGAATATTTTTGGCCTCGATGCCTGAAATCACAAAGAAAGGTCGGGGGGCAGTTGCGTCTATCTTTTGTGAAGGTCATCTGGAAAACCGCCGATTTTCCACATGACCATTCAGAAATGGATACCGACGTAATTCATTCAGCAGACGATCATGATTTGATTGCGGTCCTCAAATCAATACATGGTGATTTTGGAGGGGATAAAGTCCTCTCTAAGTTCATGCAGCACAATTCGAAGAGGCCGACGACGCCAAGTGGAAGTTCGGTGTCATACCTCTTGCGAAAGTGCTGACAACAAGGGCTCGGATGTCTGCACCATGGTTGGATGCGGAGCTTTTGTGTCATACATTCAGACAGGTTTACTATCGAAAGCACGACGGAGGAGAAATGGGTCAACAGGATGACTTTGTTTTCAGCTGTCCGGAATGCGGTACCGAAGTGGTGAAGGGAGCTTCGGGTTGTAGTAAATGCGGGACGAAGCTGGAGTGGGACGTAAACGAAATCGAGGCTGATTCCTTGACAGACGAGAGGGGCTCCCGGTACTTGTCGAATGAGAAGAGGGCCGCTACGACGAAATGGGCTCTGGTGATCTGTGCAATTCTTGCTGGTCTGGAAATAGTCCTTATTATCTTAGCCGCTCTAAATGCGTTGAACACACCTTCACTCGCAAGATGGTCGGCTCAGGCAATTGTTGACAGGGCGCCAGGCCTATTAGATGTGGCGCAACTCTATATTGTCGCCGCAATCGGCGTCACGGTTGCTTTCCTCATGTGGATTCATCGTGCATTCTCCAACCTTGAGGTGCTCGGTGCTGCTCCAGGGAAATATACGCCTAAATCAGCTGTTGTCCGGTTCCTTATCCCGATCGTCAACATTGAGCAGTCTATCGGAATAATGAGTGATTTATGGCGCCGGAGTGATTTTCAGTCGGGGATTTTGACTACTTCGAGGCAAGGCAAGTACGTCAAGGAGGTCCAGTCGTGATGGACGGCGTACCTTGCGTCGATATTGCTAAGTGGGATGTCGCTTAAAAATATATTGCCCGGTTGTTAGACTTCAGAGCCTGATTTAAGGATGCCTTCAACGTCCTGTAGACCCTCGCTCCATTATGTTTGGCCTTGGCGAACCGGACAGTGAAGAATCTATCTAACTCTCGAACGTCTAAGTCGTGGAGTAATCCATCCCCCTTGAATTTCAACAGAGACGAGAACGCCCATTCGGCATCCTTGGCGTAGTTGTGGGAATGGGTAGACTCCAAGAACTCGACATATTCCTTGGCGTATTGAGAGATCGTGATGGCATCTGGCTCTGCAGAATCAGTGATCTTCTCCTTCAGTCCGGCGACAAACTTGAGTGCATCGGCTTTCGATGTTGAGTGGGTGGAGACCCGTCTCTTTTTGCCGGGCCCTCCATCAAGGTATTCGACGTGGTAATACCCAGCTCTTCTAAACAAGAACATAGTAACCTCCTAAGTTCGTGTCCGGACTTCCACGATCACTGTTCACAAAAGTGTTCAGTAAAACGTTCAGTGGATATTCTCGCTGAATAAGGAGTTGGTCTTTCATGGACAGATTAAGTTCGGTGAGAAGGCCTGAAACATTCTGTTTAGAGCCTTTGTGCCGAGAGCGGGAATCGAACCCGCACGAGGGGTTAAGCCTCGCTGGATTTTGAGTCCAGTGCGTCTACCAGTTCCGCCATCTCGGCAAGTGCAAAAATATAACACTTCGAGCGGTTTCAAAAAAATCTTCATCCTTCGCTGAAATGCCTGCTTTTGCGATCTGATGCCTTTGCGCCCGTTGCCGGCATCGCAACGAGTCGTCGGCAGGGTCTTGAACCGGAAACAAATTTCTGATGTTATCGCTCATAGGTTATAGACTCAGAAGATTTGCTCAATTGATCAGGTCCTAAGGTAAAGAAGAAATCAACCGGAATAGTAGTGTTCCTAACTGAGAAGAGGGAGGAAAATGAAACGCTTTGTTATTTCATTGAACATGCGCTTGACGTATATCTTTCGGGCGATATGCCTATCTATAATTGCAGCCATATTATGCAGCGGGCTTTCACTGGCTAAGGTTATTTACGTTAACTCCAAGTCTACGGGAAGTGACAACGGTTCTTCCTGGACCAACGCCTACACGGATCTGCAATCAGCATTGCATGCCGCATCGCCCGGCGATTCAATTTGGGTTGCAGAGGGAACGTACTATCCAACTTCTTCTACAGACAGTATATCGTTTCAAATACCGGATGGTGTAAAAGTATTCGGAGGGTTTTCCGGTAATGAAACCAATTTCAACAGCCGTGATTACAAGACGAATGTGACCGTTCTAAACGGAGGAAACATAAGTTATCACGTAGTCTATTTCTTGAATACCGGAAGTTCAACTGCCTTAGACGGTTTTACAATTGAAGACGGATGGGCGGATACAATATCCTCGAGTTCGAGTTCTTTTGACAACAGTATTGTTGGAGGAGGAATTCTGATTGAGAGTACCAGCAGCAGTACATGCAGCCCCATAATAGACAATTGTTCAATTACAGGTAATCATGCCCTGGGAGGCGGTGGTGTATGCATTTTAAGTGATACAGGCGGATACAGCAGCCCAACTTTAAACCAATGCAATATCAGCGACAATGATGAAGGTATTCAGATAAATAACTCACAGGCGTCGCAATCCTCAATAGGGGGAAGCGGAGTATGTGTCTTAAATTCCGGCACTACTAAATTGAATATAACCGACTGCACAATTAGCGAAGATACAGCAACCCTGGGCGGAGGGATCTGTATTCTTGATTTTGGCGAAAATACCGCCGGTGAAGTTACCGGCACAATAAAAAATTGTGTGATCAGCAATAATCTGGGTCTTGTTGAAGGCGGAGGAATGATAAATTTTACTGCAGGCGCTTCGTCAAATCCTTCAATTATTAATGTGACAATAGACAGTTGCACAATAAGTGATAATAAGTCCGGTTCCGGCGGCGGTATCTTTGATTTTAACTCCGGGAACTCCGAGTGTATTCCTGTCTTTACCGACTGTAAGATTACCGGAAATACTGCAGTCACCCTGACATTTGCGTCGACCCTTGTACCGGGAATTGGCGGTGGAATTTCGAACATGGAATGCGGCCCGGGTCCTACTTTTACAAATTGTACAATAAGCGGAGATTCTGCTGTTTCCGGCGGCGGAATTTCCAACCTGAATACTGCCGAATCTTCTAACGGGCAGGAGTCGTTTTTTTCGCCGATCTTCACCGGTTGCAGAATAAGCGGCAATTATGCAAGTAATAACGGGGGCGGGATTTTTTCCATGTCACCAGGAGATACTCTGTCGGCAAGTTTAACCAACTGTATAATCAGCGGCAACTATGCGGAGGTATCAGGCGGCGGTATTTACAATGCTGCCGACACGTCGACATATTCTTCCATTTTATCAAGTGCTGCAAGAGTAGTTACCAATTCAAATATAACGAGCGCTGCAAAAGCAGTCATAAGTTCCGAGGAAATGACCGCGGCAGATGCGGTTGTCAATTATAGTCTGATGAATTGCACTATTACCGGCAATTATGCCGGAGCAAGCGGCGGGGCAATGTACAATCAGGGTTCGGAAGTGGGTTTTGTGGGAGTCTGTAACCCTGCAATTGAGAACAGTATTATTTGGAACAATGAGGCAAACCACAGCACAACATCTGAAGATGCATCAGGAACCGATTCCTTATCTTCGCCTGAATTTTCATACAGCATCGTTGCCAATTCCAGAAGTAATTCAAACACCTGGATAGCTTCACTGGGTACAGATGATGGTCATAATATCGACAATGACCCTTTGTTCAAAAGCGCTCTTGATCCTTCGACCGCTCCTTCAACAAGCGGAGATTTTCATCTTCAACTCGGCAGCCCTGCTCTGGGGGCCGGCAGCCCGGCGACCGATCCCGGCGTACCTAAAACCGACATCGTCGGAACCCCGCGTCCTTTACCTAATGGTGCCACTAACGTTGACATCGGTGCTTATGAAGAAGACAACAATGCAACAAACGTAAAGGATAATTCTTCTCAAATGCCGAAGAAGTTCATGCTGGAACAGAATTATCCCAATCCCTTCAACCCGTCGACGATCATCAGTTACGAATTACCGAAAAATAGTCATGTCAGTCTGGCTGTATATGATATTCTCGGAAGAGACGTTGCAACCGTCGTGGACCGGAACGAGAATGCCGGGAGACACGAAGTCCGCTTTGACGGGAGTACGCTTGCAAGCGGCGTCTACTTCTATAAGCTCCAGGCAGGATTGTTTACACAGGTTAGGAAGTTGATGCTCCTGAAGTAAAAGGGTCCCGTCCCGAGTACTGCTGCAAGAGAACCTGGCCGCGTGGGCTGTCTTTATGTCGTGTCTTGACGAGCGGTCTATATTCCTGTAAGCTGCAGGGCAAGGTTTGCCAATGCCTGACGGGAGCATTAACTTTGCTTCTGTACCACTTAAATGAACTGACCATCGCGCGATGCAGAGATTGAGAATGAATATGTCTATGATCAGGCAACAACGAAAAGAGAGAAGAAGAATTCATCTCAGGGAGCAAAAACATGGCAGATCAGACTTGTGAGAACTGCGCATTCCGGGGAAAATACGATAAGAACCCGAAATCCTTTGCGGGGCGATTCTGGCGTTGGCATATCAACTTCTGCCCCGGCTGGAAGAAGTACTTCACTTCGTTGAATCCGGAAGAAAAGTCGAAGCTGGCTCAACGATACAATTTCAGCAAGTATCAATAGCCGCGGGTATTGCATAAACCAGGCACCCGGCCTGCGGAGAAATTCCTGCTTCGGCAAAAATGTGGGCAATACAAGGCGCAGAATGGAGGCAGGTCCGGTTTGCTGAATCAATAATCCGGCCGCCGCCTACTTCCACCGCGGCCTGGTGCGATTCTAATTATCCTTCCGGTTCGAACCTTTAGACCCGCACGAACGTCGATATATTTGTGTCCATCGATGTTCCCCTACGGTGGAAGAATTCCGCTTCAGTATGGATGTGAATAATAAGAACCGTGACAATTCGTGCTCCTTTCCGCGTCGTCGGTGTGCAATCTTTCGCCCTGAGAATTGCCCGCTGCCAAATGGCTGGCGACAATGAAGACTGACAATTCAATAAGTAGCAAATAATCCCGATCCGGCAGTCCCGTTAGCGGTCGACCATCATATAAATGGTGGGTGCTGACCGTCGTCATGGTCGGCACGTTCATGGTCATCCTCGATTCGAACATAGTGAACGTGGCGCTTCCCAAAATAATGGCGGCATTCGGAATTACTATAGACACGGCCGAGTGGATCCTGAACGGATATCTCATCTCGTTTGCGGTTCTGCTCCCGGCGTCGGGATGGTTTGCGGACAGGTTCGGATACAAGAAAATCTTCGCTCTTTCGCTGGTCATATTCACCATTGGTTCCTTCCTCTGCGCGATTTCGTGGGATGAGAAAGCGCTGATCTTCTTCCGCGTCTTCCAGGGTATCGGCGGAGGGATGCTTATGCCCGTCGGTATGGCGGCTGTTCTTCACGAGTTTCCGTACGAACAGCGTGGTACGGCCCTCGGATTCTGGGCCGTGGCAGCTGCCGGCTCGACATCGTTCGGCCCGGTTATCGGCGGGTATCTCGTCGACAGGTTCAGCTGGAACTCGATCTTTTTCATCAACGTGCCCATCGGCATCCTGGGCGTGATCGCCACCTGGGCGATCCTGAGAGAGTATAAGGCAGAGAAGTCGCATAAGTTTGACTTGCTCGGTTTCGTGTCGATGACCGCATTTCTCACGACGCTGCTCCTCGCCCTGGCAGACGGCAATGCCGACTGGAACACCGGCGGATGGACGTCGACTTTCATTGTGACCAACTTTGTGATCGCGGGCGTATCACTCGTCGTCTTCCTGGTGAACGAGCTTACTTCGAAACATCCCATGATCGAGCTGAAGCTTTTCAAGAGCTTCAACTTCGCCATGTCTAACCTGGTCTTCTTCATCTTCGGTCTCTCTGTGTTCGGGAGCATTTTCTTATTGCCGCTCTATCTCCAGGTCTCGCTCGGATATACGGCTTTCCAGGCAGGCATGATCTTCCTGCCGATGGGGATAATCCAGGGACTACTCGGGCCGCTCGCCGGTGTCATGACGGACAAAATGAATCCGAAAATCATTGCGATAGCAGGAATTGTCCTTCTGGCGTGGAGCTGGTACTTGAATGCATTTCTTTCTCTTTTCTCGATGCCTGCCGAGATAGAGATTTCCATTTACCTCCGCGGCTTGGGAATGGCCCTTATCTTCACGCCGCTCAGCACGATCGCACTGACGGATATCGGGAAGAGGGATATGGCGCAGGCTTCCGGTATGCTCAACGTGATAAGACAGGTGGGCAGGAGTTTCGGCGTGGCGATAATCGGCACCCTCTTGACGGAGCGGACGCTTTTCCACGCGGCCATAGACGGTCAGTCTGTTAATCAGTATTCACCGGCATTCCAAAATGTCCTGAGCCACCTGAAGTATTTTGCGACACAGGTTATGAGCGCTTCGTCCGGTATTGAGATGCAAAGGGGAAAGGCACTGATTTTGTCAAGCGTGTCGCGACAGGCGGTCGTTCAGGCAACTGACGACGCATTCCTGTTCGCATTTGCCGTGATGATATTTTGCATCGTCCCGATACTTTTCCTGAGAACCCGGCGCAAGAAGCGGGGAGTACCGGGTAAACGCCCGGGAGGGCGGCGTCCGGAGAAGTCGGTTACATCATCGGTCGGTGGTACGACCAGCCTCTCACATTGAGAGCGGCCGCAGTCTGTCGAAGAACAAATGACGCCGGCCCGCATTTCAACTGACAACATGAATTTTTGACTTTTCACTTTTGATTTTAACCGCCCGATCTGCGGAGAGTACGGGAATAGAAGTGCTGTCCGCAATCGGACGCCGGTGTTCTAAATCGGACAGTATCCTTCCAACACGCTGATTAGCAT
>JBJKPN010000011.1:0-5121 GCA_046706365.1 Candidatus Kryptoniota bacterium | reverse complement strand
CATCTGCGGGACCGGGACGGGCTTGCTCTTCTGGCAAGCCGCAAACGTAACCGCCAGAAAAGTAACGATCAGAAATTCTTTAACAATTCTTGAATGCATTGTTGCGCTCCTCTATTTGGTATGCCTTACTCGTAACCCGAAGGCCCAAGGGCTCGATAGATGACTCCTTCGGCTGCGGAAATATATCAACCAGAGGCAGAAATAACAACATTCAAACCGTTCCCCGTTCCACGCCGCTTCCCGACTACAGACTCCGGAAGCGGGTGCCACGGAATTCGTCACAGGAACAATCAATTTTTTGGATTACATTCATTAAGTAATGATAAACAAGTCAAGGGGCGAAAAATGCGACCAGTTCGATTAACTCATCCGACAACGTTTGTCTTGTCGGCATTACTATTCATCGCCGGATGCTCTCCCTATGTCTCCACGAGATCAGACAGCGGTTTGTTCTTCAATCCCGACACGGTGACTGCGGGAAGATTTGACAACGGCAGGATGTGGACATTCGATTTTCCGCCTACCGCCTACTTCGAAGACGAGTATCACTTCGCGCCAGACTCGGCCTGGTTCGCAGACGCCAGACTTGCCGCACTGCGGTTGCCGGGGTGCTCGGCGTCCTTCATATCGGAAGACGGTCTTGTGCTCACCAACCACCACTGCGCGAGATTCGCCCTCGACAAGGTCAACCGGCCCAGGGAAGATCTGACCGACAGCGGTTTCTGCGCTGCCACACTCGGCGACGAGAGAAAAGTGGATGGGATGTACGCCGATCAGCTCGTGCTCATCAAGGATGTAACTCCCGAAGTCCGGAAAGCTTTCAACACGGGCGCCACGGACGTGGAGAAAGTCGCCAATGGTAGAGCGGAAATGCGCCGGATAGAGCGCGCCTATTGGAAAGGATATAAAGAATCAAATCCTGCGGACTCGATGGTGTTCCAGGTCGTCACTTTCTACAACGGTGGTAAGTACTCGCTCTACGGTTATCACAGATATACCGATGTCCGTCTGGTATTCGCGCCGCAGATGATGATCGCGTACTTCGGCGGCGACTACGACAACTTCACATATCCCCGGTACGACCTCGACTGCGCTTTGTTCAGGATCTACGGCAGCAACGGCAAACCGCTCCACACCGACCACTATTTCAAGTGGAGCCCCGACGGGGCGGCCAAAGGAGAACCGGTCTTCGTCATAGGAAATCCCGGAAGGACAGGCCGCCTGATCTCGGCGGCTCAGCTGAAGTTCAACCGCGACTGCAGTTATCCCTACACTGTCGGATTACTCGAGAGGCTTCAATCGATCTACAAGAATTTCCTGGCCGAACATCCGGATATGAAAACGAAATATCAGACGCGGCTTTTTCTGACATCCAATTCTCTAAAAGCCTATACCGGCATGCTCGCGGGGCTGCGGGACCCATATCTTATGGCGAGGAAAGAAGCATTTGAGCGAAACTTCATTTCGGAGGTTGAGAAGAATCCTGCGCTCGAAGAGAAATATGGGCGCGTATGGCAGAATCTCCGGAGCATAGAGCGACGGAAGCAAGAGCTGTTCGGGAGGTACTCGGCATTAGACTTTGCGGGGAGGGGAAGATCGGCGTACTTCCGGATAGCCTTTTCTCTGGTCGGTTATGCCGAAGAAATGCAGCTTCCGGAAAGTATGCGATCCGACGAATTGAAAGGCGAGCAGCTAGCCTCGTTTAAGAAGGATATTTTCCCTCCCGATTTCAGCGCAGCCCTGGAGAAACAGCTCCTCGAGGTTCAGCTCGAATTTATGCAATCGGTTTTCGGAACACATAACGCCGCATTGAATGAACTGCTCGACGGCAGAACTCCGAAGGAAGCCGCGAGCTTGCTGACGTCATCAACCTTACTGACGGACAGCGCCGCCGTCGCCTCGATATTGAGCGGAGACCCCGGAAGCATTCTTCGCTCAAACGACCCCTTTATCCGTTTCATCGTGAAAACTCTCCCCCTTGCAGCCAGGACCGGGACAGAATACGACAAGCTGATCGCCGAGGAGACAGCCAACAATGCTCTGCTCGGCAGGGCGCTTTTCGACGTCTACGGCACGTCGATTCCGCCCGACGCAACGTTCACGCTGAGGATCGCGGACGGCGTGGTCGAAGGATATCCTTACAACGGAACGATCGCTCCGCCGATGACAACGTTCTACGGGATGTACAACAGGTACTATGGTTTTGGCAAGGAGTTCCCCTGGAGCCTTCCCCCCGACTGGACTAATCCGCCCGCCGGTTTCGACCTCAGCACTCCGCTCGATTTCGTCATGACGAGCGACATCATCGGCGGCAACTCCGGAAGTCCCGTGATAAACGAGAAGCAGCAGCTTGTCGGCTTAATCTTCGACGGCAACATAGAGAGCCTCCCCGGCAGTTTCATCTTCCTCCCCTCGGTGAATCGCGCGGTCGGTGTTCATTCGAACGCAATCCCGCAGGCTCTGAAATACATCTACCATGCCGACAGGATTGTGGATGAGATTAAGGCCGGCAGGATAGCAGGAAGCTAGATCAAAATAATCGGCAGGAAGTTGACGAGAGCGACCGTTGCGCGAGAAGCGACGGTCGTTTTCTTTGTTGGGTGTGAGTTACGAGTTCCGCTTGTCTCCAACCGGAAAATCAGCCCGCAAGCTTTTCATACAGCAGTGCTATTGTTTTGATCCCATCGTAGAAATGCCTCAGGTAAAGATGCTCGTTCGGGGCGTGACTGTTCTCATCTGGTAAGCCGAAGCCGAGCAGGACAACCGGCGCGCCGAGCGCCTGCTGGAAAGTGAGAACCTCTGGGATGGAGCCTCCCTCTCGAATGAAATACGGCTTCCGGCCAAACACCCGCTCCAGGGCCACGGAGGCAGACCTGACTGCCGGGTGATCTATCGGGGTGAGCACGGGTTCTCCGCTGTGCATTTTTCTCACCGTCACTCTTACGGTCGGCGGAGCGATTTGATTAATGTAATTCTCAAACAAATCCAGTACGGTTGAAGAGCTCTGGTTCGGAACGAGTCGCATGCTGATCTTGGCAGTGGCCCTGGAGGGTATTATGGTTTTTGCTCCCTCGCCTGTAAATCCACCATATATTCCGTTGACATCGAGAGTCGGCCTTATCCAGAGTCTTTCGTTGGTTGAGTAGCCGAACTCGCCGTAAGGTGCCACGGCGCCCGACTGCCTGAGGAACTCCTCATCGCTGTAAGGGAGCCTGGCGATTTCGTTTCGCTCCTCAGTGGATAGATCGAGGACATCATCATAGAAATGCGGAATCGTCACCCGCCCGTATTTGTCGTGAAGACGCGATATGATATCGGCCAGCACGTGGACCGGGTTCTCGACCGCGCCGCCGAAAGAACCGGAGTGAAGATCGACCCGGGCGTTCTCCACCGACATCTCCAGGTAAGACATTCCGCGCAAGCCGTAGCAGATCGTGGGCATGTCGCGGCCATACATGGCGGTGTCAGAAATCACGACGACATCGGCTTTGAGGAGTTCCGTATGAGACCTGATGAACGGTTCGAGATGAATGCTTCCGATTTCCTCTTCGCCTTCGAAAATGTATTTGAGATTGACGGGAAGCGATTCGTTCAGCTTTCGAAAAGCTTCGAACGCCTTGATATGCATGAACAGCTGTCCCTTGTCGTCGCTGGAGCCCCGGGCAAAAAGATCGTCTCCGCGTACGGTCGCCTCGAACGGCGGAGTCTCCCACTCGGAGAGCGGATCGACAGGCTGGACGTCGTAATGCCCGTACACAAGCACCGTCGGCTTCCCTTCCGCGTGAATATGATCTCCGTACACGAGAGGATTACCGTCAGTTTCGAAAAGCCGCACGTTCTCGACACCGGCCTCCTCCATCATGCCGGAAATCGTCCTGGCACACCGAACCATTTCGCTTTTTTTCGACGGATCGGCAGAGATGCTTTCTATCCTTATTATGCCGGCAAGTTCGTCGAGATAAGCCTGCCTGCTGGCGTCGACAAGCGCCGACAGTCTCTTGTAGTCCATCCGGCCCTCCTTCCTGTATTGTCAGATCAATATAAGAAAAGTGGAAAGGAAGGCACAGACCGTTATTTCACCTGTACCACTTCGATATTGTCGACGAGCATCGCTCCGGGGATGAATCCCCCGGAGACCATCGTCAGCCACAGGCTCGAATCGGCTGGACAGTAGAGAATATCCTGCGATTCATAATGAGTCCACGTCGAGTCGGCCACGCTGACACCGATCCCACCGGTCGGGCTTTCGCTGAAGCCTAGTCCTACGCCTCCTCCGTTGATCAGTCTCTTTCCCCAAAATCTCAGTATGAAGCGGCTGTCCCCCGAAGCTTTCATTATTCTGAACGACGCGTGAGGGCCGATGCATCCTCCAGACACGAAGAGCGAATACCTGCCGCCGCCCGGTGGAACGTCGTCACGCAACTGCATGGAGCCGTAGCCGACCCATCCGACAGTATCCGCGGGCGACTCGAAGTCGTTGGAGTAGACGACCTGCTCGGCTGTCCCCTTCGCGTCGTCGCGGTACACGTACTGGCTGTACGGCACGGTTTCAGCCCCGTCATCGATCCTCGTGCAAACAACGAAGTACCTGTCGAGCGGAAGGTTTTCGAACCCGGCATGTATCAGGTAAGTACATGGACAACGCGCGTTTGCGGTCGCGGTATCCACCGAGACTATGAAAATCGTGTCGCCCGAGATCTTATGTGATGTAGCAAACCTGATGGAATCGGAAGTGCAGTTGTCCGGCAGAAGAAAATCCAGCGACAACCTCTCTTTGCTGAATTCATATGACAAGCCGTCGCCTGTTGAAGCCGTTTTGTAGAGACCGGCCGACACACAGCCCGGGACCTGTCCAACAGTCGCGGCCGGTTCAGAGCCGACCGGTTGTGAAGTATTTTTGCTGCAGGAAGCGAAGCCCATCGCCAGAAGCGCAATAAACGAAAGCACGAGATGGTTCTTCATTTCAACATGACCTTTCTCTGATCGGTCGATGGACATACGGGATGCTCAGTGATTTCGCGCGACTGTTTCCCGGTAATAGACCTTCCCGCCGTCATCAGGCCTGGTGCAGACGAGAGTGTAGTGATCGAGAGGAAGGTTTACGAATTCGGCGCGAACGAT
>JBJKPN010000010.1:0-7420 GCA_046706365.1 Candidatus Kryptoniota bacterium | reverse complement strand
GCCGATTCTTCGGTTACCGTTTTCGACCTGAAGACACTGAAAGTGATTGCGAAAATACCCGTGACCGGGCGCGACCCCGATGCGATCTTGTACGACCCGTTCTCGGAAAGGGTGTTCACTTGCAACGGCAGAACTGGCAATTCCACCGTCATAGACGCCAGGACGGACAAAGTGATCGGTACCATCAAGCTCTCCGGCCGGCCTGAGTTTTCAGCCACTGACGGTCATGGGAGGATCTACATCAATATCGAAGACAACAGCCAGATCGACGAGATAAATCCGAAGACGATGAAGATAGAACATGTCTGGCCCCTTGCGCCGGGCGAGCATCCGAGCGGGCTGGCGATCGACGCGCGCCACCATATCCTGTTTTCGGTCTGCCACAACAAACTGATGGTCGTCATGAACGCACTCGACGGGAAAGTGATAACCACGCTTCCGATAGGAGGGCGAGTCGACGGCGCGGCGTACGACCCTGTTCTTCACAGGGCATACAGCTCGAACGGCGAAGGAACTCTCACGATCGTTCAGGAAGAAGGGAAAGACAAGTTCGAGGTACTCGATCAGTTCCCGACCCGGCTTGGGGCGAGGACCATAACCATAGACACGAAGACGCACCATCTTTTTCTTCCGACTGCCGAGTTTAACGCGCCGCCGGCGCCGACAGCAGAGCACCCGCATCCGCGGCCCACAATGAAGGAGAATTCGTTTGTCGTTCTGGAAGTGGCTCCGGTAAGATGACTGGGGAAATCAATCAGGCCGTGATGCACTCTGAAGGTGGCGATTTAGTGTCCTGCTTTCACGTTTGTTTCATGCCATGGTACTAGATTGGTAAAAACAAGAAAGGGCGTAGTATGAAGACGTTTCTGTTTCTTTCGCTTGCGGTTGCTTTAGTCCTGCCGTGTTCCGTCATGGCACAGCAGAGACCGAGGGTGACAAAAAAGCAGGCCGAAGTTGTAGCGGTGAACGCAGTCAAAGGCGGTAAAATACTCAGTGCCGAGTATGAACATGAATCCGGCAAGTACATCTGGTCCCTAGACGTTAAGAGCGGAAGCCTAATAAAAGAGGTGTGGGTCGACCCCATGTCCGGCAAGGTGATCAAGATTTCGAGCGAATCCATGATGAATGAGAAAGACGAAAAGGCGGAGGAGGCTGGCAAGGCCAAAGTGACGAAAGCAGAGGCCGAGAAGATTGCGCTGAAGGCGGTGCCTGGCGGAAAAGTGACGGAGGCCGAGCTCGAGCACGAATCCGGCATGTTTATCTGGTCATTGGATGTGAAGTCCGGTAAGACGAACAAAGAGGTGTGGATCAGCCCTGAGAGCGGCAAAGTGCTCAAGGTCTTTACTGAGGAAGGTTCTGAAGAGGCACACGAAAAAGACTGATGAATGGCTGGAGACTAAGGCCAATTATCTTTTAAATTTGGAGAGGTAGTAGGTGTCGTCGTTGACGATTTTTATTGCCTCTCCAATTCATAATTACTTGGAATGAAAATCAGGAAATGAAGTTTAAGCGAATTATCGCGGAATTGGTTACCGTGATTTTTGTATTTGTCGCGTCTCGGGCTCAGGCTCAAGTAAAGCTTATCTCTTTGTCGGATTATCTCACCGCGGCATTGAAGGAGAATCCGCTCGTCGGTTCGGCTGCGCAACAGGCGGCATCGGCGGGGTACAGCAGTGAAGCTATCAGGAAGGGATATTACCCGCAGATTGGGGTCGGTTCTCATCTAATCGTTCCACCCGGTTATGATCCGGCTATTACGAACGGTGGGGAAGTCGGCGCTCAGGTCATCGGATCTTATACAATTTACGACGGGGGCGCAAGATCTCTTGAAATCCGGAAGGGCGGAACACAGGTAGAACAAGGAGCCGTGAACCAAAGCCAAGTCAGAGCAGATATAATTTACTCCGTCTCGTCGGCATATGTTGCTGCTGTACGGGAAAAAAGAGAACTGAACGTAGCGGAACAGGAGTTTCGATCTTTGAGCGATTATCTACGGCTGGTGAACCAGCTTCACGCTTCCGGTCTCGGAAGTGAGACTGATGTGTTGAAGACGACAGTCGACCTTAACAACGCCGGGATAGACATAAACAGCCGAAAAGTCTCCTACACAAATGCATTGATTGTTCTCGCGCAGGCGTCCGGCCTTCCCACTTCGGAAGTGTCGAACGTGGACACCGTCATGCCTTCAATTTCATTTGATACGAAGTTTAATGCGGCCCGAAACGTCGACCTCGCTTCTCAGGAACTCGTACTCGAACAGGCTAAGCTGGATGCCCGGATTGCAGCGGCAAGACTGCGGCCGACCGTTTCGGTAAACGCGGATGCAGGCGCGTTAGCCTCGCTTCCCACGATTGAGAATGGCTTGGCAAATGTGATTGGTGCTGAAGTGGGCATCTCGGTTTCAGTACCTGTGTTTACATTCGGTTCATTGCAGGACAGTTATCACGCGGCAGAGGCTTCCGCAAAAAGCATAGCCTTGCAAAACGAATACTCCAGAAGCGTTCTTGAGCGCCAGTTCGATTACACGAGGAACGACATTGCAAAAGCCGATTCACAAATCACAGCTCTCAAGGAGAACCTAGTCGTTGCGGAACACAATATGCTCCTTTCGAAGGCTCAGTATGCAGGAGGCACCGGTTTGAGCCTGGAAGTCCTGAATGCCATACAGATGGTGAACCAGATCAAGATGGCGCTCGAAGAGGCGCGCGCGGCCAGAACGATGAGTGTTTTGAAGTTGAACAGGATAAACTTTTCCGGAGCTTACTGAGGATGATCAAAAAGATTTTTATAATAGTGGCAACTATTTGTTCTGCTTGGCTTCTAACAGGATGCAGTTCAAAAGACAACAACGCCGACGTTGATGTAAAGCCTCGAGCCACGGTTAAGGTGGCTCCTGCCAGATTAGGATCCATTGATGACATGGTGAAGGCGACCGGCTCCTTTGAGGTATTGCGCGACGAGAAGGTAAAATCCACGATACCGGGGAAGGTGCTCAAGGTTTACGTGCTGGAAGGGGACGTGGTTCACAAGGGCCAGCTGCTCGTGAAGGTGCTCTCCCAGGAATCCTATGCGGCTATAACGGGTGCAAGGGAGCTGCTCGCTCAGGCTGTAACTCCGTCTGAGAAGGCTCAGGCTGAAGAAGCCGTTCATCTTGCCAAAAACACGGCGGCGATCGCTTCGATTACCGCACCTTTTTCGGGTGCGATTATACAAAGATTCGCGACCGAAGGAGAATTGGTTGATCAGGGTACGAACCTTGTTGAAGTGGTCGATCTCAACAGCGAATACTTTGTCGCGAACGTGCCTATAAACTACGTCGCCTCCATCAGCCCCGGCCAGCTTGCCGTTGTTTCAATACCCGGGATGAATATTTCCCCCATTTATGGAACCGTGCGGGCGATCAACCCGGCTACGGATCCGAATACCCAGAGCATACAGGTAAGGATAGACCTTCATTCTATCCCACCCTTGGTCGTCGCCGGCACCTTCGGTAATGTCCAGATCAAAATAGGCGAAGCAAGGTCCGTGGTCCTGGTGCCGAAGCTTGCAGTTTACCATAATGACGAACTCGACCAGTACTTCGTCTGGAAAGTCCAAGGGGACTCTGTTGCTCTCCTTACTCCGGTACAGGTTGGACTGTCTGATTCCTCCAGCATTGAGATTACCGCCGGTGTCAAGCCCGGCAACATGGTAGCTACCGAAGGGGGGTACGGCCTTCCGGATTCTACTTCCGTCACGGTTGTCAATAACTGAATTATTGTCTATAAGATGAGATTTTACGAATTCATTTCTTCGCATCGAAAAGGAATATTCTTTATCGTTGCAATCCTTAGCATCGGCGGGCTCGTCACCCTTTTCCAAATGCCAATCTCACTGTTTCCAAACATCGACTTCCCCCGCATAGTCATGCTCGCCGACAACGGCGAAGAGCCTGCGAGCAGGATGATGATAGATGTTACCCGACCACTTGAGGAAGCCGCCAGAGCGATACCGGGAGTAACCCTCGTACGTTCTGCGACGAGTAGGGGATCATCAGAGATTGACGTGAATTTCAAATGGGGCACCGACATCATACAGGCGATGGAATTGCTGCAGGGTCAGGTCGCCGGAATAAGAAACCAGCTTCCCTCCACCGTCTCAATTCAGATTGCAAGGATGAACGCGACCGTATTCCCCATCGAGGGGTTCAGCCTTGTCTCCGATTCTCTCGATCAGGTCCAGCTCCGGGACCTGGCCTACTACACCATAAGGCCCGTGCTCACCAGGATAAACGGAATAGCCGAGGTCCGCGTACAGGGGGGGAGGCAGCGTGAATTCCTTGTCGAGGTCGACCCGCAGAAGCTTCAAAGCTACGGGCTGAACGTTGATCAGGTAACGGAGGCCATCAACAAGACGAACTTTGTAGCCGCGACCGGGCTTGTGCAGCGTAACTATCAGATTTATCTCACGCTTGTCGACGGACTTTACAAGGGATTGAAAGACATCCGAAACACTGTCATATCGTTCGAGCACGGCACTCCGATAACCGTCGGAAACATTGCGACCGTGAAGCCTTCGGAGAAGATCGTGTACGTTCGCATAACGGCCGACGGAAAACCGGGAGTGCTGGTATATGTAATCCGTCAGCCGGGGGGGAACACTGTAAATATCGGAAAACAGGTTCGAGCGGCGCTGGCGGGTTTGAAGAATCAAATTCCCTCCAGTGTTACGGTGAAATACTTTTACGACCAGGGGGATTTCATCAGCAGCTCCATCGGCAGCGCCAGAGATTCGATTCTCATCGGCTTATTTCTTGCCATAATAATAATCTTCGTGTTCCTGAAAAGCATCCGGATCGGATCGGTGGCCGTGATAACTGTTCCAGCCGTTTTCGCCACTTCGGTACTTTTCCTGTATGCCCTCGGCGACACGTTGAACATAATGACACTGGGAGGAATTGCGGCGGCAGTCGGATTGGTGATCGATGATAATGTTGTGATGATTGAGAACATTTTCAGGACGATGCGCCGTGAAAAAGAAAGCATCAGTCGGGCAGTTGCAGAGTCAATGCGAGAACTTCTCCCGGCAGTAATCGGATCGAGTTTCAGCTCCATCATCGTGTTCGCACCTTTTGCATTCCTTTACGGCGTCACCGGCGCCTTTTTCAAGCCACTTGCCATTACCATGGCTATTTCTCTCATCGTTTCCATGGTCTATTCGCTGACTTTTGTTCCGATGCTCTCGGAGGCATTCATACGAAAAAAGGACGTTGAGCTTGAAGCGGCCAGAGAGGAAAAAGGGAAGCACAGAATCGCCAACTGGTACGGCAAGGTGATGCAATCGCTCCTCAAAAGGAGCTATGTGGGTTTGATAGCCGCCTTCATACTCCTCGCGGGAACATTTCTGCTGTACGGCAACATAGGCTCAGACTTCATGCCGAAGATGGATGAGGGGGCGTTCGTATTGGACTTCCAGTCGCCGCCTGGGACTTCGCTGATAGAGACGAACAGGATACTCATGAAGGTTGAGAAGATAATAATGTCGGTCCCCGAAGTGGAGTCATACTCACGAAGGGAAGGCACGCAGTTAGGATTCTATATCACTGAGCCGAACAACGGCGACTTCCTGATAAAACTCAAGAGCAACCGGACTCGTTCCGTGTTTCAGATAATGGATGAACTCAGACGCAGAATTGAGGCGACGGAGCCAGCGCTGCGCATCGATTTCGGTCAGGCGATGCAGGACTTAATCGGCGATCTGACCAATTCGCCTGCACCTATACAGATAAAACTCTTCGGACCCAGCCAGGCGGTGCTTGAGCAAAAAGCGCAGGAAGTCGCTGACCTCATTTCGAGGGTTACCGGCGTTGTGGACGTATTCAACGGAATAACGATAAGCGGACCTTCAATCGTAATTCATCCGGACCCCGTCCTTGCCGCAAGAGCAGGGTTCACGATGTCCGACGTCGAATCTCAACTGCATACTATAATGAATGGTAACGCCGAAACCTATGTGTTAGAGGGGGAAAAACTCATCGGCGTAAGGGTCAGGTACCCGAATCGATACCACACTGTTCTCCAGGATATCCAATCCGTTAGGCTGCGGTCGCCAAACGGTTTTTATGTCCCACTGGATAACATTGCGACCGTTGATATTCTTAAGGGACAGAGCGAGATCGACCGGGAGAATCTAAAGCCTATGCTTGCAGTTACTGCTAGGATCTCCGGAAGGGACCTCGGCAGCACAATCCGCGATATCAAGAAAACTCTTAACGCAAACCTGCTGCTTCCCCAGGGGGTAAGTTACAGCTTCGGCGGATTGTACGAGAGCCAGCAGGAATCGTTTGCAAGCCTCCTCTTTGTGATGGTCGCGGCCTTGCTTCTGGTCGTCGCGGTCATCATTCTGGAATTTGAGAATTTCACGATACCACTTGTGTTGCTCCTGACGAACCTGACTTCTTTGTTCGGCGTACTGCTGGCCCTCCTGGTAACGGGCATAACGTTCAATATTTCCAGCTTTGTCGGCATGATAATGATGGTGGGAATTGTCCAGGAGAACGGAGTTTTCGTTGTGCATATGATCAAGGAGCTCGGTGCGAAAAACGGGTACACAATAGACACCGTGGTGGAAGCCTGCAAGGTAAGGGCAAGGCCGATTTTCATGACGACATTTGCAGCCGTGCTCGCGCTTATGCCGCTGGCACTGGGAATCGGTGCAGGGGCACAGATGCAGCAGCCTCTGGCGGTGGCGGTCATTGGTGGATTTGTTTTGTCCAGTTTCCTGCTGCTGTTCGAGCTTCCGATGTTGTATGTATTTCTCAAGAGAGTGAAATGAGAGTCCTGCTAGTCGAGGACGACCGCAGCCTTCAGCGGACGCTGGTGAAGCTGCTCAAAACGCAGAACTTTGCCGTCGACGCGACCGCGTCCGGAAAAGAAGCAGTGTTCCTGGCAAAGACGAACGATTTCGATGTTGTCGTGCTGGACATCATGCTTCCCGACATAGACGGTTTTGAGGTGTGCAGGCAGCTCCGAAAGGAGAAAATTTCGACTTCGATCCTGATGCTTACCGCACTCGACGAAGTCGACTACAGGATAAAGGGACTTGACACCGGCGCGGACGACTATCTGCCCAAGCCGTTTCATGCCGGCGAACTTCTCGCCAGGCTGCGCGCGCTGGCTCGCAGGTCGCTCGATGAAAAGACGACAATTCTCTCATGCCGTGGAATCGAGCTCGACACTGCGGCAAGGAAGGCATTCAAATCCGGAAAGGATTTAAGGCTCTCGGGGAAAGAATTTGCTCTCCTCGAATACCTGCTGCTCAACAGGAAGCGCATCGTCAGCCGCGCCGAGATTGCCGAGCACGTGTGGGACTTGAACTTCGATCCGCGCAGCAACGTGGTCGACGCATTTATCAGACTTCTCCGAAGAAAAGTAGACGAAGG
>JBJKPN010000009.1:0-46032 GCA_046706365.1 Candidatus Kryptoniota bacterium | reverse complement strand
AGCACTCAAATTTATTCGCAGGGAATTTATAAGTCAAGTGTGAGTTGTATCTTTGTAGACCGATGTCTACCGAAAGGCGGTGCGGGCGGTGTTGAAGTTTGGGGCACCCTTTCCTAACTTAAAGAATCATGCTTGAATATTTCGTGGATTTGTTGAAAATCTCCCTGCCTGTCCTTTATCTGTTCACGATTTTTGTCTACGGGTTGGCGTTCTTTCTTGATGAGCAGTTCGGCATCAGGAACCGGACGAAGTTCCTCGTCGCGACATTGATCGTCCAGATTATTTACCTTCTGGCCCGGACACTCTGGACGGGTCATCCGCCGGTGACAAACGTATTCGAAATCATGAGTGTCATCTCGTTTACGATAGGCGGGGCCTACCTTTTCATCGAAGCGAGGACGCACGTCAAGGACACAGGGATGTTCATTCTCTCCCTGGCACTGCTGTTTGAGGTGGTATCCGCGGCATTCATAAAGGACGATGTTCATCTGAATCCCGTGTTAAAGTCCAGCGTGCTCGGCTTACACGTAGCGAGCGCCATGCTCGGTTACAGCGCGCTTGCGATCTCGGCTGTCTACGGCGGGTTGTACCTGATGATGTACCATGAAATCCGGTCGAGCAGGTTCGGGATCGTCTACCGGAAACTTCCGAATCTCCAGACACTGGAAAAACTGACTTATGCATCGATAATACTCGGCTTTGCCTTTCTTACCGTTGCAATATTGATAGGCTACGTCTGGCTCCCTAAGACGATCGACGACTTTTCCTATTCGGATCCGAAGCTGATCATCACGGACATTGTGTGGGTGATATACTTCGCGGCACTTGTATCGCGCAAAGCGATGAGATGGACGGGACGTACTGTTGTCATTCTGTCGATGGTCGGTTTTGTTCTGACGATCGCTTCAATGGTAGTAGTAAACATTCTACATAGTTTTCACAATTTTCAATAAATAGATGCTAAGATTAACAGCGGTTTCGATAAATCACAGGACCGCAAACGTCGAGGCGCGCGAGAAGATATACTACAACTCAGAGGAGATTCGGGATATCTCCGAGAGGATAAAGTCCCTCTCACGCGAATCGCTGATAGTGTCGACATGCAACAGGACTGAACTCTACCTGATTCCGTCCGACGCACCGGAGACACACGACCACCTTTACCGCCTTATCCGCGAGGGCAAGAGGCTCAGGGACGATGAGCTCAATGTTGAATTCGAGACCTTCGAAGGTTACGAAGCGATAAGGCATCTCTTTGCAGTGGCAACGGGAGCGGACTCTCTCATGCTCGGCGACATCCAGGTTCTCGGTCAGGTGAAAGAAGCGTATAACACAGGGGTTGAGCTCGGGATGATCGGTACAGTGATGCACCATGCCTGTCAAACCGCGCTCAAAGTGGGAAAAAGGGTCAAGACGGAAACAAGGATTTCCGAAGGGGCGGTTTCAGTCAGCTATGCCGCGGTCGAGCTCGCCGAGAAGATTTTCGGCAATCTGAAGGGGAAGACGGCGATGCTGATCGGGGCCGGCGAGACTGCTGAACTTGCAGCGAAGGATCTTAAGCCGAAAGAGATCGGCCGCCTGCTTGTGGTGAACAGGACTCTTGAACGAGCTCAGAACCTCGTGGAGCAGCTGAGCATCGGTGAAGCGATGCCGCTCGATGCACTTCCTCAGACGCTTTCACAGGCAGACATTATCATCTCGAGCGTCGGCGGGTCGGATCATGTCCTGACACGAGACATGGTCGTGGCAGGGATGAAGGGGAGGGAAACAAGGCCTCTCCTGATTATCGACATCGGAGTGCCACGAAACGTCGATCCGAACGTCAAGAAAATCGCCAACGTGTTCCTGAACGACATAGACTCCCTCAACCTGATTGTCCAGAAAAACATCGAAATGAGACGCTCGGAAATCCCGGCGGTGAGACGGATCGTCGACGAAGAGCTGAACGATTTCATAAAGTGGTACAACTCGCTCGAAGTCGGCCCGACCATCAAGATGCTTCGAGACAAGATTGAGAAGATGCGGGTCGAGGAAATTAAGCGGTTCAAGAACAAGATGAACGGAACCGAAACCGACATCGTCGAAGAGATAACCCGTGCAATGGTGAACAAGATTCTTCACGAGCCTCTAACGAACCTGAAGAATGTGGAAAACGGCACCTCGATTGTCGACAGGGTCAAGCTGATGAAGTCTCTTTTCGGATTGTCCGATGAATCCGACGGAAAGAAAAATGAAGAAGATTAGAATTGGGACCCGTGGAAGTCAACTGGCCCTTTACCAGGCGAATTTGGTGGCCGATTATCTCCGGAGAAACTCCAGGGGATTCGAGGTCGAGGTCAGGACCATAAAGACGACCGGCGACAAGATATTGGATTCTCCTCTTTCCAAAATTGGCGACAAGGGACTTTTCACAAAAGAGATAGAAAAGGCTCTCCTCGAAAACGAAATAGACTGCGCGGTTCACAGTCTGAAGGATCTGCCGACCCAATTGCCTGACGGGCTGGAAATCGCCGCATTCGGGACGCGCGAGGACGTCCGCGACGCTCTTGTTGCACAGGACGGGATGAAACTCCTGGAGCTGCCTAAGGGCTCAACCGTCGCAACCGGAAGTCTCAGGCGCCGCTCTCAGCTCCTTCACCTTCGAAGCGATCTTAACCTGGCTGAGATGCGCGGAAACCTGAATACCCGCCTGCGCAAACTGGAAGAGGAAGGTTATGCCGGGATGATGCTTGCCTACGCGGGCATAAAACGGCTTGGAATGGCTGACAGGGTTACGGAGATACTGGAACCCGAAGTCATGCTTCCGGCGGTCGGGCAGGGAATAATCGGCGTCGAATCGCGCAGCGCCGATGCCGAAGTCAAAGAGAATCTCCTGGGTTTCGACAGCGCGGATTCAAGGACTGCGGCACTGGCAGAAAGGGCATTCCTCGGCCGGCTGGAGGGAGGATGCCAGGTTCCTATTGGCGTTCACACTTCATTGAAGCAGAAAAAACTCACCGGTATGGTTGCGTCCATCGATGGCGAGACACTTATCAAAGACTCCGTCGACTTCGATTTGAGCAACCCGGTGCGCACGGGGACGGAACTTGCAGACAGGCTTCTGTCGATGGGTGCCGACAAGATTCTCGATGAAATAAGAGCCGCATCCGATCCGCGGAACTCTTCGGATTGAGACTCCGATGAGAAGGGTTTTCAGACGAGTATGAAAGACGAGCTAGTCTTTTCTTCGAGCAGGCATTTCAGGAGGCCCAGACGAATTGTCGTCACAAGGACCGAGGAACAGTCGGCCTCAATTGTCGCGGGCCTGAAGAAGCTCGGCGCGACCGTTATCGTTGTGCCCACCATCAAGATCGAACCGGTGGATCCCTCCGCGGAAGAGTTCATTCACATCAATGGTTTCCAGAATTATGATTACGCTGTCTTCACGTCCGTGAATGCAGTGTTGAATTTCTTTCGCCTATTTAAACCTGATCCGGCACTGCGCCGCAGGCCGTCGATTATCGCGATCGGAAGCCAGACCAAGTCCACAATCGAAGAAGCTGGTTTTACTCCCGATTTTGTTCCCGGGAAATTCAATGCAGGTGAGCTGATGAAGTCGATGGGTTCGCTCGATCTTCGCGATAAGAAGGTCCTCATCCCGAAGGGAAATCTGTCAGCGAGCGATATTTCTGAGTTTGTCAGAACAAACGGCGGATTGCCCGATGAGGTCGTGGTGTACAGGACGGTGCCTAACGACGATATAGATGAGAAGGTTAGGAAACAAGTCGGATCGGGCGAGTTCGACACCGTAGTCTTCTTCAGCCCGTCACAGGTCAGGAATTTCCTTGACATCTTCGGGAAGATGATATTGAATGGGAAACAAATTGCAGTCATCGGGCCGACTACCAAAAGGGCTGCGGAACGGCTCGGCCTCTCCGTCGACGTTGTCCCCGAGAATTCAACGACTGAAGAACTAATCGAGAGTCTGCTTGAGCATGAAGAAAATTGATAACGATTTAATCCTCAGAGTACTAAGAGGACAACCCGTCGACCGGACCCCCATCTGGATTATGCGTCAGGCAGGGAGGTATTTGCCGGAATACCTGGCAGTCAGGGCACATCACGATTTTCTTGAAATGTGCCGGACTCCGGAGCTTTCAGCTGAAGTCACGATCCAGCCGGTCGATATAGTCGGCGTCGATGCAGCGATAATCTTTTCCGACATTCTCGTATTGCCCGAGGCGATGGGAATGAACCTTATCGTGGAAGAGGGGAAAGGGGGCCCGCGCTTCACCAATCCGGTCAAGAGCAGGAGTGCATTATCTGAGGTCCACGATGCTGATTGTCACGAATCCTTGAAGTATGTTGCCGATGCGATCCGTGTTGCAGTTGAGCGACTGAACGGCAGAGTTCCTATGATCGGATTTTGCGGCTCGCCCTGGACACTGCTGGCTTACATGGTGGAAGGGAAGGGCGGCGATTTCGCCCATGCAAGGGCGATGCTGTATGAGGACCCGTCGACAGCCCATCGGCTACTCGACATGCTTGCCAGGAATTCAATCGAGTACCTGAAAATGCAGCATCAAGCCGGTGCGGACTTCGTGCAAGTTTTCGATACATGGGCCGGTGTGCTCTCTCCCCGACTTTACGAGGAATTTTCGCTCAGGTACATGAAGCAGATAGTGGAGGCGCTTGAACCCGAGGTTCCGGTAATCCTCTTTTCAAAAGGTGCAGCGCATTCACTCGAGAAAACCGCCGGTATCGGCGCATCGGCTGTCGGTGTCGACTGGACCGTTCCCATCGGCGAAGCCGCGGCAAGGACGGACGGCGTGGTTCAAGGCAACCTGGATCCCTCTGTTCTGTTCGCCGCAACCGGGGTAATTCTTGACCAGGCGGGCAAAGTGCTGAGGAGTGCCCCTAAGGGGAGACATATCTTCAATCTCGGCCATGGGATACTGCCCGGGACGCCTGTCCGCAATGTGAAAGCCCTTGTTGATTTTATCCGAAAGGGGGGAGTAGATTAACTGGATGGACAGCCGGTCATTATCACAATTCGGTTTGTCATCAGCGTTTCCCGACGGCACCGGTATCTTGAAGCCGAGGCCTCGATGAATTTCAGAGCCTCTTCCATGTCACCGGGGTCGGGATTTTCAGGAATGGCTGCGACGAAGAATCCGGGATTCAATCTTCTTCCGGGACTCGCTAACGCCAGTAGCGGGGGGGTGTGAAATGCGAAGGATTGGCGTTGTACTCTTCAATCTGGGCGGTCCTCTTTCCAGGGACGATATCGAAGAGTTTTTGTACAATCTCTTCATGGATCCTTATATAATTGAAATTCCGCTCAGAGGTTTCCTACGGAGGGCGCTTGCTTCCGCCATCGCCAGAAGGCGGGCCGGAAAGACGGCTTACTATTACGATGTGATGGGAGGCAAATCCCCTCAATACGAACTTACCGTAAACCAGGCGACCGCGCTCGAAAAGAAATTGCGTGAACACTTCGATGCCAAGGTTTACGTCGGCATGCGCTATTTCAAACCTTACATAGAGGAGGCTTATAAGGCGATAGTACGGGACAACATCGAGAATGTCATACTTCTTCCCCTCTACCCTCACTACTCGAGGACGACTACGCTTTCAAGCTTCGAGGAATGGAACCGCGTAAGCAAGAATCCCAGCGGAAGGATGAAGGTTGTCCAGATCGATAATTATCACGATGACCCGCTCTACATTGATGCGGTCGCCGACCGGATAAATGTCGCCCTGTCCAGATTTCCCGAGGCTGTTCGCGGGCGAGTACATCTTCTCTTCAGTGCGCACGGCGTCCCTGTGAGTCTCATCAAACGCGGCGACCCGTACCAGAGTCAAATCATCGAGACGGTAGAACTGGTCGCAAAGAAGTTCCCAAACCTTCATTCACTTTCGTACCAGAGCCGAGTAGGGCCGGTGAAGTGGCTTGGTCCCTCGACCCCCGACGAGCTGAAGAGTCTGGCAGAAAGGGGGGTGAATTACCTCCTCGTGGTTCCGATAAGTTTCGTCAGTGAACATTCCGAAACGCTCTACGAGATAAATTACATGTACCGGAAGCAGGCGGAACAGCTCGGGATTCAGCAGTTCGAGATGATGCCCGCCCTCAACGATTCGCCGATGTTCATCGACGCATTGTCAAATCTCATTCTTAAGAGGGTGAAGGAATTCGGTCATTGAGAAGTTCGGCAGGATCTGGAGACTTCATCAGTGTTCCGGGCAAGGTAATGTCTCTTCATCCGTACAAAAACTGTCATACGTTATTGTGAAAACCTGAACAGAGCTTTAAAAATGAGAGTTGCAGTAATAGGTGCCGGCATTTCCGGACTGTCTGCGGCGCATTTCCTGAAGAGAGGCGGCGCCGAGGTTGAAGTCCTCGAGAAGGCCGGGGTGCCCGGAGGAACCATCGGTTCCAAGCTTGTGGACGGATATCTGGTGGAAAACGGACCCAACAGTACATCTGAAACCAATCTCGTCATCGACGAGCTTCTGTCCGACCTTTCCATTAAGGAAGAGAAAGTCTATGCGGACGAAAACGCAAAGTACCGGTTCATTTTGCGAGATGGAAAACTCCACGCACTTCCATCCGGCCCCGGTTCTTTTTTCTCGACGAAGCTGTGGACGTTAAGCGCGAAGCTCCGGCTTTTCGGAGAGCCATTTGTCGGGCGGGCGGCATATGAAGAATCAGTCGCGGACTTCGTTACGCGCCGTCTCGGACAGGAGTTTCTTGATTACGCAATCAATCCTTTCGTAGCCGGGGTTTACGCCGGCAATCCGTCCGAGCTGAGCGTGCGGGCCGCATTCCCGAAATTGTACGCCCTGGAGGAAAAATACGGGGGCTTGCTGAAAGGCACTGTCAAAGGCGCGAGGGAAAGAAAGAAGCGACCCGAGAAGGCAAGGATTTCGTCCAAGCTGTTTGCATTCAAGAGCGGAATGGGCATACTCCCCTCGAGAATTGCGAAATCACTTGATCGATCTGTGAGATACGACGTCTCCGTGGAAGGCATCAAGTCGGACGGCGGAAAATACATCGTCTCGTTCCTGAACAACAGAAAGCTGGAAAACGACGCATTCGATGCCGTTGTGCTTTCCGTCCCGTCATATGCCGCAGCCGGAATTGTCAAATCATGGCTCCCAGAACTCTCCAGCGAACTCTCGAAAATAAAGTATCCTCCCGTGGCAGTCGCAGTTCTCGGATATAAGAGAGAACAGATCAAGATAGACCTGAGAGGTTTCGGCTTTCTCGTTCCGGAAATCGAGAACCGGAAGATTCTTGGAACGATATGGAGCTCTAGCATATTCCCGGAGCGTGCCCCGGAAGGAAGCGTTGAGTTGACCACCTTTGTCGGAGGTTCGCGTCAGCCGAAACTCGCGGCGGAGCCGGCCGATGAAATCGCAAAAGTGGCACACAAGGAAAACGCCGCGCTCATGAATATAGAGGGCGATCCCGCGTTCCGTGCCGTCATGAAATGGGACAAGGCAATACCCCAGTACAACATCGGCCATCTGGCAATAATCGACGCAGTCAGGCACGTTGAAAGCCTCCACAAGGGATTCTATATTTGCAGTAATTACAGGGAGGGCATTTCCGTGTCGGATTGTATCGCGAACGGAAAGAAAACCGCAGAAGCAATTTTGACAGGAGTGAAATAACATGATTACCATGACTGAGTATCAGAAGAAGACGGGATTCCCAACCGTCCGCATGCGCAGGTTGAGGATGACCGAAACAATCCGTGAGATGGTGCGCGAGACTGTACTGCATCCGTCGGACTTCATTTATCCGATGTTCGTAGTCCCCGGGAATAACGTCCGCCGCGAAATTTCGTCGATGCCGAACGTGTTCCAGTTATCGATAGAGAACCTCGTCCGCGAATGTGAAAGCGTGTTGAAAGCAGGCGTCAAATCCGTCATACTATTCGGTATCCCGTCTCATAAGGACGAATATGGTTCGGAAGCTTACGATGAGAACGGCATCATACAACAGGCGATTCGCGAATTAAAGAAACAGCTTCCCGAGCTTTTCGTCATAACCGACGTTTGCCTTTGCGAGTATACGTCACACGGACATTGCGGTGTTCTGAAGGAAACCGCGCCGGGGCAGGTCGAAATCGTCAATGACGAAACTCTCGATCTTTTGGCGAAGGAATCGCTGACTCATGTGCAGGCCGGCGCGGACATGGTCGCACCGAGCGACATGATGGACGGCCGGGTGGCGGCAATCAGGAACGTGCTCGACGAGAACGGTTTTACATCGACCCCGATAATGAGCTATGCCGCGAAATACGGCTCGGGATTTTACGGACCCTTCAGGGAAGCAGCGGAATCGACGCCTCAATTCGGGGACCGCAAGAGCCACCAGATGGACCCGGCGAACAGCAATGAAGCCGTTCGCGAGGTAGCGCTCGACATAGACGAAGGCGCGGACATCGTAATGGTCAAACCTGCGCTTGCGTACCTTGATGTTATTTACCGTGTGAAGTCAGAGTTCAGGATGCCGACTGCCGCGTATCAGGTCAGCGGAGAGTATTCCATGATCAAGGCTGCAGCGCGCAACGGGTGGCTGGACGAGCAGAGGATCATGATGGAGACGCTGACCGCCATCAAGCGGGCAGGGGCCGATCTGATCCTTACTTATTATGCCGTCGACGCGGCAAAGCTGCTGAAAAGCTAGGACTTTCCCCGCGGAAAAGTCTCTACGAACGTCTGTGGGGTCACTTTGAATGGAAAGGGCCTTCGTTACAGGGGCAAACGGCCTGATCGGGTCTAACCTTTGCCACCGATTGAGCGAGCTCGGCTATGAGGTCACGGGGCTGGTCCGGGAAGGCTCGAACCTAATAGCTCTGCAAGGTTTCAGCGGCAGGCTCGTGAGGGGGGATATCCTTGAAAAGGATAAGCTGGTTCGACTACTCGACGGTTCGGACTTCGTGTTCCATTCTGCCGGTCTTGTAAGCTTCGACAATCGGCTGAGAACGGAGTTGATGCGCGTTAATGTGGAAGGAACAAGAAATCTGCTCGAGGCAGCGCACCACTCTGGAGTGAGGAGAGTCGTCCATACGAGCTCGGTTGCCGCAATCGGGATCCGGCCAGGTTCGGAGATAGCAGATGAAACCGACGAATACAACAGGTTTGAACATGATGTGGCATACAGCGACAGCAAGCACTACGGCGAGGTCGAGGTAATGAGGGCAATAGACCGCGGTGTCGATGCCGTAATCGTGAATCCGGCTTCGATTGTCGGACAGCGCGATGTCTATTCTCATTTCGGAGTCCTTCTCAAGACTCTGCGTGGAAAGAAGATCACGCCATATGTTCCGGGAGGAATGTGCGTCGTAGGAGTTGACGACGTTGTTGCCGGCGAGATCGGGGCGCTCACACTCGGAGCCAAAGGTGAAAGATACATTCTCGGCGGTGAGAATCTGACATTCAAGGAATTATTCGGGCAGATTGCGCGGGTTGTCGGTGCTTCTCCACCAGGTGTCCGGGTTCCGATCTGGGCCGCAAGGTGGGCCGCGGTAATCATGGAGATGCTGTCGAATGTGTCGGGCAAGCCGCCGGTTCTCACGAAGGCGCATGTTGTAAGCGCAACCCTGCCGCATTATTTTTCATCAGAGAAAGCGAGGCGGGAACTCGGTTATGAGCCGCACCCAGTTATCGGTGCCATCCGAAATGCTTACGATTGGTATCTCGAAAATAGTTTGATGTGAACCGGGTACCTCGAAAAGCATCCGTGTGGACTTCCTTATATACGAATTGCCGGGCATCGGCCGTTTAGACCGTACTACGGTATCATGGAGATGAGATGAAAGATCTGAAGACTAAGAAAAGCAGCAAACTGTTCGCGGAAGCGAGAAAGTATATGCCCGGAGGCGTAAACTCGCCGGTTCGTGCATTCAAGTCTGTTGGGAGCAACCCGCTCTTCATAGCCAGAGCCAAGGGTCAGTATATATATGATGTGGACGGGAACGAGTTCATCGATTATGTCGGATCCTGGGGGCCTATGGTGCTCGGACATGCTCACCGGGACGTGATCGCGGCTGTAAAAGAAACCGCGTCCAAGGGGACGAGCTTCGGGGCGCCGACGCCATATGAGGTGAATATGGCGAAGCTCGTTCGGAAAATGATGCCGTCGGTCGAGGTCCTCCGAATGGTCAACAGCGGTACCGAGGCGACGATGAGTGCGGTCAGGGTTGCCCGCGCGTTCACGGGGCGCGACAAGATAATGAAGTTTGCAGGCTGTTATCACGGGCACTTCGACAGTTTTCTCATCAAAGCCGGGTCGGGTGCGACAACATTCGGCCAGCCTGATTCACCGGGAGTACCGGCCGCCCTTGCGGCTGAAACTCTTGTGGCGGAATTCAACGACGTCGCTTCAGTGGCGCGGCTCTTTGCCGAAAATCAGGGGAACGTCGCGGCTGTTATCGTCGAGCCCGTGGTCGGCAATATGGGGGTGGTCGTCCCCGAGAACGGTTTTCTAAACAAGCTCCTGGAGCTGGCGCATTTGAACGGCGCGCTCCTGATACTCGACGAGGTAATGACGGGGTTTCGCCTTGCCCGCGGCGGAGCCCAGGACCTGTTCGGCATAAAGCCGGACCTTACGACATTCGGGAAAATAATCGGGGCGGGGCTTCCTGTGGGCGCGTACGGCGGACGCGAAGAAATAATGAGGATGGTTTCGCCCGACGGCCCCGTCTACCAGGCAGGCACTCTTTCAGGAAACCCCCTCGCGATGGCGGCAGGACTCGCCCAGCTTCGGATACTGGACAAGGAGAAGAAGGTCTACCGGGAGTTGGAAAGGAAGGGAGAGCTACTTGAAGTCGGCATGAGAAAAAATCTCGAGAAGCTTGGTCTCAATTACAGAATCAACAGGGCCGGCTCTATGTTTACGCTCTTCTTTACCGATCAGGATGTCCGCGATTTCAAGTCTGCATTGACAAGCGACACGGCAAAATTCAAAAGGTACTTTGCCGAAATGCTGAAACGCGGGATATATCTCCCCCCTTCACAGTTCGAAGCCGCTTTCATCTCAGCGGCTCATACTGGACGAGACATAGAGAGAACTATAGCGGCCAACTATGATTCTCTGAAAATAATCGGGTAATTTTCACCTTTCATAATCCATTAGGGAATAATAGATATGACACGAACGAAAGAATCTCTTATTATCGGGATAAGTCTTATAGCTGCCGCGGTCGTTTTCGGAATCTTCTTTTACTCCGCGAGGTCCACGCAACATTCAATCTACGTGGTTGGCGCCGCCACCGGACGGTTTCAATCCGACGTCGTCAAGTGGCGCATTGCCATCAGTCGTTCCGCTACTCCGACTACGATCGATAAAGCCTACGATCTGCTGAAAGGAGACTTGCGGACTGTCAGCGATGAAATGAAATCGGCGGGAATCGACAAGGATGAAATAACCATTCAACCGGTCAACACTCAGCCGGTTTACCGCCGACAGGGCGAAATGGACTACAACCTGATCCAGTACATAATTGTAATCTCGCACGACATACCGACCGTACAGAAGCTGGCTCTGGATCCGACGACGCTGATCTCCAAAGGAGTAATAGTCCAGTCGTCAGTGCTCGAGTATTACTTCTCGAAGCTGGCTCAGATCAAGCAGGAGTTATTGTCCGATGCGACCAAGGACGCGATAAAACGTGCGCAGGCCATTGCTGCCAATACGGGGTCTAAGGTGGGACCGATCATGTCGGCGAGAGCGGGAGTCTTTCAAATTACCGAGCCGTATTCAACAGAGGTCAGCAGCTACGGAATCTACAATACCGCGACGCAGGAAAAAGACATCACGGTTACCGTCCACTGCAGCTTCGAACTGGAATAGGATTTGGGTTGTCCTGCAAAGCACACCCCGCCTTCGCAGGATGCCGGGTCTACTTCGAGATTGCCTGCCCCTGGTTGACCTGCTTCTTCTTTCCTTTGTACATGATCCCTATTGGGACAATTACGATGTAACCTATGAAAAGAAGAATCGGTACGAGGTCAAGAGGTATGAATCCATAGACAGAGTTATTGGTTGCCAGAAGCACATAAGTCGCGATAATTAGGAGCGCCCCGCCGATGATTATCTTGTAATTTACCGATTTCAAGGGCATTTCCTGAGAGATCTTCGACTTTCTCTGCTTTTCTACTCTCTTTGACCTTATCGTTCTCGCCATATTGAGTTTTCCTTTTGACTAATATAAACCCGGTCCGGGAATTAATTCAACAGCAAATCTTCCCGTTCCTGTGGCCGCAGAAGTGCACATGGGGTGAGTTGATACTTACTCAGCCCATCCATAATTTAATCCATCAGGTGGAACTGGCTATTCCCCTTGCAGGTATGCTCAAGAACCCTTCGCTTCTATTTGATTCGTGAATTGCGGACCGGGATAATCCTCGGGGCCGCGACACGAATCCGGGAAGTTCCGTTCATCAATTAAGTTGAAATCGCGATAAACATGCCCAAAAGGCTGTCTCAACAAATAGTGATTTCGCTGACGATCATAGTAGTCGTCGTGTCGGGAATTTCCAGCTACATCAGCCTGAAGAACCAGGAGCGTCAGATACTCCAGGCGATGATCACGGGTGCCGATCAGTTGTCGAAGGGAATAGCGAGCGCGACGTGGCACGCCATGCTGGCGGACGACAGGACTGCCGCATACGAGGTGATGAAAACGATCTCTGCAAATCCCGGTATCAGCAGAATTCGGATTTTCAATAAGGAAGGGCGGGTGATGTTCTCCACAAAGCCCGAGGATGAGAAGCAGGTCGACAAGCAGGCCGAAGCCTGCGCCATGTGCCATTCTTCGTCTCAACCCCTTGTCAATATTGATGCCTCTTCCCGCGCACGCATCGTCAGGACGGGTAACGGGAGCAGGCAGCTGGCAATGATAACCCCGATTTACAATGAGCCATCCTGCAGCGATGCGGGGTGTCATGCACACCCGCGCGCTACCAACGTGTTGGGCGTGCTGGACGTTGCATTCAACCTCGGGCAGCTGGACAGAGAGATGCAGGCGGCCAGAGTCGAGGTATTGATCGTGACGGGAATCCAAATAACTCTGATCGGGCTCTTCATAGTCTTTTTCACCGGCAGGTTTGTCGATCGCCCCATAAAGAAGCTCATTGCCGGCACCAGAGCGGTGAGCCACATGAATCTGGGCCATGTGGTCGAGTTCAAATCCAGCACCGAATTGCAGCAGCTGGCGCGTGCATTCAATATAATGAGCGAACGGCTCGACATGGCCATGGCCGAACTCAATCAGGCTCGTGAGGATCTCGAAGTTAAAGTGAAGGAAAGAACGCGGGAGCTCGAACTGGCTCACCAGAAGATACTCCAGAGCGACCGGCTGGCGTCACTTGGTCAGCTTTCTGCCACAGTCGCACATGAAATCAATAATCCGATTTCAGGCGTACTCAATCTGGCGATGCTCCTCGACCGAATTCTGAAAGACGATGGTATCCCGCCTGAAAGAATACCGGAATTCAAGAAGTACCTCACTCAGATCATAAATCAAACCACGCGAGTCGGCAGAATCGTGTCGGACCTTCTGGCATTTTCGAGGAGATCGAAGCCGCAAAGTACAAACGTGGATTTGAACGGCGTCATCAGAAGCACCCTTCTGATCATCCGACATCGCCTGGAGCTCGGAAACATTTCTCTCGACCTTCGTCTGTCCGGCGATCTGCCGAGAATAGAATGCGACAGTTCACAGATGCAGCAGGTCATCATAAATCTTGTAATGAACGGCGCTGAGGCGTGCCAGAGCAAGGGGAGCGGGAAGGTTACAATCGAGACGAAACCGGACGACGAAACGGTGGTGCTGGAAGTCTCCGACACGGGAGACGGGATTCCGAAGGAAATTGAATCGAAAATATTCGATCCGTTCTTTACGACTAAAGGAGAAGGAAAGGGAGTCGGTCTGGGATTGTCCGTTGTGTACGGGATAATCGACGCACATGGAGGTGATATCGAGGTAAAAAGCGCGGTCGGCAAAGGGACGACCTTCAAAGTGACGCTCCCCGTAAAACGTGTACCTGTCGCCGTTGCACAGTTCCCGCCTAAGGCCTGAAAATGACGGGTGTACAAATTGCAGCCGTCGGAGATGTGAACGAAGATATCCTTCTCATGGTAGCAAGACATGTATCTGAAATGTTTGGATTGGAAACCGAAGTCCATGCGCCTCCGTGTGGAAGCGGTGTTGCTGAAAAGGGGGGGTGTTTGCTTATTCTGCCTGCACCTGACTATGCGCTGGATGCAGAGCGTAATCAATATAGCTCGACAGTGATACTGCGTCAGCTTGCACAGACCGGGCTACCGGAGGTGACCAGGTTTCTTGCCCTGACCGATGTCGATCTGTTCATTCCGATGGTCACTTTCGTATACGGGCAGGCACAGCTCTCGAGTCCGAGTGAACCGGATTTCGACCGGAGAAAATTTGCAGTAGTGTCGCTTGCGCGCCTCAGGCAGCAGTTTTACGGGCTCTCGCCGGATAAGGATCTGACCGTCAGGAGGCTGAGAAAGGAAGTATCTCATGAACTCGGCCATACGTTCGGTTTGGTTCATTGTGGAGACAAGAGCTGTCTCATGTCGCTTTCCACTGAGGTGTTCCAAATCGATATGAAGTCCGACGACTTTTGCCGGAGCTGCTGGGTAGTTCTTGAAGAAAATCTGAAAGCGATAAGGAAAAAGGGAAAACACAAAAATTTTGCGGGACTTTATAAATGAAAACTCAATGGGAAATACTGGTGGTGGACGACGAGGAAATAATGAGGGAGTCTCTCGTTGCCTGGCTAAGGGAAGACGGTTATGCGGTCGACTCTGCGGCTTCCGGAAATGCTGCAATTGAAAAAGCTAAAGAGAAAGACTATGCCATCTATTTCATCGATCTTAAAATGCCGGGAGGGATAGACGGCATCGAGACGATGATGGAAATAAGGAAGATCCATGAGGACGCTTCCATAATCATCATAACGGCGTATGCGACAGTCGATACGGCGATCCTCGCCATGAAGGAAGGGGCTCAGGAATACATAGTTAAACCGTGCAATCCGAAGGAAATCTCCATACTCGTCGAGCGGATAATGAAACTGAAGAATCTCCAACGTGAGAACATGATCCTTCGCAAAAAACTGACGCGGCAGTACAGCTTTCATGACATCATCAGTAAGAATCCGAAGATGCAGGAAATCTTCCAGCTTGTCCAGGAGATTTCAAGCCTGAGAAGCACGGTCCTGATACAGGGAGATAGCGGAACCGGCAAGGAGCTCCTCGCAAGGGCGATTCATTATTCTGGTGACAGAGGATCGAGGCCGTTTGTCGGAGTCTCTTGTGCCGCACTTGCGGAGACCCTCCTCGAATCTGAATTGTTCGGACACGAGAAGGGCTCGTTTACCGGTGCCGTCTCGCAGAAGAAGGGGAAGTTCGAACTGGCGGACGGCGGCACGATCTTCCTCGACGAGATTGGCGACATTTCCCCGAAACTTCAGATGGATCTTCTGCGTGTCCTGCAGGAACGCAGCTTCTACAGAGTGGGCGGGACGGAAGAAATTACCGTCGATGTTCGGGTAATTGCGGCGACGAACCGGGACCTCGTGAAAGCGGTTGAGGCGGGGAGCTTCCGTGACGACCTCTACTATCGCTTGAACGTCATCAATGTCGAGATCCCGCCGTTGCGCGAGCGGCGCGAAGACATCCCGCTGCTGGCCAGGAGCTTTATCGAACGGCTTTCGCATGAGCTCGGCAAGGATGTTGCCGACATAACGGAATCCGCGCTCAAACTCCTCATTGAATACAACTGGTCGGGCAACGTAAGGGAACTGGAAAACGCGATCGAGAGGGCTATGGTAACATGCAAAAACAAAGTTCTCAGCGACGAAGACTTCGGCTTCCTCTATTCGAACGGAGCCAGGAAGCAGTCATTTAACTTCCCTGACAACATGCCGTTGCAGGATGTCGAGAAAGAAGTCATCATCGCCACGCTCAAGCGCACCCAGGGCAACATCAAGGAGGCGGCCTCAGTTCTCGCCATAGACAGGTCGACGTTGTACGAGAAGATCAGGAAATATGAAATAGAAAGATAAGAACGGCGTGTTCGGTCCTGTCCCCCTCTAATCCCCGGCCTGAGGGGAACCCTAGGGCTCAAGAAACATCTCCGCGGTGATATCTTCCCAGTCGACGTCCGGGTAATTTGCGGGCATGTCATCGACGAGCTGCCCGCCGTCAGCAAGACTTAGACCGACATTCCCGGTACTTAGCAGGGCCTGAAGTCGTTCCAGTTCCCTTGTAATCCATGGGCGGATTTCTGCGCCGGACAGCAAATGGCGCATGTCGCGGTCCTTTTCCGGCTTCAGAATCAGATAACATCCCTCATCTCCGTAGCACAAGGACTCTACCTCCCCATCCACGGGAGAAAGCACTCGGACCACTGAATCGCCGCGCCTGAATATCCATCCGGTTCCATTGACGACGAGCCGCGTCCCGATTGCCGGCAGCTCGGCTCGCGCGGACCTGCCGATAAGCCTCCTTCCGAAATCGTCCAGCCCGACCGAGAGTTTTCCATCGGACTCAACACGCACCCAAGTGTGACCGCGGTGATAAAAATATCCGGCTGGCATTTGCAGTCCCAAGAACGGACCGCGCACGACCTGTGGATCATCACTTCCGGTTTTTGCATCGAATGCCAAATGAACTTTGCAGGCCCTGCAGTCGAAACCATTCATGCATGGGCGCGCTTCCGTATTGCTGATGAACGAATGACGGCAAATCCTGGCAGAATCAGGCAGCTCAGCGAAATCGACGTGCCATCTTATGATGTCCATGCGGTTTGATTTCAGATCCCGTATCGCGCGGACCGAAGCTACAATGAAGGCGAGTGAGATAACCCCCACGACGGAATAGAATACCGCGAGAAATATGATGTTTCCCGCCTGCCACGTAAACCCATATACCCATGGAAACATTGCACACCTGCATCAGATTTAGTTTTGTTCGGCCGCCCGGATAACGGTCAGCCGCCGGACAACGCCGGACACCGTTTCATTTATAATTCAGCCCTGCTTCCTGCGGGAAAAGCCGCAGGTATCTGAACGAGAAAGAGTATACAATCACACCGTAAGCGACCACAAATAAGAATGCCGCCACTTCCTGCCAGCTGGGAGTGTAAAGCATGAACCTGTCGAATGAAAGTGTTGGCAGGGCAAGAGTCTGTATCGTCATCACGAACCGGTTCAGGAGAATCCCGCAGCACACGAGAAAAGCGGAGGCAACCAGCCACCCGGCTTTCAGGATCCTGCTTCCTCCCAATAGCACCAGGGCGGGAAGCAGTCCAAACAGGATAATCTCGGCGAACAGGATCCAAACACTGAACGGTGCCCTTACAAAAAAGCTAATCCCTGACACGCCCATATCCGGGGTCGTTCGGTTGAGCCAAGTAATCGTGTCTACGGCTTTCAGCGCCACGTAGAAAATCAAAATCGTCCCCGAGATTCTCGCAAGGAGCCGTAGAACATTTTCAGAGACGAGACGTTTTCGGCTCAGCCTTGAGACAAGCCACGTGGTTACTAAAACGAAACTCGGTCCGGCAGCTGCCGCAGATATGATGAAAAGGAAGAAAGTGGTCGGCCAGATCGCTATCGATTCTCTGAATGCGAAAGGGCGGCCCCCGAGAACTCCGTAAAGCCCGCCGAGAGATCCCTGATGGAAGAACGATAGAAACGTCCCGACAGCAGCGAGTACCGGCATTACCTTGTGAAGTTCGAATTCGAAAGCGAGGAACGACGGGACTTCCTTGAGCTTTCTATTCTTCAGCACGATTGGTGCATATTCGATTGCGAGGACAGTCAGGTAGCAGGTGATGCAGAAAGTCACCTCGGTCAACATCGAGTGGACGTTCGGGTGCCAGAATGTGAACCAGGCTCTCAGCGGCTGGCCGACATCCACCATCAGCACAAGGATTGCTCCGCTGTAGCAGATGAATCCGAGGACCACCGCGCTGTTAATGACAGCGCGAAGTTCCTCCTTCTTCATGATGTAAACCAGAAAACCGGTAAAGAACGCGCCGGCCCCAAGGGCAATGATCGACAGGTCAAGGACAATCCACAGCCCGAATGCAAACCGGTTATCCATATTCGTTTGATTCAACCCCCTGGAGAGAATGAGATAGATTGCATATGCACCGACAAGAAGCACGATGGTCCATGGAAGGATCCAAAACGAGAATTCGCGAAACGGAGCGCGCTTCGCTCCCCTGGAAATCAGTCTATTATCCATTTGCTCTCTCCGCTCTGACTTCCCCCTCTTTGCCGAGTTTTCTTACCCATTCGCGCCCGGAGCGATAGAAAACCTTAGGTTCAGTCCCGAGATTTTCGAGGAGCCTGAAGCTGCAGGCATCTTTGGAAAGATCATGAACCTCTGATTCTTTGTCCAGTAAATTCCCGAAAGTAATGGCCTTTGCAGGGCAGGCTTCGACGCACGCCGGCACGTAATCGGCCGGGTCGATTTCGTCTCTTCCTTCCAGTGCCGCCTTCGCGCGGGCGGACTGCAACCTGTGAAAACAAAAATTACATTTCTCGACCACGCCGCGGGTTCTGGGAGACACATCCGGATTCAATGCGTCTTTCATCCCGTCCGGCCACGACGGATCCCGCCAGTTGAAATACCTCGCGTGATACGGACAGGCAACCATGCAATACCGGCAGCCCAGGCACCTGACCGGGATTTGACCGACGATTCCTGTTTCCGGATCCACCTCCACTGCTTTCTGCGGGCAGACAAGCACGCAAGGCGTTTCATGACCGCATTGCTGGCAGGATATCGGAAAGTAGACGGATTTACTATCCGGGAACGGAAGTCCGTTCGATGCTTCGTTGACGCGGAGGAGAGTTATCCCTGTCCGTTCATTCGCTTCAGGTGAACCGGGCGGCACATTGTTTTCTATTGCGCATGCAACCATGCACGCCCCGCAGCCTGTGCACCGGTCGACATCGATTACCATGCCGTACTTCGTCTTCGTTCTTTTCAACGCGGATATTTCTACGCCTGCAGGAGTCGCACTCTTGTCGTTCGCCATGTCGAGTCACTTTCTATTTTGCATATATCGAGAACACTTTTCTCGCCGAGGGTCTCAGCCCGCTCGAAACTGTCGATGAACGGACCTACCGTTACCTCTACGATGTCCGGCCTGACGGCAGCGTCGAATTTGAGATTTACTTCGATGGAGCCGACTTCCGTCTGAAGAATAGTCTTCCTGTTTTCGTTCAGGTTTAATCGCTTACCGGTCATGGGATTGACCGTAGCAACGTTCGCCGGCTCTCTCAGGGTCGATTCGCGATAAAGCTTTGTCATCTCAGGGTGAATCTGTCCGCTTGAGCCGGCGCCCCTTCCACCAAAAGGAACGAGGACCAATCCGTCGTCGGCGGGAAGCTTCATCGCGGCGGCCCTCAACTTCTCGTAGTCTTCGCCCGGGCCGCCAAGGAACGAGACTTCACGGGTGCGGCGACCGGAGGAGTTCCCGCCGTGCCAGCATCCACCTCCGTACAGCAGGTTCAGGAGATGGTCGGGCGAAGAGACAGACGATATTCTCATCGAACCGCCGGACGAGGCATCGAACACAAACCCGTTTCCTCCCATCAGGATTTTCTCTGTTCGCTTCCTGATGAGTTCTGCGGTTGTTAATGAGCTGAGGCTTTTGCAATTCCTGCTGCCGGCGAGCATCGCTATCTTTTTGATGACCTCCAGAGGCTCGACCGTTTTTGCCGGTGCCCGAATAAGCGGGGCGGAGATTGAATATGATGGCATAGACGAGCTTTGAGGAGTCGGAGAATCTGAGTAGGATTCGATACTCGCAGGAGATGGTATGATAAAATCCGCGTGGCGGGCCGGACCGATGAGGAACGGTGAAAAGCTGATTACCGTCGGATTACTTCGGACGAGCTTTCTCTCGATAAGGGACCAGGGAATTGCGTTGACGGAGTCGGCGCCGTCCATAATCAGTACCTTAATTGAATTGTCCGGAACGTCCGCTAATTCAACGCTTTCGGAACATTCTGCGTCGCTGCCGAGCGGGCCGGGAATGGCATCCCTCCGGTTCAACCCTCCCTTTGAATCCACGGCCCCCAGAAGAAAGTTCAAATCCATGAAGATAGTCTGCTCCTCTGCGCTGAACGAACCAGTACCAGGATTCCCGCCGGAGAGCACGAGTGAGGGCGTGCGGGAGGCTATCTCCTTCGCGATGCGGACGATGTTGTCGGACGCGATTCCGGTACGCTCCGCCACGCCGACAGGACTAAATTCTGAAATAAGTTGCACGAAAGAGCGGCCGTTTGAACTCTGAAAGTCGACTGAACCTTTCCGTATTTTCTGAATGTCGCAGAGATTATGCGTCACCATAACATTCGCAAGCGCGAGTGCGAGTGCTGCTTCGGTTCCCGGCTTGACCGCAATCCACTCGTCGGCCAGACCCGCTGTCCTGGAATGTGCCGATTCAACCTGGATTACCTTCAGCCTTCCGTCCCCTGGGGCGGTTCGCATTTCTGCGATACGCGCTGCTTGTGAGAGCGTTCCCCAGTCGCTGAGCACGGGCGTGCCGAAGCTTAAGATTGTTCGTACGTTGCCCACATCAACGCCGTATGAGTCTTCTGACTTCAACGAATTTCTGAGCACGCTCTCCGTGATCTCATCGGTGCCGGGCGGATTTATGTAAACACCGTTGGGGAGTCCGGCTACAAATTGTCTGTAAACGTAGGAAATGGATCTGTCCGGACGCGCATCAAGAACTGCGATCGAACCTTCTCCGGAATCCTTTGCGCCTGCGATGATGTGGTCTATTTCCCCGACGGTTTTGTCAAATGAATAGGGCAGGGTCCTGACTTGATCGCCGCTTGCCAGACGCTTGTAAGGCTGAAGGAGTCTTGACGGGTGAAACGGAAGCAGATGCGCACCCAGCCCCATTTCGCAAAGTGCGCCTTCGCCCATAGGGTGATGTGGTGTTCCCCCAAGGCTCACCGGTCGTCCTTCCACGCATTTTACGCGGATGCCGCACGCCATCGGACAAATAGTGCAGGTCGTGTATTTGAAGCTCACTTGCTTGCCGGCCCATACCGGTTTCCGACCGAGTGCGCTGCCGGGATAGTTCGGGCTTTGCGTCCATTTCGCCGAATCGCCGAGCAGTCTCCATGGCACGGGTGTCAGCATGAGACCGACTGCCGATCCCCCTACGAGTTTCAACCAGTTGCGGCGTGAAATCAAATTTGACATCGAATCTCTTCCAATCATTTGTGACAATCGATACAGCCTTCTTTTATTCCACGGCTGTGGTGGCATGCGACACAATCGTCCATCCGCATTCCTTTCGACGGTGTCGGCGGCGTATCAAGCAGATTGCCTCCCAGTACATCGAGACTGTACCCGCTGATCCTATTGAAGCGCGCGGGCCTCAGGCCGTGGGTAAATTCGTGTCCGAAATGGCATGACCGGCACTCGATCCCGGCGACCTTCACATGCGTGGCATGAGAGAAGTAGACGTTTTCAGGCTGTTCGGAATAAACGATCCACGGTATATTCTTTCCCTTGTTCAGATAATCTGAGACCATCTTCTCCTCCGCAACGGAAACTCCCATGGATTTCGAATGGCATTCCGAACATTTTTCAGACGCCGGAATGCTGTAGTATCTTCCATCGTCTTCGAATACGTGACAGTCCCCGCACGACATCCCGACATTGTCGCCGGTATGGGCGGCATGACTGAATTGGACAGGCTGTGAGAAGGACTCGTACAGAAATGACGGAAAGACAATCCATCCGAAGATTAGAGCTGCAGCAATGCCTGAGATGAAAAACAACCGGCCGCGATTCATCGTCTGTTCTCCTAACTTATCCGCCTCGGACAGAGCGAAAAGAATTCGTTGTAAAGGAGGAGTATCTCCTCCCGTTTGAGATGCTTCAGCAAACTGTCGATGAAAACTCCGCCGTCCGCCAGCGACACCATGCCGAGGTCTCTTCCTGCAACCAGGTTATTGTGGACAAAATCGGACATCCTGCCGGCTTCTTCCTGCATCCAACGATGTGCAGCTTGGCCGTGGATCAGTCTTTCGGGCTTGTCGCCTTGAATGAAGCGAGGGTTATCCTTGATCGTGCCTTCGAACAGCCACCCGAATGTGTACGGATCTGTGATTATTCGGTTAGGTTCTGCCCTGAGATATGAATTTGTCGAAGATACATTCACTCTTCTGGGAAAAGCCATCTGGAATTCGGTCCCATTCACTTCGACAGATACCGCGGGGTGATTCTCTCCTGTTGCGACCGCAAATGTGAGCCGGTCGGGATTGCCGACAACTTTGGCGAAAAAGGCATCGAGTCCGATATGACAATGGCCTTCCTTGTCGACATCCGCCCACATGTGATTGTCCGCGTAAAAGAGCCAGCCGGGAGTCAGCATCCCCTCAACAACCCAGACGGTTTCGCCGCAGCCGTCATCCGCATGCTCCGGAACATTGAGACGGTGCAAAGTCGGAGATGACGGGTTCTGTAGCGTGAGGAAAAGGTCGCAGTACTTGTGATTCGCATTACCGCATCTTGACATGCTCGGCGAACTGTAAGGCACGTACTTCATAACCGATCCCGCTGCGCAATACTGCACGAGCGATTCCTGGAGGAATGGACAGCGCGATTGACTCGGGAGCTCCTCGTAGTGCTGCTTCGCGGCGGGGCAGGATGCGTAAGAAGGCGAGGAGCACCTCCCGCTGCCTTCGTCCTCCCTTCCGCGAACGATCATCTTCTTGTATTCGGAAGCGCAACAATACTTCACCTGAGCCTCTCTCAGGAAAGGACATCTCACCTGGTTGTTCCCTTCCGGATGGGCATCCTGGCGGCCGCTTCCTCCCACGATTATTCCCATCCTTCGTCAGTTTCCGTTTTCAGAATCGTCTTCGCTGATGACAATCATCCCGTCATCCTCTATCTTCTCGCCGCCGTCGGCCATGGTAATTCCAAGACCGCTCACCACGAATGAGTGATCATCCGCCATGACCGCCACCCGGGCCTTCGCTCTGCCGCGCTCCCTTATCTCTTTGAACGCCACGTATGCTATGGAGACTACGCAGACCAGGGTTACCAATCCGAGGATGACGTTTGTTACATTCAGCCAGAAGACTTCGTTGTAAGTGAACATTGCACACCTCTCTAGTTGAGAATTCCCACTTGTTGAGTTTCTTTTTGCACGCTGATAATATTTCAACAAGTAACATGCCGTGCGCCGGCAGTCGATCGCGCGAATCGTTTAACATTCCGAGAGTGCGGGAGATAAAAAATTTGCGCCTTGAGCTGCCCCATAATCACGACACAGCGACATGACGGATTTCCCGACAGATCATTGGGAGAATCCGACAGGGAGGCGTTGGACACCGAAATCCCGGACCGACGCTCTCTCCTTGTCCTTGAATTCAGCAGACCCGGTATTTCATTGATTCGGAAATTGGACGATTATATATTTATCCGTTATTAGAGGAGTTACAGATGTCGGAAAGTACTTTGGCGGATCTCCATAAGTCGCTGGGCGCTCAGATGGTACAGGTCGACGGAAGCACTGTACCGGGTAGATACACGACTGTTGAGGAGGAGTATACCGCGGCGAGACACTACGCCGCTTTCTTCGATATATCGCATTTTGGAAAACTCAGGCTGACCGGAAAAGATGCTCTCGATTTTCTAAACGGGATTTCCACCAACGACCTCAAAGGAATGCGGCCGGGGATGGGAAAGCAGACATTCTTTGCCACAGAGAAAGGGCGCGTGGTCGACTTGTGCACGGTCTATGCCCAGCAGGGGAGTATACTGCTGCAGACAAGTCCGGGCAACTCGGAGAAGGTGAGGAAGTGGATTGAAAAGTTTATCGTATCCGAGGACGTCAAGGTCGAAGATGTGACCCATAATTTTCCGATGTTCTTTGTAGCCGGCAGCTCGGCGGCGGAATTTATCAAGCGCGTCTCCCATTCGAGCCACCGAACTCTCCTTGACATAAACAAGATGCCGCGGCACAATTTCATACGGACATTCTTCGACACGAAGGAGATCCTTCTGGCAAGGGCGAACATAGCCCTCGGAGGCGGATACATAATCCTCGTAAATCCCGATGATACTGAGGCAATCTGGAATTCCTTGCTTGAGCATGCGAAATCTCTCGGCGGCTCCCCGGCCGGCCTGGAGACTTTCGACGTACTTCGCATTGAGAACGGGACTCCTCTTTTTCCCTACGAATTGAACGAAGACACCAATCCGCTAGAGGTGAACATTTTGGATGCCATAAGCGATCGTAAAGGGTGCTATGTCGGGCAGGAAGTCATCGCGAGATTGCAGACTTATGAGAAGGTGAGGCGGCGGCTTGTCGGACTCGTTTCGAGTTCGAAGATGCCGCACGGCGCCAAAGTGTACGACACGAAGTCTGCATCGGGAAACGAGGCCGAAATCGGTATCGTCACAAGTTCAGCGAAGTCGCCGGGTGTCGGAAAGGAAATTGCCCTGGCATACATATCGCTGCAGCAGCTTTCTCCCGGGTCGAAGTATCACGTCAGGCTTGGTGGAAAGGAATTTGAAGCGGAATTATCTACACTTCCGTTCCTGGTATGAGGCGAGTTATAGGAAACGTTGCATTTAGTACGCGGATTTCAGTCGGGGGGCGGTATAAGTTTAAGTGTGGTGCTATCTCCCGGAACTGGTCATGTTGTGATTTCGGATGATAATTCATTCGACCGGTATGGTCCTTAGTCATGGAACAGATTAAGCTATCGTCGGTAGAAGACAGAGCAGCCGCCTACGGGGAAGTGCTGCCGCAGTTGAAGTCGCTTGTTGCCGGCGAGCCGGATTTTATCGCCAATGCGGCAAATCTCGCCGCGGCTTTGAAACAGACACTCCGCTATGCATCCTGGATCGGCTTTTATTTCCTGAAAGGCGGTGAACTGGTCCTTGGGCCTTTCCAGGGCAAAGTCGCGTGCACTCGAATTAAAATCGGGAAAGGCGTCTGCGGGACGGCAGCCTCACAGAAGAAGACATTGATTGTTCCCAATGTCTACGAATTTCCCGATCACATATTTTGCGATCCCGACTCGAAGAGCGAAATCGTCGTGCCGCTTATCAAGAACGGGGAGCTGTACGGCGTCCTCGATCTGGACAGCTCCGCGTACGATTCCTTCGACGGGGTGGATGCGCAGAACCTGGCTCAGGTGTGCGAAATGCTGTCGGACACCTTTCCCGGGACGTATCCCGACTGGGATGGCAAGTAGAAAGAAAAGAACTCCGGAGGGAGTATTGACGACCGGCCGAAAGAAAGTAGCGCTTGTTACGGGGAGCGGAAGAAGACTGGGTCGGCAATCTGCTCTTGCACTTGCCGGGGACGGCTGGAACGTCGTCATTAATTACGGCCATTCCGCGAAAGAGGCTTCACGAACCATGAGAGAAGTCAAGGCACTCGGCGTGGATGCCATTTGTGTTAAGGCAGATATAAGGAACTCCGGGCAGGTCGACAGGATGTTTCGCCGGGCTCTGGACCGGTTCGGCAGGATCGACCTTCTCGTCAACAATGCAGCAATCTTTCCTCCATCCAAGAAGTTCGTCGACATCTCGGACGAGCTCTGGAATTACGTCATATCCACGAATCTCACCGGACAGTTTTATTGCGCCCGTGCCGCGGCCAGGGCGATGGGAAATCGAGGAGGCAAGATTATCAATTTTGCTTCTCTAGGCGGCCTGCAGGTTTGGCCCGAGCATATCGCCTACAACGTTGCAAAGGCGGGCGTCGTCATGCTCACCAGGGCTCTCTCGAAAGCACTTGCACCGAAGGTTACAGTAAATGCCATTGCTCCCGGCACGATTATAATTCCGGGTGAAGAGAGAGCAGGGATGAAGCATATCGAGGAAAAGAAAGTTCCCTTGAAGAGATACGGAGGTGCCGGCGATATCACTTCGGCGGTTCTTTATCTCGCTCATGCGGATTACGTAACGGGCCAGATAATTGTAGTCGATGGTGGAAGGTCGGTTTTATGATGCGAATCAGAAGATCGGCCGTGATCATCGAAACAGAACAAATGGAGGTAAATGTCGACTAAAAAGGCTACCGCTTCCACTTCAGAAATTCCCGCGAAAGCTTACAAGAACATCCCGTTCTTGAACAGCCCCGACGCGCGTGTAATTCGCATGCTCTCGGAGTATCTGGAGCCGCTCTCCCGATTCCGCAGGTTGAAGATCAAAGACACCATAGTGTTCTTCGGTTCAGCGCGGAATGTCAACATGAAAGAGGCGGAGAACCACCTTAAACAAATCGAGGCGAATGCGTCCGGTCTCCCAAGAGGCAGAACAGATTCGCGTCAGGCGAAGAAGGTGGAGGAAGAGTTGAGGCGCGCCAGGGCTCAGTTGAAAATGGCCCGCTATTACGAAGACGCCGCCACGCTCAGTGAAATGCTTACCAGGTGGTCGAAAGAAAAGAGCGGCCAGAACGGACAGAGGTTTGTAATCTGCTCCGGGGGCGGACCGGGCATTATGCAGGCCGCGAACAAGGGGGCGACGCGAGCGAACGGTCTTTCGATTGGACTGAACATCAGCCTGCCGCACGAACAGTATCCGAATCCCTTCATAACTCCCGATCTGAATTTCGAATTTCATTATTTCTTCATGAGAAAATTCTGGTTTGTTTATCTTGCGAAGGCACTTGTAGTGTTCCCCGGTGGGTTCGGCACCCTCGACGAGCTTATGGAAGTGCTGACTCTTCTGCAGACAGACAAGATAAAAAAGAAAATGACAGTCATTATCTACGGCTCTGAATATTGGAAAAGGGTTTTGGATTTTGAGTTTCTGATTGAATCCGGCTCAATCAGTCGAGAAGATTTGAAGCTCTTTTCATTTGCGGACGATCCGGAAACCGCTTTCAGGCTCCTCACTCGTGAACTCAGAAAGAATTACTACAATGACCATGAATAGCGAGACTTTTGCCGCGAAGAAATTCAAGGCGCTGATGAAGCTGATCGACGACGATGATCCGCAGGTCGCAGCAGCTGTGGAACGGGAGCTGCGCGACGGCGGAGACGAATTCGTCAGGCTTCTCGAAAATGAGAAGTGGAACGCCGAGTCGGGCGTCAAGAGCAGGATCGAGAACCTTATCTCCAAGATCTGCCTGGATAAACTTCAGAGGGATTACGATGAGCTTCTCGATTTTGTATCGAGGCGCGATTTTTCCCTCGAGCGCGGACTGTTCATGCTCGCGAAACCGCTCTATCCGGACGTCGAATTTTCCCGCGTCGAGTCTGCTCTGAATGAGCTTGCGAACGAGCTGCGGAAACGCATCGCCAATCTCGAAGATCCATATGACGTCGTCCAGCACGTGAACGATTTCTTCCTGAGCGAGCTCGGATTTGCCGGCAACTCGAAGGATTACTATAATCCGGACAACAGCATTCTGCACCGTGTCCTGGAAACGAGGCGGGGTATTCCGATATCTCTCGGCGTCCTCTATCTTCTTGTGGGGAGAAGAATCAACCTGCCCGTCTTCGGAGTCGGCGCACCCGCTCACTTCCTGGTGAAATTCGTCCTTGAAGGGAAGGAGATTTATGTCGATGTTTTCAACAGGGGCAGGATAATGTCGCGCAGAGACGCAGAGGAGTTTATCAGCGGAATGGGTTTCTCTTTCGAGCCCCGATTTCTTAAGGATTCTTCCGACCTTGAAATGCTGGCGCGGACCTGCCGGAATCTTGCACGCGCATTCTCGGCCGCCGATGAGCAGCCGAAGGCGAACGTGCTGATGGAGCTTTCTATCGAACTCGAAAGGTTTATTTCTTTTTGAAATTGTACACCAGGACCGGGGACAAGGGCGAGACGAGCCTTTTCGGGGGCAAACGGATCTTCAAGGACGATCTTGCAATCGAAGCCTACGGAACGGTGGACGAATTGAATTCTGCAATAGGGGTGGCCCGCTCGAAGATAACCGGTGATGTGAGGTCGGGGCACGCCGGTTTCAGTAGAATGGATGAAATCCTTGCGGAAATTCAACGACAGCTGTTTGTTCTCGGCGCCGACCTGGCTACGCCGATCGACGTAAAAAGCAGTGCAATCAAACGAATCTCGGCGGACGATTATACCTTCCTGGAAAGATGCATCGATGAGATCGACGGCCAGCTTCCGGAGTTGAAGTCCTTTGTGCTGCCAGGGGGGTCAACGAGCGCTGCCCTCCTTCATCAGGCCCGAACAGTCTGCCGCCGCGCCGAGAGGAGAGTCGTTGCGCTCAGAAAAAACGGCAATACATCGGATGACCCTGTCGTTTATCTCAACCGCCTCTCCGACCTTCTTTTCGCGCTTGCCCGGTACGCCAACAAACTGTCAGGCGACGAGGAAATCCTTTGGAACCCGCGCGCTGACTCGCATCGGTCGGTATGACTTTTCTAAACGGTCTTGTTCTAATCGGTCTCGCAGCTGCGGCTGTTCCCATCCTGATTCATCTTCTGCAGTTGAAAAAACTGAGGCAGGTCGAGTTTTCTTCAATCAGGTTTTTGAAAGAGATTCAGCACGCTTCTGCCAAACGTGTCAGGTTGAGGGACTACCTTCTCCTGCTTCTCCGCACGCTTGCCATCGCTTCGCTTGTCGTGGCCTTCGCTCGGCCGGCATTGAAAGGGGTGGCCTCGGGCGGGTCGAAAAGCTCAGCTGCAGTAATAATTGACGACTCTCCCTCCACATCCGCAAGGAACGAATATGGAGAGATCTTTTCACAGATAAAAGGCGTCGCTTCGAGTCTGATCAAGAGCTTTCACACCGGCGACGATGTCAGCCTCGTATTTACGTCCCACTCGGATGATACTTCACGCATACTCTCCACTATCGATCCGCGTTCCCTCTCCACAAGGATCACAAGGGCAGAGCGGTCCGACGTAAGCGGGAGTTATACATCCGCCATCAACGCCGCCGTTGAGCGGTTGAAATTCTCCAACTATCTGAATAAAGATGTGTACGTCGTGGGCGATATGCAGAAGAGTGAATTCACATTGCCCGCGGGAATCACTACCGGCGAAAGAGCGAGGGTCAACGATATCCCGCGCGGTACCAAGATGTTCTTTCTGGAAACCGGTGAATCGCCGAACGACAATTTATCCGTATCCGCGGTCAAATTGCTGAACCCTGTCGTCGAGACGGGCTCCACATGCGAAGTGGAAGCGACAGTGACGAACAACGACGGGTCCGACAAGAACGGCGTTGTCATCAGCCTGTACGTGGACGAGCGAAAAGTCGCGCAGTCCGTTACCCACCTTCCTGCTGGCTCGTCAAGGAACGTGGAGCTTGCATTCAATGTCTTATCGAGCGGATACCACAAAGGCGTTGTCCGCATCGACGACAACTCCATCCAAAGCGACAACAGCTATTATTTCTCCTTCTATGCGATTCAGAGATTGAACGTCGTCATTGTAGCTGCCGATAGCTCTTCCGACTTTTTGCTGAGTGCGGCCCGGGCGACGGTGGATACGTCCACAACAATCGAAACAAGAGTCGTTGCTCCCGGCCGGTTCATCTATTCAAATTTGTCCGGTGTCGACGTTGTAATCGCCGAAGCTTATGCCGTTAACCAGGGTTTTGAACGTAAGATTGTCCGATTCGTTCGGGATGGCGGAGGAGTGCTCCTCTTTGCGCCGCCGGCCTCCGGGACCGGCGAATTCGGAGAGATAATCGCATCGATGAATCTGGGCAGGGTATCGAATTACTTTTCCGGTGTCGGGGGAAGTTTCCTTGCAATAGACAGGATAAACGCCGGGGATAGCTTTTTCCACGGCATTTTTTCGAATAAGCAGAGCGCCGATCAGATAAAGAGTCAGCTCGTGACGAAGATCTTCAATTGCGAGCTGATTCAGCAGAACCCCTTTGCACATGTTCTCATGAGCACTTCGTCCGGACCCTTCCTGATGGGCGGAGAAGTCGGAAACGGTTTCGCATTTGTCGTTGCCGCGGCAGCCGACACCGCCTCTTCGAATTTTACCGAGTCTCCCTTTTTCCCTGTCGTGGTGCAGAGAGCCATGTTCTACTCTTCCGCAATCAAGCACAGGCCCATCCGGACGTTTGCCGGTAAAGAGGTCGACTATAGATACTCCCGGGGCGGCATCAAGTCTGCTGCGTTGATCTCGCCGGACGGCAGCCGGAGAGAAGTTGTCCCCGAATATGTCGGAGCCGGTGCGGATTTTGCGCTTGGCGGTCTCGATCAGTTCGGCACTTACACCCTCAGCAACGCCGATACGTTGTGCCAGATATCCGTAAACGTCGATCCGCGCGAATCAGATCTGACGCAGGCGTCAAAAACGGAAATGATCGACTATGCCGGCAGGTTGGGTTTCGAGAAGAAGAATGTGTTTGTGGTTAAAGCCGATAAGAACGCGGTGCCGAGCCTGGACAAATTGAAGCGCGGGGAGGACCTATCGTCGTTCTTCGCCGGGGCGGCGTTGCTTTTTCTCGTTCTCGAAATATTCGTCTCCAGGATGAAAACTTTCGACCGCACTGATTAAATTGTCTTGTGTTAACGACAAAAAGAGAGGCGTAACAAAAAGATTTGATTTCCACAAACGATAGACTTAATCGGGCACTCGTAGTAGAAGCAGTGTTCAGGAACGACAATACCAGGCAGTCCGGGGTAGACGAGTCTTTAAATGAGCTGGTTCTTCTTGCAGATACGGCAGGCGCAAAAGTTGTCAGAAGAGTCTTTCAGGAAAGACAATCTCCCGACCCCGCATTTTTCGTGGGCAAGGGAAAGGCCGAAGAGATAAAATCAATTTGCGAGGAAGAAGACATCAACCTCGTAATCTTCGACGATGACCTATCAGGCGTCCAGATAAGAAATCTCGAAAAAGCAATCGAGCGACGCATCATTGACCGGAGCGCTCTCATCCTCGACATATTCGGCCTCCGTGCGAGGACGCGGGAGGCCAAGCTCCAGGTCGAAATGGCGCAACTGAAATACAATATGTCGAGGCTTGCCGGGCAATGGCAGCATTTCTCGAAACAATACGGAGTGATCGGTACCAGGGGACCGGGCGAAAAGCAGATAGAGGTCGACAGGCGGGTGATCAAAAAACGCATTTCCGTCCTGCGAGACAAGCTGGATGCGATATCCGGCCAACGTTTCCTCCGACGTGCGCGCCGGAGTGAGTACCCTAAGTTCGCATTAGTTGGCTACACAAATGCGGGCAAGTCGACTCTTCTGAATGTGTTGAGCGGCGCCGAATCCTTTGTCGAAAACAGGCTATTCGCAACTCTGGACACTTCCACAAAGAAAGTTTTCCTTTCGTCTTCCATCCAGTGTCTCCTCGTCGATACGGTCGGTTTTATTCGGAAACTTCCACCCGACCTCGTCGCATCGTTCAAATCGACCCTTGAAGAGGTCCAGTTCGCCGACTACATACTGCATGTGGTCGACATCTCGAGCACCGGCTTCCGTGAACAGATCGACGTTGTGAACGAGACACTTGCCGAACTCGGCTGCAGCTCGAAGCCGACGGTTCTCATCTTCAACAAAGTGGATCGCCTCACCGACTTCGGCGTGGTGAGAAGCGTACTGAACGAGTATAACGGAAATTCGGTGGCGATTTCGGCGGAGAGACAAATAAATCTCGGCGAGCTCAAAGATGCCATGATCAGACTGATGGGCTCGGACATAGTGGAGAAGTCATTCCGAATAAAGCCCAGCGAATCCGAGAAGCTTGCCAAGATATTGTCCGTCGCGGAATTTGTTCAGGAGAGCGGACAGCCCGGGAGCCTCCTGCATCTCAAGGTCAGAATGCGGAAGAAAGATTGGGAAAGACTGCGGCGCGAGATATACGCGTAGCCATCAGCCAGGAGTTGATCAACAGATGAACATAATAGACAAGACGCTTTACCATCAGATCCATCCGTTCAAGATTACGACCGACGTGATTGCCGCATTCACTGCCGTGTATCTCTTTTGGCTTCACCTGATCGTGATCGGATTGATAGTTGCGTTTCTTCCCTCCCTTACTATTTCTCTTTTTATGATTCGCCTGATGGACTTCGAGACGCAGAAACATTCCCGTCTGGGCAAGTACATAAAGAGATACATGGGACGTGGCGTTGATACCGCCCGTTCGCTAGGTTTTCTGGCGATGCTTGCCGGGGGATGGTTCCACTTCCTGTGGCTCATAGCGCTGGGATTCCTGGTTATCATTCTGGCCTGGACCAACGGCCTTATCTATAAGCGGCAAATGCCCGTCCAGCCTGCAGGCCGCAAGCAGGGAAGATAGACAATCCGTCCTTCGTCTTTAATTGAGTTCCTGACTTCTGATCACACCTTTTTCGACCTCCCCCTAACCTGCTGCTTAGCTCCGGGATGCAGGTACAAGGTCCACAATTATCCCCGGCTTAATCGGAACTTCACACTGAGTTAAAGTAGGCAGACTAAATTGTGTACAAAGGGGAACCGAAAGGCGCTGCCAATCTAGGCCTCCACAAGACTAAACCATCCAAGCCACAGTTCGAAGCAGGCAGCGCCTTTCACCCCTTTCCCGCCTCCATCCGGGAACTGTCAGTCAAAGATCGTTTTCCATGCCTCGGGTTCCATTGTCCAATTCCATGCGAATCTGCGGTTTCCCGCCCTTAATAGAGGCGCCGGAAGGCTCCGCGGGGCGCGATTGGCCACTTGTTTTGACTTTGATTTTCTGGGGTTCGAGAAGTATATTCTAAGCCAAGACGCAAGAATCCAAGTGCCGAATTGTGGGCGTCGCTTTCCTCGAAAAATATTTGGTGAGACGCCTGGAAATTGGGGCGTAGCCAAGTGGTAAGGCAGCGGCCTTTGGAGCCGCGATTCGGAGGTTCGAGTCCTCCCGCCCCAGCGACGACGAATTACTACGTCTACGTCCTTGAAAAGGTCATGGCTAACCGGTTCCGGCAGGCCAATGCGACAATTTGAAGGACAAATCGATGATGAAGTTTCCCGGTGAGCTGTAATTGAATAGCACCTGCATAAGCACAAATGAAATTAAATGGACGGAATAAAGATATTTTCAGGCAGAAGTAATCCCGACCTTGCCGAGAAGATCGCGCATGAAATAGGCGAGCCTCTCGGTGAGAGAGAGATCATGAATTTCAGCGATGGCGAGATCTGGGCCAAGTATTCGGATAATATCCGCGGCTCGGATGTGTTCATTATCCAGTGCACGTTCCCTCCCGCTGACAACCTGATGGAACTTCTGATAATGATCGATGCGGCAAAGCGCGCATCCGCTTCGCGTGTCACGGCCGTCATACCGTACTTCGGATATGCCAGACAGGACAGGAAAGATCAGCCCAGAGTCGCGATAACATCGAAGCTCGTGGCTAACCTCCTCACGAAGGCGGGTGCCGAGCGCGTTCTCACGATGGATTTACACGCCGCCCAGATCCAGGGATTTTTCGATATACCCGTCGACCATCTTTACTCTTCCGCTGTTTTTGTAAGGTATATAAAGGAGCTGAAGATCCCGAACCTTGTAGTCGTGTCGCCCGACGTCGGCGGGATCAAGTTTGCAAGGGCATATGCGACCCGGCTGGATGCCGACCTTGTTCTGATAGACAAGCGCAGACCAAAGGCAAATGTGGCCGAAGTGGTCAACATAATAGGCGATGTTAAGGGCAAGAACGTACTGATTGTCGACGACCTTATCGACACTGCCGGCACTTTCACCGCGGGCGTGAATGCCCTGAAGGCGGCCGGCGCCAGCGACATTTACGGTGCGTGTACGCACCCGGTCTTCAGCGGCAACGCGATCGAGAAGATTGAAAGCAGTCCCATTAAAAAGCTGATCGTCAGCGACACCGTCCCTCTCAAAAAGAAGTCGGACAAAATAGAGGTCAGATCGGTGGCAAGACTGTTTGCGGAGGCGATCAGGAGGACTTACCAGAACGAATCGATCAGTACATTATTTGAAATCAAGTAAGAGGATACAATGGAAGAAATCGTATTGAATGTCGAGAACAGGACTTTGATGGGCAAGAAGGCGAAAAGACTTCAGAGTGAGAAGAAGGTCCCGGGCGTGTTTTACCTTGGTGAAGAGAATGTTTCTGTCCAGGCGGAGGAAGCTCCGATACGTTCACTGGCAAGCTCGCGTACGACCCATATCGTCAGGGTGAAATTCCAGGATGGCAAGGAACGACGTGCGATTTTGAATGATGTGCAATTCGATCCTGTCTTCGGTCATATAATGCATTTCGACCTCCAGGGAGTCAGGGAAGGACAGAAGCTCACGCTTCAAATCCCTGTTAAGCTCGTCGGTTCTCCCAAGGGGATCAAAGACGGCGGAATACTCCAGCATTCGATCCACCGGATCAGAATTCAATGCGATCCGGATGCCGTTCCCGAGCACATAGAAATCAATATTTCCGAACTCGATATTGCGGAATCGATTCATATCAAGGATATAAAGGTTGAGGGCGTCAAGATTCTCGACAACCCGGAATCCGCTATCGTGACGGTAGTACCGCCGCCGTTGCTCAAGGAAGAAACACCGGAAGCTGCGGCAGAGGGTGCAGCTGAACAGCCGGCAGAGCCCGAAGTCATCGGAAAATCAAAGAAGGCCGAAGGCGAGGAAGAGAAGGAAGAATAAGAATACGTTCGGGATGAAATTGAGTGATTTCTTGTACAGGGTTCTGATCCGGTGGGAAGGAAAATGATAGTCGGTCTCGGCAATGTCGGCAGGGAGTATGAAGGGACGCGGCACAACACAGGCTTCATGGTAGCCGACGCGATCGCCGCAAAATTCAGGAAGTCATTCGCACCGGGGAAAGGCGAATATTATTTCACGCAGTTCGACCATGCCGGGGAAGAAGTAGTCCTGCTCAAACCCACAACCTATATGAACAACAGCGGCATCGCGGTAATCGATGTCCGCGACAGATTTGAAATCGTCCCGGGCGACATTCTTGTTGCTTATGACGACTTCAATCTCCCGCTCGGGAAACTGCGGCTCAGGAAGAGCGGCGGAGACGGGGGGCACAATGGAATTTATTCGATTATTTATCATCTGAACGATGAGAACTTCTCCCGCTTGAGGTGCGGCATCGGCACCGAAGAAGTCGCGCCGGGAAAAGACATGGCAGATTTTGTTCTTTCAAAGTTCGAGGCGGTTGAAATCCCCGAAGCAGAAAAGATGGTCGGTGAGGCTGTCGATGCAGCGCTGGTTTGGATCAGCCAGGGAATAGAAACCGCGATGAACAGATTCAATTAACCGACTGCTGTCTGCTTTATCGGTCCCGGCCACCGGAAACCGATTTCACCGGCGGACAGCCAAATTGACCAAAGGAGGTGAAGTAAACTGAATATCGTACGACGGGAATACGAAACGACCATGGTTGTCAATTCCAATCTCGAAGACAGCCAGGTTGAGGGGCTAATCACGCGTTACCAGGAATTCCTTTCCAAGAACGGCGGCGAAGTAACTAACGTCGACCGCTGGGGAAGGAGGCGGTTGGCCTATACTATCAGGAAGAAGAACGCAGGTTATTACGTGCAGATTCTTCATAGTTCTCCGACGGATATCATCCAGAAGCTCGAGCAGGTGTTCCGGCTCGACGAGGAAGTAATCCGTCACCTTACAGTAGTGGTTGACAAGAACATGCAAAAGGCGCGCGCCGGAGTGAAGAAGTATCGTCACAAACGCGTAACGAGGGGCGAACGCGCCGATAATGCTGCTGCAACATCAGGAAGAGATCACGACCAGAAGTCGTAGCGGCGGGATGTCGACTTGTCCCTACCATGTTGAAGGCTAAATTATTGATGGAGGATTTATGGCTGACTTAAAGATGCCCGAAATGAACAGCGTTATTATTGCAGGTAACTTGACGAAAGATCCTGTGTTCCGCCAGACAACCAATGGAACTCCAGTCGTGAACTTTACCGTGGCTTCGAACAGGAAATTCCGCGACAGCGGGAGCCAGTGGCAGGAAGACGTGTGCTACGTCGGAATTGTCGCATGGAACAAGCTTGCCGACAGTTGCCGGGACAGACTGAAAAAGGGAAGCGCGGTCCTCGTCGACGGCGAGCTGCAAAGCCGAAACTGGAAGACCGATGACGGCCACAATCGCTCGATCGTCGAGATTAAAGCAAGACGTATTCAGTTTTTGAACAAGCGCGGGCGTCTATCAGATGTTTCTTCCGATCAAGAAAGCGAAGAAGATCAAACGACGTTTACAGACGATGCTTTCGACCGGTTTCTGACCAACGAAGAATCGGAACTATTGCGAAACAACGGACACAAATAGCGAGTAAATGAATTGGTACCTGTAAAAGAAATAAAGAAGAGAAAAGTCTGCAGATTCTGCGAGAACGGGGATGTGTATGTCGACTACAAGGACGACAAGCGTCTCATAAAGTTCACATCCGAGCAGGGGAAGATAATACCCCGGCGAGTGACTGGAACCTGCGCGAAGCATCAGCGACAGCTTGCGCTTGCAATCAAAAGAGCGCGCCATCTCGCGATGCTGCCTTACGTCTCAGACATAATAAGATAGAAGGTAGTATTCAGTAAGTAATAAGCAGCCTAAAAGGGCCTCCGGTAGTCGCCGGGCGCGCTCCTTCTTCATACTACTTGCTCTTTACTAATACTACTTTTGACAAGGAGTCTAAATGAAAGTCATTTTGAGAAAGAATCAAGAGGGACTCGGTGAGATCGGAAAAGTGATCGACGTGAAGGACGGGTATGCAAGGAATTTCCTGATTCCCCAGAAGATTGCGTATCCCTTTGCGCCGGGTTACCTGAAGATGATGGAAAACGAGAAGCGGGCCTACCAGGCCAAGCTCAATCGCGAGATACACGACGCGGAAACCCTCGCCCAGAAACTGAGCGCCGTAGAGATTTCGATAGAAGTCCAGGCCGGTGAAGAGGACAAGCTTTTCGGTTCCGTCACATCCCAGATGATCGCGGAGAAACTGGCCGAGAAGGGGATCGAAGTAGACCGGAGGCGGATCGAGCTGGAAGAGCCGATCAAGATGCTCGGTAATTTCAAGGTTCCGATCAGGCTTCACCAGCAAGTCGTTGCCGAAATCGGAGTCTCGGTTATCAAACAGGCGGAATAATTGAAGAGTTTGGCGGGAGGGGCTTTCTTCTCCCGCTCGGCCTTCCGATTCCTAATTTGTACGCATTGAGCTGGCACAGCCGGAGCTTCCTTCTAATTTAGTGCCGACTATCCCTTCCTAGTCTTGATCAACCAGAAAGCCGACGTGCTTTGCTTTTGTTCAAATCTGCCAAAGTGCCCCCCATTCGACCGGGTGAAGTTGCCCCAAAGCGTTCAGGACACACTCTTAAAGAGTGCAGAATCCGATAGTTAGGAGTGTGCATTCCGGCATGGTTTTTTCACTCCGTTCTACCGCCTGTTGTTGTTTGAAGGGCATATCTGAGTTAATTTACACGTAAGTCACGTGTGGAAGACAAAATTGTTGTCACGGCATTTTGTTACAAGGTTTTCGTCCTTGGATAAATAATCGTGAAGGCAACTAACCAAAGGAATACGTAATGAGCAAGACGATTGAGACTTTGGATGACGTAGTGATCAGATTCGCTGGTGATTCAGGTGATGGGATGCAGTTAACCGGCACGCAGTTTACGAACACTACTGCACTGGTCGGCAACGATCTGAGTACGCTTCCAGACTACCCCGCGGAGATCAGGGCTCCTGCCGGCACCTTATTCGGGGTATCGAGTTTCCAACTTCACTTTTCAAGCTGGGATATATTGACTCCCGGCGACCACCCCGATGTTCTCGTGGCGATGAATCCGGCCGCGCTGAAAGTCCATCTGAAGGATTTGAAAAAGGGCGGCCTGATAGTCGCAAACATAGATTCGTTCGACGACAAGAACCTGGCACTTGCAGGATACACTGCGAATCCGCTAAAAGACGAATCCCTGGAAAACTATCAGCTGATCGAAGTCCCGATAACAAAATTGACTTTGGCCGCACTGCAGGGGATGGGGCTCTCTCAAAAGGAAATGGTCCGGTGCAAGAATTTCTTTGCTCTCGGTTTGATGTATTGGCTGTATTCGAGACCTCTCGAGCCGACGGAAGAATGGATAAAAGGAAAGTTCGGCAGCGAGCCGAAGATTGCCGAAGCTAATGACAAAGCCCTCAAGTCGGGATACTACTACGGTGAGAATACCGAAGCGTTTGCTTCCCAATATGAGGTCAGACCTGCCCAGTTGAAGCCGGGACTGTACCGGAACCTTACAGGCAACGAGGCCACCGCTTTGGGCGCAGTTGCAGCAGCCCACAAAGCGGGAATTCCCCTCTTCTATGCAAGCTACCCGATAACTCCTGCGAGCGACATTCTCCACAACCTATCAGGCTACAAGAACTACGGCGTGAAGACTTTCCAGGCTGAAGACGAAATCGCGGCTGCCGGCGTTGCAGTCGGCGCGGCTTACGCAGGAAACCTGGCAGTGACCGGCACCAGTGGTCCCGGTGCAGCACTGAAATCCGAAACCATAAGTCTTGCGGTAATGCTGGAACTTCCGCTCGTCATCGTCGACGTTCAGCGTGGCGGTCCGTCAACCGGATTGCCGACGAAGACGGAACAGTCGGACCTGATGTTCGTTACATACGGACGCCACGGTGAGGCACCGGCGGTGGTCATCGCGGCCGCAACTCCGGCAGACTGCTTCCACATGGCTTTCGAAGCTTCCAGGATCGCAATAAAGTATATGACTCCCGTTTACCTGCTGACCGACGGTTACCTCGGCAACGGCAGCGAGCCGTGGCTCGTCCCCGACGCCAAGGATCTCCCCGAAATCCCGGTTCATTTCAGAACCGATCCCGAAAACTTCCATCCCTACGCGAGGAACGAAAATAATTCTCGTCCGTGGGCGCTCCCGGGAACACCCGGCCTGGAGCACAGGATCGGCGGTTTGGAGAAGGCGAACATTACTGGAAATGTCAGCTACGATCCCGACAATCATGATTTTATGGTCAAGTTGCGCGCCGAAAAGGTTGCAGGAATCGCAAAGGATATTCCGCTGCAGGAAGTCTACGGTGAACAGAGCGGCGATTTGCTGGTCCTCAGCTGGGGCGGCACGTTCGGTACGGTCAGATCGACAGTGGACAGGATTCGAAAGAAAGGTCACAAGGTATCTCATGCTCACATGCGTTACCTGAACCCATTCCCGAGAAACCTGGGTGAGGTCCTGAAGAACTTCAAGACAATTTTCGTACCCGAGATAAACCTCGGCCAGCTCTCGAAGCTGATAAGAAGCGAGTTTCTCATTCCGGTGGTCCAGTTCAATAAGGTCAGAGGTCTTCCCATACGATCGGCTGAATTGGAGCAGGCTATCATGGATACGTTAGGAGGTGCAAAGTAATGCCAAATACAAATGGAAATGGTGAAGTGCAGGTGAAGAAATACACCGCGAAGGACTTCGCGTCCGATCAGGATGTGAGATGGTGTCCGGGCTGCGGCGATTATTCGATCCTGGCGCAGGTTCAGAGAATACTTCCGGATCTCGATGTGCCGAAAGAGAAACATGTCTTCATTTCCGGAATCGGCTGTTCGAGCCGGTTTCCTTATTACATGGATGCATTCGGCATCCACGGCATTCACGGACGCGCGCCTGCGATTGCCAGCGGCGTCAAGAGCGCCAACCCTGATCTCACGGTATGGGTCGCGACCGGCGACGGAGACGCTCTCTCCATCGGCGGCAACCACATCATCCATGCACTGAGACGCAACATCGGATTGAAGATTTTGATGTTCAACAACCGGATATATGGCCTGACAAAGGGCCAGTATTCACCGACTTCCGAGTTCGGTAAGAAAACAAAATCGACACCGTTCGGAACCATCGACTATCCATTCAATCCGGTCCAGCTTGCACTCGGTTCCGAGGGGACATTCGTGGCCCGGTGTCTGGACAGGGATCCAAAGCACATGCAGCAAGTCCTGCTGCGGGCGGCAAAGCACGACGGTACTTCCTTCATAGAAATCTATCAGAACTGCAACGTCTTCAACGACGGGGCTTTTCTGACGTTCACGGAGAAGGATACGAAACCCGACAACGTGCTTTATCTCGAAAACGGAAAGCCGCTGCTTTTCGGCAAGGAGAACGAGAAGGGAATTAAGCTCAACGGCTTCAAACCCGAGATCGTTTCCTTGAAGGAAGGCAAGGCAAGTTTAAATGATATTCTGGTATACGATGAGACTTCGTTCGATCTCGCAGTCCTCCTCGCAACCTTCAGCGACAGGGTTGGGTTCCCGACCCCCATTGGAGTGTTTTACAGCACTGCGCGGAAAAGTTACGAAAAGATGATGACAGAGCAGATCGACAGCGTTATAAAGAAACGTGGTCCGGGAGACCTCGACAAGCTTCTCAAGTCGGGCAACACCTGGGTCGTTTCAGCGAATTAATGCCAATCCGGGGCGGCTCATGCCGCCCCTTCATCTAATTTCTTATCGTATCATGACGTGTCTTCCCCTTAGATGGGAGGCGCCAAACCGCAACTCCCCACTTCAGAACCAGAGAGAGAACCAATGAGTCAGACCAAATTCCCCCCTTCCGATAACATCGCCAGAGCATTCAAACAGTTGGTGGACGGGGGGAGGAAATTCGTCCTGACCACTCACGTAAACCCCGACGGCGATGGACTCGGATCCGAGATCGCCTTGAACAGGTTTCTGGAGAAGCTGGGCAAAGAATCCGTGATTCTCAATTACAGCGAAACGCCTTCCAACCATGTGTTTCTGGACCCCGATCGGAAGATAAAGCAATTCGACGAGGGCAGGGATTCCAAAACACTCCTCGAAGCCGACGTGCTTATTGCGCTCGACATGAACAACAGTTCGAGACTTCGGAGCATGGAAAAGCCCTTCCTGGAGAGCAAGGCGAAGAAGGCCATCATCGATCATCATCTCGAGGCAAAGGATTTTGTAGACTACCAGCTCATCGATCTCGATTCGCCGGCCACCGGGGAAATAGTGTATAAATGCCTGGCAGGCTACGATTCGAAGCTTCTGGATAAACAAATAGCCGATGCGCTGTATGCTGCCATCATGACCGACACCGGGTCGTTCCGGTTTCCCAGAACCGACGCGGAAGTCCACAGAATAGTGGCCCATCTCCTCGAGCTGGGAGTTGACCCGTATTACATTTATAACAATCTTTATGAGCAAAGCTCGCTGGGAAGAACGAGGCTTCTGGGCGAAGTCCTTGCCGGCATCAAGCTCGCCTACGACGGCAGGCTTTCTTATTTCACGATAACTCAGGAACAGCTGAAGAGAAACGGCGTATCGCTCGACGAAACTGACAACATGGTCAACAACGCAGGGACGATCGGCGGGGTCGTCGTCATGATTTTTTTCCTGGAGCTGCCGGACGGAGTCAAGATCAGTTTCAGGTCCAAGGGCGACATCCCGGTAAACGAGCTCGCCAAGATGTACGGCGGAGGCGGACATAAGAACGCATCCGGTGCAAGGCTTTACGACGTGCGGCTCGGAGAGACAGTCGAAAACGTTCTCAGGGACGCCGGCAAAATTCTGCCGAAGTGAGATCTTAAAGGAGGAAGGATGAAAGTCGATTTTGTAGAGAAGAATTTTCTTGAGGTCAGAGCCGATGCTCTGGTACTGGTCCTGACGAAAGAGAACGTGGAAAGCGGCGAGGCCGCTCCGCTTTTCGGTGATTGGAGCCACCAGGTGGAAGGTGCGATAAAGGGAAGCGACTTTGCCGGAGATAAAGGCCAGCAGCTCAGGCTGTATTCGGTCGGCAAATACAGGGTTGTTGTCCTGTCGGGGGCCGGCGAGAAGTCCCAGCTTACCAACGAGAAGCTGAGGCGCGCGGCCGCGGCCGGAGTGAAGGCTGCCCAGGAATCGAAGGCGGGTTCGGTTGTCCTCTCCGCGCTAGGCTCGACAGTCGAGGAGGCTAGCGACTACGAGACGATTCACTCGCTCCTCGAGGGCGCGATTCTCGGCAGCTACAAATTCGACAAGTATCTTACACAGGACAAAAAGAAGTCCAAAGTCGTGGATTTCAAGGTGGCCCTCGGAGGTGTCAGAACCGCGATAGGCCATAAGGCCGCAAGAGATGCGCAGCTGGTCTGTGAAGCGGTCTTCCTGACACGTGACCTCTGCAACGCGCCAGCCAACGAAATTTACCCTGAGGCACTCGCAAACGCCGCGGCGAAGATGGCAAAGAAGTTCGGGGTCCGGTCGAGAATCCTGGATGAGAGACAAATCAGGAAGCTCAATATGGGTGGGCTGCTGGCAGTGAACTCGGGGAGCGCGAAACCGCCGAGGTTCATTACACTCGAGTATAAAGGAAACTCCCGCAGCCGTGACTGGTACGCTATCGTCGGAAAGGGGATTACTTTCGACAGCGGCGGCATCTCGCTCAAGCCTGCCGCGAACATGGGCGAAATGAAAATGGACATGTCGGGTGCGGCTGCGGTAATCGGAACCATCCAGTCGCTTGCTTCACTCAAGATACCGGTCAACGTCGTCGGCATTGCGCCCTCGACGGAAAACCTCCCCGGCGGAGGAGCTTACAAACCGGGCGACGTCGTCACCACGATGTCCGGAATAACGATAGAGGTTGACAACACCGATGCAGAAGGGCGCGTCGTTCTCTCGGACGGTCTCTTCTATGCGCAGAGATACAAGCCGAAGGCTATAATCGACCTTGCGACACTGACGGGTGCGTGCGTCGTTGCGCTCGGACAGCACGCGAGCGGGATGTTCGGAACGGGAGCCGACGTCATGGCACAGCTGAAGGAAGCGGGCGAGAAGACATACGAGCGAGTCTGGCAGATGCCGATTTACGAAGAATATGAAAAGCAGATAAAGAGCGACATCGCAGACGTGAAGAATGTCGGCGGACGCTGGGCGGGCGCAATCACGGCAGCGCTGTTCCTGAAGAAGTTTGTCGGCGATTACCCGTGGGTTCATCTCGATATCGCGGGCACGGCCATGCTCGAAGACTCGACCGACTACCTGCCGAAGGGCGGCTCCGGAGTCGGCGTGAGACTGCTGACGCAGTTTTTCAAGCAGGTCGCGTCGTAAGCCGGGATTCGGCATCGTTCCTGCCGGGAGGTATTCGATTCATCCCCGGCCCTGAGTATCTCCCGAGATTCCTCTTGCATCATGGATAGGTTTGACTTACCTTGGCTTTGAGATAGGCATACTGGTACACCACCTTCCCGTTTTAACAAGCACCCTGCGCACATTGTTTCATTCTTGTCCTTAGGTTATTTGGCGCCCCGGATCCATGTCGGGGAAAACGGATCGACGGATCGACTGTAAGGATTGTGATGAAAAGGATAGAAGGTTTCTCTCGGCCCTGCCGCGAAATCATGACAGGTTTGGCTGATTTAGATAATCGGGCATGCTCTCAGGCTTCAGGAATGCAGGGAATTGGACTTTGTGGAAGACGTTTTGAAACCGGTTCATCCTCTTTCGGCCTGAATTCCAGCGTTTCAGGTGCCGATTTAAGCGGTTTTGAAACAAGTTTATGGGGTTGTAAAGCGGATTCTTGTTCTGATCAAGCCGATTTCCACAGGCTGCATCCCAATTTTTGTTCTCTCCTCGTCAATTTTTGTCAATTTCATTTCAATTATTGTCAATGCGAAGTCGATTTATATGATTACGTAACGCGTTTAAGCCCTCCGGCAACGGGTTCGAGTGGCCGGAGTGAGTATTCCTGCCCAGGCAAACACAGTTTGCGCGGTGTGCGATCGGGTTTTTGCTCTCTCAACACTGATTAATACGGACCCGGAAATGAAGAATCTGAAAGGAGGTAATGGCATGGTTTATTCGCATATCAACAAATTAAGCATGTATCTCATCGTGATAACCGTACTCGACAAATTCGACGCGATTATTGCCGGGATACCTGCCTTCCTGAAAGTGGTGACGTCGTTCAAAGGACTCATAGCAAACATAAGCACTCTGTCGGAGGAAACGGGGGTCGGCACGACGGGCAAGACAAGGGTAAAGCAGACGGCGGCGAGCGTAATGGCCGAGACGGTTGCCACCCTTGTCGGCGTCCTTCACGCATACGCATGCGACCTGTCCGACGAAGACCTCATGGAACAGTCCGACATTTCGGAGACGGACATTATCCACACCCGCGATGCGCAGCGCGGCTCTTACGCCACCTTGCTCGTGGATCTGGTGGAGAAGAACAAGGCTGCTCTCGTCGACTGGGGAGCCAGCGATGCGGACATTGAGGAAGCGAGGCGGACCATAACGGAATACAACAGCTCCCTCAGCAACCGGGACTTCGCGAAGGCCGAGCAGGAAGGGGCGCGGGAATCCATCGAATCCATGTTCGCCAGGGCGGACAGGATGCTGTACAGACAGCTCGATAAGCTGGTGAAAAGCCAGAAGGCAGCCAGTCCCGAGTTTTGTGCAGAGTACCAGGCGGCGCGCGTGATCAGGGACATGGCCGCAACCCGGAAGGGGGAGAACCAAATCGCGGAGCCCGCGACGAAGTGAGGGCGGGCTAAGCATAGAGAGAGGCATCCCGGAAAAATCCGGGTCCCCGGGATGCAAAGTTTTCGGATGCGGCGGGGGGGATACGTGCCAAGATCAAAGGCCATAGTGTTACGGTCGCCCGTTCGTTCGGATTAGAGCTCAATCAAAGCTCCGTTGGGATTGAGGGAGTCTTCCCGGAAGTTTGCAAATGTCGACGTCTCTTGCTAAAATCAACTGCAAATTCAAAACGGGGAAGTTGCACAAGGGCTGATGAGTTCATACCGGGAATTCAAGTATAATTCGGGTGGTTCATGCTTGAGACTTACATAAAAGCCATTGCCTCGATCACGAAGCGAGGTGATGCCAGAGAAGAATCCTACTACTCTACATTGCAGAATCTTCTTGAAACTTTCTCATCCGAAGTGCGGAAGAGGAAGATTCAAGTTACAGTCCTCCCGAAGAAGACCGAAGCGGGCAACCCAGATTTCCGGGTGTGGGACGGCAAACATTCACAGGTGGGATATGTCGAGGCCAAAGCGCCGGCGGCGAAGCTTGATGATATCGAAGAATCTGAGCAGCTCGAGCGCTATAGAACCACTTTCCCCAATCTCATTCTCACGAACTTCTACGAATTCAGGCTATACCGCAATGGCGCGATAGTCGACAAAGTACTCCTCGCCAGACCGTACATCGCATCCAAGCTCGGTGCGGTTCCGCCCGTTGAACATGAGCGCGAGTTCCTTCAGCTTCTTGAAAGGTTTTTCTCTTTTTCCTTGCCCGCCAAATTTACGGCAGAAAGCCTGGCAAAAGAGCTTGCGATAAGGACGAGATTCCTCAGGGATCAGATAATCAAGGAGGAGCTCAGGGAGGCGTCCTCAAAGGGAGGCAGAAAGATCCTGAATTTCTTCGACGCTTTCAGGAAACATCTGATCGCCAACCTTGAACCCGACCAGTTTGCGGACTTGTATGCGCAGACCATAACTTACGGTCTGTTCGCGGCGAGGACAAGAGCAAACGGTGAATTCAATCGTGCACTGGCTTACAGTCTGATCCCGAAGACCATAGGGATACTCCGTGACATTTTCCATTTTATTTCATACGACCCGCCTGAACAAATGCAGGCAACAGTAGACGACATCGCTGAGGTCCTGGCGGCGGCGAATGTGAAGGAGATACTCCACCAGTATTTCGACGAGGGGAAAGGGAGCGATCCGATATTTCACTTCTACGAGACATTCCTTGCCGAATACAATCCTGAGGAGCGGGAGCGCAGGGGGGTCTATTACACGCCGGAACCGGTCGTCTCATATATTGTGCGGTCACTCGACATCATTCTGAGAGACAAGTTCGGACGCGAGGATGGCTTCGCTACTCAGAACGTAACTGTGCTCGATCCTGCCGCCGGCACGTTGACATTTCTGGCTGAAGCGGCGAAGCTTGCGGTAGAGCAGCACACGTCCAAATATGGCAGCGGCGCCAAGGCCAAGTTTATCGAGGAGCATATACTTGAACATTTCTATGCCTTCGAGCTGATGATGGCACCGTACGCCGCAGGACACTTGAAGATGGGGTATCTGCTTGAGGA
>JBJKPN010000008.1:0-15075 GCA_046706365.1 Candidatus Kryptoniota bacterium | reverse complement strand
AATAACGCCGTAGCGGTCCACCTCTGGATCTGACTGCTGTTTCTCCATCGCTTCACGTTTTGCATGACCGATACTCCTTGCGAGAATGCCGATTCGATCAGGTTGGTCGAAAAGAAGTGCTTACGTAGCACATCCGGCAACTTCAGCTGGTGTACCGTCAGGGTCTCTTCCAGTCCTTCTCTGAGGCTATTGGCGGCGGACTGGTTCAGACGGTCCAACTCCCGAATGATCGAGTCAAGTTCCTTCCTCGCGTCATCATGCGACCTCATTCCGTAGGCTGTCGATATCTTCCTGTCGTACTCCGCATGATACCTTTTCGGCAGATGCTGCAGCACGTTACGACGCTTATGGAGCTGGCACCGCTGAACTATCCCACGAACTCCGAACGTTTCCTCCACTGCCGACCGCAGTGCTTTGGCTCCATCCAGCAGCACCAACATGGGGCGGTCTGTCTGTAAGCCCCTCGTTTGGATATCTTCCAGAAGTTCTTTGCACACTACGCTGTTCTCCGTCGCTCCCTGACGCATCCCCAGGATGTGCTTCTTTCCGCTCGTTTCTACGCCTAATGCCACGATTTGGACTGTTTCATCCACATGTATCCCGTCCAGCACCAGGACGCATACATCCAGCCTCGACAAGTCTCTCTCGCAGAGTTCCTTCAGCTTTCCTGCCGTCGCCTCGACCATCTTCCTGCTTACCACTGACTTCGAGATTCCGTACCCGTCTCCGAACTCTTCCACTGTCCTGGCGTAGTTCCGGCTGCTTACTCCTGCCACCAGCCGGTTGAATACCGACTCTCCCCTCGTACCTTCATTCTGGAACCGCTCGTAGCTTGTCAAACTCACTTCCTGCTTCTGCTTGGTACGCAATCGTGGTCGTCTCACCCGTACTTTTTGTCCTCCCAATAACACATATCCCGATTCCGTGCCCCACCGGTCGATATCAGTCTTCCGTGAATACCGCTTTCCTGCCAGCTGTTCGGACTCCGAGTCCATGATCGCTTCTATCATCACCGTGCCTGCGCTCACCGCCAACGATCGGATTTCCACCCTCAGTGAGTTCATCAGTCCTTCGATGTCGAACTCTCCCTCCGGCATTCCATTGATCGACAATTTGATTTCATCGTTCTGCCGTGCTACCTTCTTCTTGCCCATGGCGCTTGTACCTTTCTGAGTTTAATGAATACGAGTTGTTATTCTCAGAATTTACTTCGCCTTGGGCTTTTTTATTATATCCGAATTTCAACGGAGTTTGGGACAACATCGGCAAACCGTGGAGCGAAGAGGAGCATGCCCGGCACGCATCTAAGCCGAACTCTGTTGGCAGAGCCGGGCGACCACGATTATGCCCTGCTGATCAGCCGGGATTCGGAGCGAATCAAGTCAGACCGTCGGTCATATTGGTGAGTATCAAAATTGCGGCGACCGAAGCCTTCTCGACTCCAGGTAGTGAAGTGATGTACAGTGTGCATTCTGATTCCACTGCTTGAAAAAAGGATGAGTAGGCTTGAACAAGGTCGTTCGCAGACAGCGGCAGTGATGCAACCTTCAGGAGATTCGGTCTTAATCCGACAATATTATTTATGGTGCTGTCGATGGAGCTCACATGAGAGGCCATACTTCCGCCGATTACTTCGTCCGTGAGTCGAATTATCGTGTCGTGATACGATCTTAGTGACGCATCTACCGCCGCAAGACCGGGGCTGTTCTGTATTGCGTTTGTTAGAGTCTCGCCCGCGGCATTGGCCGAGTCAAGCTGAACCTGGGTGGCCAGGAGTCCCTCCAGACTGGAATCTATCGCATCTATTACCATATATGCTGTTACGAGCGACGTCTGTCTTACTAAAGCGAAATCGAAAGTAGAGTCGGGGCCGACGAGATGATTCATTTCACCCCGTGCACATATCGCGTAGATTTCGGCCACGGCAAGCCTTCCGACACCCTGGAGCAGGTAAGCATTCTCGTCCGCATGTAGGAAATCCATGTATGCGTGCGCCGACATGGCAGCGTTTTCGCCGGCCGTGAATAGGGATGACTCCAAATCCTGCTCCGCACTTGTCCGCAAGAGTTCTATTGCACTTGCCGCCTGCATGGATGCACTTCCCACGGAGAAATTCTGCAGGGAGAGGAGCCGGGCGGCGTCTCCCGCTTCGATGGATGTGGCCAGCTCATCGATGTCTGCGAGGGAGTTGCCTGCAGCAGCGGCAACAGGAGCGCTTACTACTTCCACTATGTCGGCAAGTGTTGCGGCGCCCGGCCCTGCGCCTCCTGCCATCGCTGAGTACACCTGCGCCTGGACGGTACTCTCGCCGGTGAGCGGCTGACTATATTCTGTGCCTCCCAAGCTCAGGTTAGACCCTACAATTGCCTCCCGGACTGTGCTGCCTTTCGTTGCGACGATTGTCACATTGTTAATGTTTGTGGATTGACATGTCAGGGAAAATCTCCCGGCTGCATCCGTCTCTGTTGTGTCCGAAATGGCCTGAAGTGTGCCTCCACCCGGAGCCCACTTGGCAACTACAGTCGCCCCCGGCAAAAGAGATCTCGCTGCTGCGACTCGACCGAGTGCAGCAGCGCTGGCAAGAGAATAGCTCCCTGAGTCGTCGGTTACTACTCCTTTGATAATCGAGTATTGAGAGGAGACCCCGGCGACGTTATCGTTCCCGCAGCCCCATAAACCGCTCATTCCCAGACCGATTAGAAGAGAAAGTATGATTCGCAACCGGCTCTGTTGAAATCGCAGGAATTCAGTCAGCGCCGACAATGATGTTCTCCTCCTTCCCGGGTACTGGTTATGCCGCACGCTTATTCTACGAGATATTGATTCTTGGGTAAATTTAAATGTTGTTGACACTACAACTCAAGTGTGCCGTCAGAAATGGTTCTTAACTTTCTTACCTGCGGCTGGTGCTCGTGCGGGGGAGGGGAGATAGTTGGCGGTATCGCGTTATGGCACTACCCCAGATGCCTACCGTTATGATGAGTTCGCACCCTTCTGTCGCTGAACCGGGGCTTTCTACTCTAAGGACGCATTTCCGGGAAGCGTAGCCGGCGCCGGTTTGGGCATTTTCCGCTTTAGGAAGAAAATCGGAATGAGACAGGCAATTGTGATTGCACCTGCAATGAAAAAGTCGTCGTTGATCGCCGACACAAACGCTTGCCTGACCACATGGTCCGTTATCAAGGCCCGCCCTCTCATCGAAGATTGGACCCCCGATCCGACCGTATTCATTGCGAAGTGCTCGAGGCCATGAAGCACCTTCTGAAATGTGGCGGAATGCACATCGACTGCGGAGCCGTAAGAAGCAGTATGCAAAAGGACTCTGCGCGTCAGCAAAGTGCCGAAAATGGCGACGCCGAAGCTCCCTCCGACCTGCCGGATTACATTGAACACGCCGGATGCCTGTGCCATCTTGTGCCTGGGAATGTTGGCAAGTGCGAGTGTGCTCAGAGGAGTGAAGAGAAGTCCCATCGCGAAACCCCTCAGATAAAGCGGAAGCATTATTTGTGAATGCATCGAAAACAGAGAGAGGAAATTATTCAGATACATGCTCAGCGCCAGGAGGATTATCCCGAGCGCTGCAGGAATCCTCGCGTCGACCCGATCTGACAAGATGCCTGCCACAGGTGCTACGGCCCCCTGAAGAATGCCGGTTGGAAGAAAGACCATGCCCGTTTGGAACGGGGTATATCTCAAAGAGTCCTGGAGATACAACGGCATCAGGAAGGTTGTGCCGAACATGCCAAGTCCGAAGACAAACAGCACAATGTTGGTTATTCCGAAGTTGAAATCTTTAAGAAGTTTCAATTCGACCAGAGGGTGTTTCACTTTGAATTCGGCCACCAGGAAAACGAGGAGACTGATACCCGATAATGAGAAACAGCTGAGGATGAATGTGGAATTCCAGCCGCCTGTATTCCAGGAGGCGTTCCCGTCCGTCAAAGCAAGGAGCAGGAAAGTCAGGAAGCCGGTCACGGACACAAACCCGGTAAAGTCGAAACTCCGTACATGTTCCGTCTTATACTCGCGTTGAATAGCGATAGTCGCGAAGACGCCGATTATTCCGACCGGCACATTGACAAAGAAGATTTCGTGCCACGAAAAATTGTCGATGAGATAGCCTCCTATCAGAGGTCCGAAAGAGACGGATGCCGCTGCGGCTATCGACCAGAAACCGAGAGCGATGCCTCTTTTTTCCACCGGGAATTCACGTGTGATTATGGCCATACCGACCGGCATCAGAAATCCCGCACCTGCGCCTTGTATCACGCGAGAAAATATCAGTGCGTTCTCGTCCCAGGCGATGCCACAAAGAAATGATCCCAAAGTGAACACGAACAAGGCGATTCCGTACGACCTTTTGTATCCGAAGTGGTCAGCCACCCATCCGGAGGTTGGCAGCATTACGGCAAGGACCAGCAGGTAAGCGGTCATGACCCATTCAACCTTGTCGAGAGTCACTCCAAAGCTGGCCATGATCTTGGGCAAACTAACGTTGACGATGGTAGAATCAAGGACTGCCATAAAAGTCCCTATCATGACGTTCGACAGTACCAGCCATTTATACATCGGATGGCTTTGGTGCAGCATCGAACTCCCGGGACGATCGGGAACAGAAGCTCTCCTTAACGACATTTTCTTGCCTTTTTGTGTTTTTCAGAATCGAGGAATGGGGGCGTGGGTGCGTCGATTTGCCGGCCGCTCAGCCCGACGGCAGGTTTTCTACATAACATTCGCCAGGTTGTGAAGCGCAGAATAGGGACCGGGGAACATGCGGGCGACACTCCTTCAATCCGGCCCTGAGAGGCCGCATGACGGATTGAATCTCTCACGCGGATGCCGCGTATTCGCCGACCATCGAAGGAACGATCGGTCAACTCGTGTCGCCCTGCAGATGAAGACATTCAGTTATCCCGGCATAAAGCTAGACAAGGGAGACGGCAGATTCAAGACCGCGTTCCGGTTTGGCCACACCAGCCGGTCGCTATCAAGGCCCGACGACCGGCCGGCCGCGATTGTAGTATTGAATGTTAGCTTATGCCTAAGGAACTTCGAGACAGAATGACTCAGCAGAACCAAGGTGTGTGTCACACACGACTGTACCATTGTTGAACCTCGGTAATGAGACCCATCGTAATCTACGCATTGCTGCCGCTATCCATTCTCTCATTCTTCAGCCGGGAATCTTATGCTCAGTTGAATACGCTCGAAGACATCTTCTTGCCGAACGTTGCGAGAGTCACAGACAGTCTCAGAGCATACATTCGGAGCGACCGGTATCCGGGAGTCAGCCACGATCGAAATGAAGAGCTTCGGCATATCGATATGATTTTTGAGAAGGGGATGGAGCTCTCCGACGGAAAAGTGAGCAGGGCTTTGCTGGCTATTTCAATCGCCGTCTTAAACAGGACTTCCTTCAGTCCCACGTTCCCTCTGACCGGAAAGATTCGAATCCCGCTTCCTTCCGAGGATCGGAACGATGCCGCTGCCAGGATAAGAAAACTTCCGCGCTATTTCTTCGCCGACTCTCCCAAGAACAAGTGGGGCGACAGTGCAAAATTGGTGCATTTCTTCGGCTCTGCCTATTTGACATACGTGACCGGAACAAAATTCATCCCCGATGAGATCGGTAAATGGATAGAAGAGGGTGAAGCGACGTTCAAACTCGATTCGCTCGGACAAAGGAGGGATGTTTTTATCAATCGACTTGGCCAGCGTTTTGGATATGCGTTGAGCCGGGGTCGAAAGGTGCTCCCCTCCGACTTCCTGCGCGCTGAATATTTCAAGAGCCTTCTTCATCCGTTTAACAGACCAATGCGACGCTCGAACTAGTCTCCGGTGCCCGTACATTGCGGACCAAGTGCCGCGGCAGATTGTTAGAACATCTTATTGGAATCACGACGAGCCAAAGGGCCCTAAATTTGGCCGAATTGCGTCAAAAGACAATCAGAATAGCGGATTCCGATGCAAAACTGGGAACTTGGCGCGCCGCTTAATCCGTTGATTCAAGTTGAGTACAAGGAGTGAGGATGTGGAGGAGCGACCCCAAGATTTGCGCTTACCCGGTGAAATAGAGGGGACCGAGTCAGCAACTGAGCTCCGAGGCAAATGTCTTTGTCAAAAGTTCTGATTCCAGATTGCCCTGTTTGATAACACAAGGGCAATGCGCTTCTCGCTTCCGGCAACCGACGACGACCATGTCCTGTTTTGCGGTTGTATCGCCATCGGGTGATTGACAGCGGAACTGGGTTAGCGGGATGCCGAGAGTCAACAAACCTGCGACGCGGGGGCGCTAATAATCAGAATGCTTTTTGACTTTGCAGACAGAGAATTGCTGTCGACCGGCTATTCCTGTGACTGAGGTGGCGAAGCTGTGGCCGCAGGTATATCGGACGAGGGAGGAATTTTTCAGATTCAACCAGGCACCGCAAAAGACTTTAATGGCACCGGAATCTGAAGACTAGAACGGGCAATGAAAGCTGATTCAAACAAGGACAAGTCGCTCGCTGCACGCAACATGAGGAAGCAGTCTGCCGTGTCGGCTGTCCTGGCTGGTGGCGCGGCCGTAATAGTACTCTCTGCTATTGCTCTGCTCGGCGGACTCTCGAGTGACTCACGATATAATCTCCTGATCATAATCGTGTTGAGCGGTGCAATAGCGTTTGCACTCTTTCGCGCCAAGCGGCATTTCCTCCTTTCCGTCCTCACTTTCTCGCTTTGCCTCCGGGCCATCAAGGCAAATATCGGGAAGAGATTCCCTGCGCTGGAGATTGCGTACCCCAGTATGGACTTCTTCGAAGTTCTATTACTGGCGAGCCTGATTTATTTGTTATACAGATGGGCCTTCAAAGGAAAGAAAATGAGATTTCCCGACACCCCGGAGCACAAGTTCTTCCTGGCCCTTGTTGCGGCGTTTTTGTTTTCACTGTCATTCGTCACGCCGACATGGCAGCTCGGGTTTGCACGGACGTTGACGGTGGTCGAGATGTATTTGTTCTATGTGGTTTCATTCAACCTTGTCGAGACAGCGGGAGACGTGTCGTATGTGGTCAAGGCTCTTCTTGCAACAGTCGGTTTTGAAGTCGTTCTTGTTGGATTGCAGATGATAATCGGCGGACCGAGCCCGCTTCTTCGTTTCTTTGCTGCCGCGAGCGCTCTGAAGCACCTTGGCAGTCAAAGTGTTATCGCCGGTCGTCTTGTCTCAGGCAGCTTCGGTACCCCGGTTGTGTTTGGTTGGGCGATGAGTTTCCTGTTTTTCGCGTTGCTACCCTTCGCTCTGATTGGAAACCTGGAGATTGGAATTGCGAGGAGAATGATTACTTTTGCGCTCGGTGCGCTCTTCGCCTTTGGACTTCTTACAATGACGAGAACGTCAATTGTCGGGCAGCTCCTCATCGCTCCTGTGGGCATTTACCTGCTTGCCAAACATTACAGGAGGAGATTGCTTGCGTGGATGCCGCGGCTGGCCTTTCTATTTACGGCCGTCGTGGTCTTGTCGCTTGTACTTCCGGGAGCATACCGGATTATTTCAAACAGATCGACTAACACCCTAAATTTTTCGGAAAGTATCAACCTCCGCGTGGTATCGATGGAAGTCGGGCTCCGGATTCTGGAAGCTCACCCCGTCTTCGGATTGGGTGTCGGGGTAGGCGGACTGTACGGTTTCCGGCAGAACCTGCTCGCGGATTATTTGCAGAACCCTTCCCAGGAAGCGGAAATATCGTATGCCGGCATTCACAACGGGCATGCGGTCGTTCTCGCTGAAATGGGTGTTGTAGGTTATGCACTTTACCTGCTGTTTTGGGGCGGCTTTATGAGACGCGCATTGATAATGCTGAAAGGTGATGTGTCTCTCATCTCGAAGCAGCTTGCAGCAGGAGCGATAATGCTGTCCTTGTTTGTCATCTTCTCGGATTTCACCGGTGTCGCACTTTCCTTCAAATCGGCGATGCTGTATGTATCTCTCTGGTTCGGACTTCTGTCCGCGGCAAATCTGCTGGAGACCAGAAACCGCACTGTAGAGGGTTCGGGTTGAGACGCGCCTTTGTAAATATTTCATCGCTGTCCGGATCGAGGCTGGTTTCCATGGCGGCCTCTTTTGTGCTCGCGGTCGTCTCCGCACGCGTGCTAGGGCCTGGTGAGTATGGCGAGTATGCCTTTGTGTTTGTCTTTATCGGTTATCTCGCTGTCATAGCTAACCTCGGGATATCGGATATCGTAGTGCGCGACGTAGCGGCAGGGACCCGAAAGCCGGCCGATCTGGTAGTGCCGGTCCTGGTGATTCGGCTTGTCGTATGGGCCGGCGCCGGTTCGGTGCTCCTGGCAATCATGTCGCTTGCGAAACCGGAAATACTGACGCCGATGGCCGTGGGAATGGTCATCCTTCTGGGAGAACTTCTATACGGTGTTTATGACCCTTTATTCAAGGGGATCCAGGAGATGAAATGGCTCTCCATCGTGGAGGTCGCCTTCGCGCTCTTGAGAACAGCCGGAGGAGTGGCGGCGTTGCTCGCAGGATTCGGACTCCTCGGCCTTCTGGCCGCGATTGCAGGTGCTACGGTCGTCAAGTCTTCTCTTCTCTATTTATTTGCGCGGCATAAGCTGGAACATCCTGCTCCCTTGCACGGAGCTGCGGCAGTTTGGGAGCTGATACGGGCTTCCTTCTCCAACTTCTCATGGCGGGCCTTCTCCATGATCTATCTGCAGATGAACATTCCGATCATCGCGTTTCTTCTTGGCGACAGTGCAGCCGGTCATTTCAAGGTTGCATGGATATTCGTCGAGTTGCCGATGAATTTCGTCACGATCTTCATGACCGTGCTTTTCCCGTATGTATCCGGCATACACAGCAGGTCTTTTGACAAATACACCGAGACGATGAAATGGGTAATGACGATTTCCATAGCATTATTTTTTCCGGTGTACCTTGCGGTAATCTCGATCGGGCCTGGTCTGCTGACGCTTCTTTTTGGTGCAAGGTACACGTCTGCAGCTGCATTGCTGCCGATCCTTTTTCTGGAAGTGTTGACGAGCCTCACGTTGGCAATGCTCGGTGTGGCATATATGGTACAGGGAAAACAGAAGGTTGCATTCTACCTGACGGGAATCACGATTACCATCAAGGGGGCGCTGGTGGTGGCCGCTTCGCGCTCGGGCTCGATTTCCGACATATGTTGGGCAATGGTGATTTCGGATTCGGTAAGCATCCTTCTCCATTCTTCGTGGCTTTTGAGAAAGGGTGACTGGTCGCCGGGGACGATCGTTAAACCGCTGATAGGCCTGGGGCTCGGCTTCGCCATCGTGGCGATCTACATCGGAGCGAAATCCAGTGGGTTGTGGGGTGCCCCGTACTGGACCGCGGCGCTAATACTCTTGAACCTTGTGCTTCTCCAGCGGCTCCGCATCGTGAACTTGCTCAATCTAAGAAAGGAATTGTCTTTCCTATGAAGTCTCTCATTACCGGCGGAGCTGGGTTCATCGGATCTCATGTTGCTGATTCCCTTGTTGCCGCGGGCCACGAAGTGGTGGTCCTCGACGATCTCAGCGGCGGCTTTGAAGAAAACTTGAATCCCGCTACTACGTTTGTGAAAGGCTCCGTCTCGGATTCGCAGACGGTCGACGAGTTGTTTGACCGGTACGATTTCGATTTCGTGTTTCACCTTGCGGCATATGCCGCGGAAGGGCTCAGCCACTTCATCAAACGCTTCAATTACGAGAATAATCTGATCGGAAGTGTAAACCTGATCGATAACTCAGTGAATCACGGGATCAAGTGCTTCGTGTTCACTTCGTCCATTGCAGTCTACGGCGCCTCACAGACTCCGATGCGGGAAGACATGCAGCCGCTGCCTGAGGACTCTTACGGGATTGCCAAACTGGCAGTCGAACGCGAGCTGGAAATCTGCCGTGAGATGTTCGGGCTGAACTACGTTGTGTTTCGACCTCACAATGTCTACGGAGAGCGCCAGAACATAGGCGACAGGTACCGGAATGTCATAGGCATTTTCATGAACCAGATAATGCAGAACAAACCGATGACGATATTCGGGGACGGCAGGCAAACGAGGGCCTTCACTTATGTAAAGGATATCGCGCCCGTGATTGCCGGAGCAGTAGATAACGAAGGAGCCTGGAATACGGTTTATAACCTCGGTGCGGAAACGCCCTACACGGTCGAGTCGCTGGCGATGGAAGTGGCGGCAGCCATGGGAGTCAGCCCGGATATCCGCAATCTGGATGCACGAAAGGAAGTGGTCCATGCCTTCTCCGACCATTCGAAATTCCACGAAGCATTTGGAAAACGTTCATATATTCCGCTGGAGGATGGCCTTAGACATATGGCCGATTGGGTGAAGAAGGTGGGTTCCAGGGAAAGTAAAAGGTTTACGAATGTTGAAATAGAGAAGGAGCTTCCTGCGTCCTGGAAGTAGCGCTCTATGGCGACTGATGTGTGCATCTCGCTGATCAGCACAAACACGTGCGATCTGCTCCGACAATGTTTGGCGTCGATATTCGACAGGCCGCCGAAGGCATCGATCGAAGTGTGGGTCGTCGACAATGCCTGCACGGATGGAACCGCCGACATGGTGAGGCGTCGGTTCCCGGCGGTGAATCTCATCTCCAACGACAAAAGGGAGGGTTACGGAGCAAACCACAACAAAGTGATGTCTTGTGCCTCCGCCAGGTACTACCTCATTCTGAACGAGGATACGGTACTCCGCCCGGATACCATAGATACGATGCTGGAGTTTATGGACAGCACGCCCGATGCAGGCGTCTCAGCCTGCAAGGTATTCTATGGAGACGGGCGGTTGCAGAACAATGCTGGGAGATTCCCGACCTTCTGGGGGGAACTCATGTATTTCGGCGGCAACATCGTGAAGGAGGGGAAGAAATGGTATCACCGGTACAAGTTCATGGAAGATTGGGGGTACGACGAGAGGCGGGTCGTCGACTGGGTCTCAGGCTGCTTCTTCTTTGTCAGGAAAGAAGTGATAATGAAAATCGGTGGATTCCATAGGGACATCTTCATCTATTATGAGGATTCGGAATTTTGTCACCGTATGATTCGTGAAACCTCCTACAGGACCTATTTTGTGCCAGACACCTCGATAACCCACTACCACGGACAAAGTTTTGACAGTAAGAAATTCGATCGAACGCGGTATGCATTCGATGGCTCATCCGTTTACATCAAGTCAGCATACGGCGGGATGGCCGCTCTCATCTATGCGGGCGTCTGCAAGAGCTCCTGGGCTGTCTTTCATCTTGCGCTTTTCTTTGCTGCCCACGCAGGAGCAGCCAGGTCCGAAAGAGTGAGGACTAAAATACAGTTCTATCGCCACATGCTGTCCGGAAAAGGATAATCGATGTTGTCGAGACGCGACCTTGTGTGTCCTGAATGTCATTTGCCGCTGCCGGTGGAGTCAATCGGCAGCCGGTGCCCGGGCGGACATTCGGGTTACCGATGGAACGAGGGAAGAGCGATTTTCGACGTGTGCGTGCCGAGAAATAGTCCTGACAGTTTTCTAAATCAGGGAATCCTGAAGAGAGCTTCAAATCATAGGCTTATCTCGATGTTGCTCTCAAAGTTGATACACATCGATCTCATGTACAGAACGCGTGAAGGAAAAGAGAGGATACCGAAAATTGCAGAGGCGTTTTCCGACGGTCGCGCCTTGAACGTCGGCTCCGGGCAGACCGACTACGGTGAACATTTCGTGAATGTCGAAATTACTCCCTTTGAGAACGTGGATGTGGTGACAACCGGAGACAGGCTGCCTTTTCCAGACGAATACTTCGATCTCGTGGTATCCCAGGCCGTGTTGGAGCATGTCGAACACCCCGGAAAGGTGGTCAGGGAGATGCTGCGCGTCTTGAAGAGGGGCGGAGAAATATATGCTGAGGTCCCCTTCATACAAGGATTTCACCCGACCCCCGGTGATTATCAGAGATATACGATCACCGGGATCGAAAACCTCTTCAGGGGGACACAAAAAATCGAAAAGGGAATTGTGAACGGGCCGGCGAGTGCGATGTGTTGGATCGCGAGGGATTTCCTCGCAGTCCTTTTTTCCTTCAATTCACAGACACTATACAAGGTCGGCCTTGTCCTGTTCGGCTGGCTGCTTTTTCCTCTGAAATTTCTGGATGCATTCATGGAAAAGTCTTCAATGGCACCCGGTATAGCGAGCGGCTTCTTCTATCACGGTAGAAAGATCTGAAATGGCCTGATCTCGGGCTCATTGCAAGTGCAAATCCTATTACAGTGAATTTCCATCGACTACGACTTCAGCTCAGAAATCTGGTGATTGCTCTATTCGCGACGGCATTTTCTCCGTTAATCGTCACACTTATTTTCGCGAGGCGCAAGCGAATGAACGCGCAGCGACCGCGGGTGCTGATCATACAAACAGCCAGGATTGGTGATCTTCTCTGCACAACTCCGATGATTCGGGAAATCAAGAGAGCGATACCCGGGGCGTTCGTTGCCGTTGTAACCGGGGCCACGACCTCGGATGTTCTAAAGGGGAATCCGCATATCGATCAAACCATTCCCCTTCCCGGGATCGGCTTGACGATTCGCCCCATGATGTCCTTAATCCTTGTGAAGATATTGAAGAGAAGTTTTGATTACTGCTTCATTGCTAACGACGAGCAGGAGTGGATACTGCTTAGTGTTCTTGCAGGAATCCCGGTTCGCGTCGGCTTCGATCTTCCAGTGAAGCATTTTCTTTTCCGGTGCTTCTCCTGGTCTTTAACCGAACGGGTCGCGGTAGGGCTGAACGACAACATGTCGATGGCACGGCTGAAGCTGCTGAGAATACTCGGAATCGAAAGCAGAGACCCGTCACCGAATGTATTCTACGATGAGAACGACAGAAGAGTCGTAGACGATGCCTTACGGAACGAGGGGATCAAGCCGGACGATCTGGTTGTTGCCATCACACCTTTCACAAGCCGGGCGGTTCGGGACTGGTACGCCGACCGGTGGGAGGAGGTCGCCAGGCGTCTTATCGCTCAATATGGCGCTGCGGTCATACTTATCGGAAGCACCCAGAACTACGAATCGCTGGAATTACTGCGAAAGAGGATAGGTTCGCGCTCTCACAACATCGCAGCGAAAACTTCTGTGAATCAACTCGCATACCTTTTCACGAAAGTGACAGTGCACCTTTCAACCGACACCGGACCTGTATTCATTGCAGCATCCGTCGGAACTCCCGGCGTCATAGTCGCAGGCCCGCACCCGTTTGAGAATCTTTCACACCTTCCGAAGACTGTTGTGCTGAGTAAGGATATTCCCTGCTATCCGTGCAGTTTTCCCCTCAGGACCATCGACCGCTGCACAACTTCACTGGAGGAATTTGCATGCAAGAAAAGAACGACCGTGGATGAGGTAATGACTGCGGCCCAGGCGTTGTTGCGGGGTGATCCGGGTTTCAGCACGAAAGAGGGCGATTGATGGAGTCTTGTCCGCATAGGTCCCGTGTCCTGCAATCGGGCCCGCGGGATGCTGATTCGACCGTGGTTTGGGCATCTTGCGCATATTGATCGTCTCATACATAGGCGGAACGGGCGGCGTGGCCGTACTTGTCCGGAACCTCGTGCTGCGCCTTAAAGATGAACCCGGTTTTGACTGTGAAGTCTGCATTGCTCACGGTCGCGGTGTCGTGTCGGACGAAATTGAGTCGATGGGAATTCCTGTACACTATCTCGGCATGAAGAACGGGTTGGATTTCAGAAGGGCCTGGAGGATCGTATCGTTAATTCGAAAAGGCAAGTTTGATATCGTTAACTACCATGGCATCGTCCCCTTGATACGGTTGATGATAATCATTTCGGGCGCGCGAAATATTTTGGAAGAGCAGGGTGCCATAAAGAGCGAAGCGATGAGAGGACGATCTTTGAATCGCTGGCTGCACCGCCTGTTCGAGATGGGCACGGATTGCACGGTTGCAGTGTCCGACGATTCGATCAACGATCTTATGAATGTGAATTGGGTCCCTCGCAGGAAAATCGTGAAGATATACAACGGGATTGACATTTCAGTCTTCGATCCGGATAAATATGAGAGGGATGATTTCCGGAGAGAGACCGGGATCGGCGTTGAATACATAGTCTTTGGTACTGTTCGCGGGCTGACCGAGAAGATGGGAATAGACCACTTTGTGGAAGCGGCGGCGCTTGTGTCGCAATCGGTGCCAGGCGCGAAGTTCCTGATTGTCGGCGACGGTCCGTTGCGGCATCAACTCGAAGGGCTGGTCAGCAGGCTTGACCTGAAAGACAGATTCATTTTTGCCGGAACGAGAAGAGACATTCCGAGAATTCTCAGGAGTATCGATGTATTTGTCCTTCCATCAGTTTGGGAAGCGCTGCCCGTCGCAGCCATCGAAGCAGTCGCGATGGGCATTCCTGTCGTTGCCTACGATGTCGGCGGCACTTGCGAAGTTGTCAGGGACGGTATCACCGGAATCCTTGTGAGAGAAAGAAACTGGCGGCAGCTGGCCGAAGTCATGAAGAGGCTGGCGGGAAATCCGGCGGAACGAGTCTGTCTCGGGACGAAGGGAAGGGATTACGCGAAGGAACATTTCGACATCGACAAGATAGCTCTCGAATTCAAGAGGTTGTACATCAGGGTCGCTGAAGGAGCAAAGGACTTTTCACATTGAAGGTCTGGATTGTTCAGAGAATATTGATGTCATACAGGGTACCCGTAATCACGCAACTGGGTGCCTTGGTCCCGGATCTGCAAGTATTTTACGGCCATTCGGGGCTTGCGGACGGAGCCCCCCCGTTGGACGGCAGATTCCGAAAATTGCGCTCGCTTCCCGTCAGGTTCTCCATTGGCCTGAAGAAGTACGATTTGTATCTCTACCCGCAGATATTCTTCCACCTGGTTTTTAAAAAGCCCGATGTTGTCGTCATGGAAGGGTCGACGAATACGTTGAACAACATATTCATATTTGCCGCCGGTCGGATTGCCGGCAGCAAGCTCGTGTGGTGGGACCCTGGCCGGAGGCCGGGTTCGAGACCGAACGCTGTGAGGCGACTTGCAGATCCGTTGATCAATTA
>JBJKPN010000007.1:0-8213 GCA_046706365.1 Candidatus Kryptoniota bacterium | reverse complement strand
GCCCTGGCCACCTGGAAGGACATCGCCGCACCCGCTATCGCCAGCTCGACGGCCGCGGCGCCGGCGAACAACCAGGGTGAAATACTCGTCTTGTATGCGAAGTCCTGCAGCCACTTCTGCATCGCGTAGTAGGCGATCGGCCACGCGATAACGTTGGCGGCAAGTATCCACCCGACGTACTCCTTCGAAAGGAGCGACAAGACACCCGGAACTGACAATCCCAGGACCTTCCTGATTCCGATCTCCTTCCTCCTTAGCTCGACCGAGTAGGAGACGAGTCCGAGGAGCCCGAGGAGCGCTACGAAAATCGCAAGCCCGCTGAAAATCAGAAGCACCTCTCGAAATCTTATCTGCGTTTTGTAAATGTCGTTGAACTGCTGGTCGAGGAAGAAATAGTCGAACGGAAGAGACGGTACAAACTCATGCCACACTTTTTCCACCGAGCCCATGATCTTGTGAACATTGCCGGCTCCGAGTCTTACCGATACATAACTGAATGGCTGACCGCCTTCCGGCTGAACGGTTATGATGAGAGGCTTGATCGGATCGTAAAGCGGCGCATAGTTGAAATCTTTCACTACGCCTATTATCGAGTACTCCTGGCCGTTTCTCAGGATTTTCTTTCCCAACGGATCTTTCCAATCGAGCAGCTTCACAAGAGATTCATTCACTATGTAAGTCTGCCTGTCGGTGCCGATTTGCGCGCTGAAGTTTCTCCCCGCGGCCAGCTTAAGTTCGTACGTGTTCAGGAAATCCTCGTCTCCGTCGACCAAGTGGATCATCAGGAGCTGCTTGTAACCTTGCGGGGAATACCCGTTCATTGTGAAATCACGGCCCGGTATGTCTGAGGAAGCCGCAGCATCGATAACACCGGGAATCCCCCTGAGCTCATCCTTGAATGCCTCATATTTCGCTCGAAGCGCGTCGTTATCGAGAGGGATGACGAGCATACTGCCCTTGTGGTAGCCGGGATCCATCGTCCTCATGAAACCGAGCTGCGCATTTATAACGAGGGTGGAAATAAGCAGGACAAGCGATATCGAGAACTGAAATATGACCAGCGATCTTCTGAGGGCCAGCCTTCCGAGCCCCTTTACCAGGTTGCCTTTCAGTACTTTCACAGGTTGATAGGACGATAGGAACAGCGCGGGGTACAATCCGGCACCAATCCCGGTTATGGCAAGCACGGCCAGGAGGATGACAAGGAAATTGCTGTTGAAGAGCCGGGAGAGGGCAAGATCTTTCCCGATCAGGGCGCTGTACCACGGCAGTAGAATCTCTACTAGCATGAAAGCAATCAAGAGAGCTGCGAAGGCGAATAGAATGGATTCTCCGAGAAATTGCGCGGTCAAAAGCTTCCTCTCCGCTCCGAGGACTTTCCTCATTCCGACCTCCTTCGCCCTGCCGGCAGCCCTGGCGGTCGACAGGTTTACGAAATTCGCACAGGCTATCAGAAGTATGAACAAAGCAATCGCAGAGAAGGTGTCGAGATTGTGTCGCAGCTCGGCGGAATCGTCGTTGTAGTGAAGGTGGACATCACGGAGCGGCTCCAGTCGGGCAGCCATTGTAATTCCCATTTTCTTAAAACGACCATACTGAGTGTCGATCAGATGGGAGAGTCTCTTATTCACCGATGCGGCATCCGCATGCTTCTTCAGCTCGACGTAGGTTATGAACTGGTTCCCGCCATACCATCCCAGGAATCGATCGCTCGGTACGCCATACATCGGCACGCCGTACATCGAGGAAAATGAAATAACCGCCCCGAATTGAATGTCGGAATTCGCCGGCGGATCTTCCGCAACTCCGGTGACAAGATACGGCGTATGACCGATCGTTAGCCTCCTGCCGACAGCCTCGCTGGCTCCGAATATTGTTGAAGCGATGCTCTTCGTCAGAACAATAGAGTTCGGATTTGCCAGGACCTGATTCTTATTTCCCTCGAGCAGATGAAATGTGAACATGTTGAACACGTTGGAGTCGGCGTAAATGACGTTGCTCGTCAGGAATGGGTGGTTGTTGCGGACGAGGTACATGTTGTGGACTTCACGGATTCTGACGGACGCTTCCACCTCCGGGAATTCGCTCGCCATTGTGGGTCCGAGCGCCGCCACAAACTGGGGGCCTTTTGAAACCACCTTCCCCTGTCTTTCCAGCAGAGTCCCCACGCGGTATATCCGGTCCGCATTCTTGTTGAAGGAGTCGTAACCGTGTTCGAACTCGACATTAAGCGCGATCAGCAATACGGCTGTGAGTCCTACTGTCAGACCAAGGATATTGATGACAGAGAAGACCTTCTGCCTCTTCAGGTTCCTGATGCACACTTTGAAGAAACTCCAAATCATGGCACTCTCCGTCTAAAGTGGAACGCATTCCGCAAAGCGCATAGCGAACCGAACGTTGCGCTTTGCCCTTTCTCTAACCCTTTACCTACGCGACCGGCGCCGGCGGCTTGTCGCGCATCATCAATACCCAGATAGTGTAAATTCCCAGAAGCGTTCCGAGAGGGATGTTGATCAGGAGAATAAACCCGAGGACGAGCGCAAGTGTCTCGGCCCACTTCTGACCCCGCACGAGACCGATCCCTGCCACAATTCCTGCAACAGAGACCGCGGATAGAAACACGAAGATAACAAATATTGCGGCTCTTACGATCGGCAGCCCGACAGGGAAGCTGATATTTTCGTTTGCGAACAGGAAAAGCGAAGCTACGGAAATCGAGACTATGTGAAACAGTCCGAGCACGATGTAGAGTATGCCCAGCAGGTTCAGATGCTTGTCCATTGAATTACCTCCTTTTGTTGAAGTCTTTTACATAGCAGAAAGCGCACGGCGCAAAGCCGCCCTCCGGGAAATTCGAGCCCGGCGCCGGGCGCTATGCACTTTGCCATACTACTCATATCGCAGACTCTCCACCGGATTTGCACGCGCCGCTCTCATCGCCCGCACCAGTATCGTCACCAACGCCAGCGACATCATTGTCAGACCGACGAGAGGAAAAACGAACAGATCTATACTGATTCTGTAAGCGTAATTCTGAAGCCAGCTGTGCATGACAATATATGCACCCGGCCATGCAATGATGTTCGCAATCAAAACCATCTTAATAAAATCTTCTGACAGGAGCTCTATTATTCCGGAAATCGACGAACCCAGGACTTTACGAACGGCTATTTCTTTTGTCTTAGTCTCCACGAGGAACGACGACAGGGCGAAAATTCCCATCAGAGCTATGAAAACAGCGAGGACGGACCCGGAGAGAAGTGCCGTGAACATCCTGTCTTCGTCCGTGTACATCTTGTTGATCGAGTCCCGGAGGAAAGAGTAATTCAAAGTAAGGTTAGGATTCACCTTCTTGAGAGTTGCCGTCACGTATGACACCACCTCCCGTTCACTCCCCTTGCGAATCTTCAGGACAAGAGACGGGTTGTACGGTTTCTTCGCGAGGAACAGCACGAGCGGTTTCACATCGTCCTTTAACGACTGGTAGTTGAAATCCCGCACAATCCCGGCGACCCTCCAATGGTTGCCGCCGAAGTTTGCGCTGTCTTTAACAGGCATGACGGCACTGAGCTCGCGATAGGCTGCCTCGTTCATGATCACGGTGCCGGAATCGGTCCTGTCGGATGCCTCCGTGGATATCCGCGGGTCAAAATTCGAGCCCCTGATGAGCTGCATTCCAAGCGTCGGAATAAAATTCTCGTCGACCCAGGCCATTTGTATTGTCAGCGGCCCGTTGTGACCGTTATCTCCTCCTGCCCATTCGCTGCTGGCTTCGCCTGTTCCCGGAACCCACCCCGTAACGCTGACAGCCCTGATATCCGGGTCCCGGAGAAGTTCCGTCCTAAGGATGCTGCCGTTATTCCCGACACTTTCGTCGCCGATCACCAGAATATTATTCGGGTTGAATCCAAGATCTTTATGTCTCATAAAATTCAGCTGGTCGACCATGACAACCGCCGAGCAAATGAGAAATGCTCCTACTGCAAATTGAATTGCCACGAGCGCCTTCTTCGAGACGCCTGTCATGAACGCTTTCCCGGACGTTCCCCTGATGAGAAGCTGCGGTCTCGCCGAAGAAAAGAACCGCGTCGAAGATACTCTCAGGAGGCCGACAAGTACCGCGCCGAGTGCAAGGAGCATCAGGAGCGATGCCGGCTGGGCCATGAAGTTCGCACCGATGTCAACCCCCATAAGCTTGTTGAAAAGGGGAAGCATCATCTCGGCGCCGCAGACGCTCACGAAGAGAGCCATAATTACCAGGGTCGTATTCTCGATCGCAAATTGCGCGCTAAGATCTGCCACGTTCGCGCCGATCACCCTCCTTATCCCGACTTCCTTCAGTCTGCGTGAAAAGAGCGTCAAAGATATTCCCAGGAAATTCAAAACGGAAACAAGAAGAACAAGCATTGCCACGCCGGAAAGAATGTACAGATACTTCAGCGGGTATGTTGAAAAGTCGGTAATGATGTCGGTTCGGAAATGAACTTGTTTGATCGGAACGAACACCGGGACCTGAAAGCCCGGATCGCCTCCGGTCTTCTTGACGAAAGAAGGCAGGCGTCTTGTCACGCCACCGGGTTCCGCCCCGGGCCTCAGCTTGATGAAGCAGTATGGAGACGTCCAGTTCCAGGAGAACGGCTTTTCCGCATACTGATTGATGAAGCGAAATATTCTTCCGGAACCTACGGCGTCAAACGAGAAGCTGGACTTCGCAGGAACGTCCTGCATGACGCCTGTCACGATGCACTCGTGAGTGCCGGTTTCTGAAATACCGGTTTTGACCGGAACCGTTTCACCAATTACGTTCAGCTTCCCAAAATACTTCATGGCAAGAGCCCTGGTAAGAACTATCGAATTGGGCGCCGAGAGGCAGGTGCTCGGATCTCCTTCAAGCAGCTTGTAACCGAAAATACGGAAGAAGTCGGGCCCCACGCCCCAGAAATCAGCCTTCAGTGACCGTTCAGGGTTGGCAATAGTTGCCAAATGAAGAGTCATCGGATAGACGGACACGCCTGTCTCTATTTCGTTGAAGTGGGACTTAAGCATTTCGCCAAGTCCCGGAGGCGTGCCGGCCCTTGTCGAAGAAGCATCGCCCAAGTGAGTCCGAATTGCGACTTCATAGACCCGCCTGCCGTCCTTCACATTGTCGAAGCCGAACTCGTAGGTCAGGTACTGAAGCGCGAGCAGGCAAACCGCGAGTCCGATCCCGAGCCCGATTACGCTCACGCCGGTGTATAGCTTATTCCTGTATATGTTTCTAACCGCCGATTTCAAATAACTCTTCAACATAGATCAATCTTTCGTTTGATTCGCGGATTGCCAATAGAGTCTGTCTACGGAGCGCCCGTTGACTTCGACACTTGTCACGGCTAAATTTCCCATGGAGAGTAAAGCAAAGAGAGGACCCCCGATGGGTATGTTTAAGGTAAAAGCGCGGGTTGCGAATCCTACCGACCCAAAACGATTCTTCGAGGAAGAATTCTTGGTGGACAGCGGCACCTTCCACAGCTTCATTCCGGAGGATCTACTGCTTGACATAGGGGTAAAGCCCATGCACGCCAGAGAAATTACTCTCGCGGACGGGAGGCGGGATCGCCGGCTTGAAGGTGAAGCGCTGTTTACACTCCCCGAATTACATGAGACACACACATGCTCGGTCATATTTGGACCGAAGGGTTCGTTGTGTCTGCTGGGAGCGACGACGCTGGAGAATTTTGTTGTCGAAGCCGATCCGGTGGCAAGGAGGCTTAAACCAATCGCTGCCATAGTCGGCGGCTTTACAGCATCGCGCACTGACGACAGATAATCGAGATGGACGTGCGAAGAAATTGATTTGAGGGCGGCTTCGGTGCTCTTCATGTTGTTCTCTGCGCCCCGTTTTTTCGACTCGCGCCACCGGTTCCCGTCTCTCCCACAACCCGTTTCACTGATTCCATTCTTATATCCTCCAATTTCAGACCTGTTCATGCCGCTGTGCTTCTACCGCACTGCGCTGGATTTCGGCCTCACTCATATCGCAAGCTCTCGACCGGATTTGCCTCTGCCGCCCTCACACCCAGCGAACTCACCACAAGCATCGCCAAGCTGAACGCAATCACGCTCGCCGCGAGAAACGGCCAGACGTCGACCGTCGTCCTGTATGCGAAGTTCTGCAGCCAGCGGTATATGAAATAATAGGCGGCCGGCCACGCGAAGAGATTCGCCAGCAGTACCGGCTTTGCAAAATCCTTCATGAGAAGCTTCACAACGTCGGAAACGGTCGCACCGACGACTTTCCTGATTCCGATCTCCTTTACACGCTTCTCGACAGTGTACCTGGCAAGCCCGAAGAGCCCCAGCATACTGATGATTATCGCCAACGCGGCTGAGGCATAGAAAATTCCGGCCAGCCGCTCTTCAGGTCCGTATTGATTTTCTATTGCCTGGTCCAGGAACTCCGCGTCCATCGGGTAACCGGGCACGATGGCGTTCCACAGCTTCCTGACGGCAGCGATGACGTCCCGTGGATTCGCATTTCCGATCTTCACATACATATACCTTGCAGACCCCGGAGTCACAACGATCATTATCGGATCGACCGAGTAGTAAAGCGGCCGGTAGTTGAAGTCCTTCACGACACCGGCCACCCTCACCATACCCGTCTTTCCTATCCGCATGATGCTGCTGAGCGGCAGGTCGTAAGCTTTCATCGCCCGGAGCTTCTGTGCCGCGGCCTCGTTGACGAGTATGCCCGTTGAAGTGTCGGCAGATTCGGGATGCGGCATTTGCCCAGCCACAAGCTCGATTCCCATAAGTCCTGCGAAGCCCGAATCGATGGAAAGAACCCTCGTCTCGAAGAGCGGCCCCTTCGGACCGATGAGCGGGAACCGGTTGTCGAAGTTTGCCAGTATAGCAGATGCACCTGAGACACCAACGACTCCGTTAACCTTACAAATCTCATCTTTTAGAAGGTTGTACTTCATCCCGGTCTCCTGCTGGAGAAGCGGTATCACGAGAACGTTATTCTTGTCGAAACCGAGCTTGCGGTCTCTTACATAGCTTAGCTGGTTCCAGATTATGAATCCCGACGCGATCGTCGCAATCGCCAGGACGAATTGCACTCCGACCAGAACGTTCCTGAAAGTCAGGCCGCTTTCCTTCAGGAGAAACTCTTTCCGCAGGATTGTGTCGGGGTGGAAGGACGCGACGAAGAACGCAGGGTACACACCGGAAACGACTCCGACAAAAATTCCCAGCAATAGAATTTCCAGAAGATCGACCGCACCGAGAGCGAGCGACTTCCCGATAAGGACATCGAACGGGCGGAGAATCAGCTCGACAACAGCTATCGCAACCACCGTCGATGCAAATGCGAGCAGGACTGCTTCTCCAATATACTGCATGACGATGCTCCTTCGGCTCGAGCCGACGACCTTCCTTATACCGATCTCTCTTGCCCGCTCGGCATACCTTGCGGTCGACAGGGTAATGAAATTGATTACCGCAATGACGAGAACCAGGAAACCGACGGAAAGAAATAATATGATCGTAAGCGTGCTGCCGGACGGCTCGATTTCCAATAAGACGTGCGAATGCAGATGGATATCGGTGAGCTTTTGGTCGCCGTACGAGATCAAGGCGAGCGCTCTTTTTCCCATGTTGCGTTCGATGATGCCCGGGAACTGACTTTCGACCGATTTTATCGTCGCATTGGGTTTCAACACGAAGTAAGTATAGCAGGCGGGTGCGCTCCACCTCATGTTTGGCGGCACCTGATCTTCCACGTTTGCTATCGAAGCAAGGTAATCGGCATGAAAGTGAGAATTTGCCGGCATATCAGCCATTAATCCAGTAATGCGGTAGTCCTGCGTTCTGCTTCCCTGAGTCACGTTGACGACCCTTCCCACTACATCCGAATGAGTACCGAACAGCTTTTCCGCGGCGGAAGTCGAGAGCACGATCGAATTCGGCGCTGCGAGGGCCGTCGACGGATTCCCATCCAATAGTCTGACCGAAAACACCTTGAAGAACCCGGTGTCGGCGGAGAAGAAATTGTCGGCGCTGAATGCTCCCTTCCGCGACCGCACGACAACGCTCGGGGCATTGACGTTGGACGGTCTGCTCAGCCTGGCCGCATATTCCACCTGCGGCAGCTCTCTGAGCACGTCCGCGAGCGGCGCGGGCGTCAAAGGCATTGTGTATTCATTGACTCCCATTTTCCAGTGAGCGAT
>JBJKPN010000006.1:0-42101 GCA_046706365.1 Candidatus Kryptoniota bacterium | reverse complement strand
CCGAACAATAAGTCTGGCCTTCCCAACGACTAGTCTGGAGTTCCGAACAATAAGTCTGGCCCTCCCAACGACTAGTCTGACGCGCCGAACCACCAGTCCGGGCGTCCGAGCCATCAGTCTCGTCTTTAGGACCACAAGTCTGTCCGTTTGGAGTGCCCGCCCGGACAATCACTGGCTTGCCGGGTTCGGACAAATCAGGAGGTGATTATGCCTGACAGGCCTTTACAAATTCCCTGAGAAGCTTCTCGTCGACAGGATTAGACGTTACCCGGTCCTTCTTGACCGCCGTCCCGACAATGACGCCGTCGGCGTATTTGAAAAGCTGCCTTACGTTCTTCGGATTGGCCCCGCTGCCTATGATTATCGGTGCCGACTTGAACTTCCGCCTGAGAGTTCGGAGCTCCTCCATGTCGACGGCAACCCCCGTCCTGGAGCCGGTCAGTATGATCGCGTCCGCCAGTCCCCGCTCGAGGGCATCGGCTGCCTGCTGCTCGAGTCCGTATTCTCCGATTTGAGCAGAATGCTTGACTCCCACGTCTGCAAACAATTTTACGTCCGCACTGAGGTTTTTCCTGAGACGCATGGTTTCGTAGGCCTTTCCCTGGATGATACCCTGGTCGGCCACCACCGCCCCGACATGGACGTTTACCCTTACAAATCCGGCCCCTACAACGGTCGCGATGCTGATTGCGGATTCGGCATCGTTGCGAAGCACATTAATTCCGAATCGAATCTTTGGAAAATCCCTCCTGAGTGCGGAGGCGACATGAGTCATCGCCGAGACTGTGACCGCCTGAACTCTGCCCGGAGCAAACGGGGCATCGCCGAAATTCTCGACTATTACCCCGTCCACGCCGCCGGCCTCGTACAGCCTGCAGTCGTTGAGTGCACGATCAAGGATTGCATCCATCGAGCCGTTGAAACCCGGTGAACCCGGCAGAGGTAGCAGGTGCACAACCCCGATTATTCTGGGGACGCCTGTCATTCGTGCTGAAGGAGTTGCGACTCGATGTCTTCGGAGGTCAATTCCTCCTCTTCATCTGCAAACTGTAATTCTTCCACGGTTTTCACTACTACATATGCGACACCCGCAGCTAAGGCCGCGGCACTTACGATAAGAAAGAGTTTTTTCATCGATGCACCGGGATTTGCGTGATTTTCATTACTATTACGAATATACTCGATTTCTTCAAACCATACTCAGAATCGGCATGACAGGCGGTCGGGATAAGGAAAACGCCCGCGGTCACGCTACTTTTTGAGACTTTCGACTATTCTCATCGTGTCGAGTGCGATTACCAGCTCCTCGTTGGTCGGCAATGCGAATACTTTCACTTTGGAGGAATCACTGCTTATCAACTTTTCTTTTTCAGACGACTCATTTCTCGATTTATCGATTTCTATTCCGAGAAATTCGAGGCCTTTGCAGCTCTCTGCCCGGACATCAGGGCTGTTTTCACCTATACCTCCGGTAAAGACTACCGCATCGAGGCCTCCCATCGCGGCGGCATAGGAGCCCAGGTATTTCTTCACGCGATATGAAAAAACCTGGAAAGCGAGATCGGCCTGCTTGTTCCCGGCTTTCTTTTCGGAAATGATCTCCCGCATGTCGCTGGTCAGGCCCGATATCCCTAGAAGACCACTGTGCTTGTTCAGAAGTGTATTGGCCTCCGCCAGTGCGAGTCCTTCACGTCCGACAACATGCAGGATTATCGACGGGTCGAGGTCGCCGCTGCGCGTTCCCATCAAGAGACCTTCGAGGGGAGTGAATCCCATCGACGTATCGACCGATACTCCCCTGTCGACCGCGGCCATGCTGCAGCCGTTTCCGAGATGTGTGGTGATAATCTTCATCTGGTCGATCGGCTTTCCAATCAGCTCCGCCACCTTCTGCGAAACATAAAAGTGGGAAGTCCCGTGGAAACCGTACCGGCGAATCTTGTACCTTCTGTACAGGAGGTACGGGATGCCGTAGAGAAACGCTTGGGGGGGCATCTTCTGATGAAATGCGGTATCGAAAACCGCGACCTGTGGAGTACCGGGGAGGTGCTTGAGCACCGCCTGAATTCCCCTCAGATTATGGGGATTGTGGAGCGGCGCAAGCTCGATGTTTTCTCTTATCTCGTCCATCACCCGCTCGTCGATCAGAACGCTTTCGGAGAAGCTTTCACCTCCGTGGACAACCCGGTGACCAACCGCGTCGATCTCCGACTTGTCCCGTATTACTCCGTGATTCTTGCTGAGGAGAACTGCAAGCACATACTCAATTGCAGTCTGATGGTCGAGCACTTCGGCGCTGATCTTCACCTTGTCGCCGTCGTATCGCTCGTGAGTAACAACCGAATCGCTCATGCCGACCCGGTCGATGACTCCCTTCGCCAGGACAGAGCGTTCCTTTACATTTATGAACTGGTATTTAACCGAAGAACTTCCGGAATTCAGTACAAGGATTTTCATTTCTGCTCTACTCTCAATTCTTCCAAATATTCTACTATCGTGATTCTATTTTCTTACCCGATTCATCGTACTTAAAGAAGCCCTGGCCGGTTTTCTTTCCGAGATTGCCCTCCCTGACTTTTCGCCGCAGGATGGGACTGGCGCGGTACTGCGGCTCGCCGAGCTCATGGTAAAGGGTGTCGAGCCAGGTAAGGATTTCGTCCAGGCCCATCGCGTCGGCCATTTCCAGCGGACCGACATTCAGGCCGTATCCGAGTTTTATTGCCGTATCTATGCCGTCTGCAGTGGCTATTCCTTCGAGCAGGACCTGCATGGCCTCGTTGAGCATCGGGAGGATAACACGAGTCGTGACAAAGCCGGGATACTCAAAAACCTCTACGACCGTCTTGCCGAGATCCTCCGCGAATTTTTTGATCTTAAGAAACGTTTCGTCGCTCGTTTTGAGGGCACGCACGACTTCGACCAGCGCTATTTTGGAGACGGGGTTGAGAAAGTGCATACCGATGATCCTGTCCGGACGAGTGGTGGCTTCCGCAAGTTTCGTCAGGCTTAGCGTGGCAGTATTCGAAACGAATATCGTGCTCGGCGGACAAATCTTGTCGAGGTGCTTGAAAATCCCCTTTTTCATCGCGAAATCTTCATCGATGGCTTCAACGACGAGATCGCATTCCGAAACTTCGGGAAGTTCGGTCGACAACTTGACGCGAGCAAGAATCGCTTTCTTTTCGTTTTTTGTCAGGGCCCAGCGGTCGATTTCACTGTCAAGGGTTTCTTCCAACCTCAGTTGACAAGTATCGGCCCCATCCGTATCTCTTTCGATTATCAGAACGTTTATTCCGGCGCTTGCAGCAGTCTGTGCAATACCCCGCCCCATTAGCCCGCCTCCGACGATGGCGATGTACCCTGCCCGGTCGGATTTAGGGTGTGAAATATTAAAGATTTCTGAGATAGTTTCTTCTTGTGACATAGTTCATTAGTTGGTTTTGTGATAAACCAAGTTAGAAAACATGGCCATGTTAATCAAGAAAACCCCTTCTTTGGAACTAAAGCTGTAATCCCGGTGTTTCTCCGCACACTTCCGTTGTACGGCCTGCGGCCGGTCCGCACCGTAGCCGATAACCGCTAGCGGATCCCGAGCTTCTCCCTGAAATACCCGATTGTCTTCTTTAGTCCCTCGATCCTCGGCACTTTCGGCTCCCAACCCAGAATCTGTCTTGCTTTCGTTATATCCGGCTGCCTCACCTTCGGATCGTCCTCCGGCAACGGCCTGAAGGTAATCTTGCTCCTGCTCCCGGTGAGCCGGATAATTTCCTCCGCAAACTGCATAATCGTAATCTCGTCAGGGTTTCCGATGTTGACGGGGTCGGAACAGTTCGACCTGAGCAGACGGACGATTCCCTCGACGAGATCGTCCACATAGCAGAAGCTTCTTGTCTGGGTGCCGTCTCCGAAAGCGGTTAGCTCTTCGCCTGTCAGAGCCTGTTTCATGAATGCCGGGAGGACTCTTCCGTCGTCCAGCCTCATACGCGGTCCGAATGTGTTGAATATCCGCACAATTCTCGTTTCGAGACCGTGATATCTGTTGTAGGCCATCGTCATGGCTTCCGAGAATCTCTTGGCCTCGTCGTAAACTCCCCTGACGCCGATCGGGTTGACGTTTCCCCAATATTCCTCCCTTTGCGGGTGCATCAACGGATCGCCGTAGACTTCGCTTGTCGAAGCGAGGAGGAATCGTGCACCTTTCGCTTTGGCAAATCCGAGCGCTTTATGTGTTCCGAGCGAACCGACCTTGAGAGTCTGAATCGGGAGTTTCAGGTAGTCTATCGGCGAAGCGGGGCTGGCAAAGTGCAGGACCGCGTCGATCTTTCCCTCGACGTAGATGAAATCTGTAACGTTGTACTGGACGAATCTGAACTTCTGATTCCCGAAAAGGTGGGAGATGTTGTCGGGACTTCCCGTAAGGAAATTGTCCATGCAAATAACTTCGTCCCCTTCCGCAACGAACCTGTCGCACAGATGGGAACCGATGAACCCGGCACCGCCGGTAATTAGTATACGAGACATTTAGACTCTTTCATTGATTTGACGATTTTGAATTTCGGTTTTCGAATTTCGTATTGAGAACAGGACTGACTCTGTTCTGTATCCACCGGGTTCGGCACTTGGGGCTGATGCTCCACATCAAAAGCACTCTATTTCCCTTTTGCTGTTCTACCGGTGGCAGAGAATATTCTCAACAACTGATTGCATTCATTTAATGCCCAATCGAGTCCCGCGGGATCGGGAGGTCGTCGTTCCTTCAAAAGTTCCAGCCACCATTCAGTCTCACTCGCTTCTTTCTCCACAATGCTTATCTTGTGGATAAAATCAGCTTTAGATTCCGCGCGTACGGCTTCCTTGTAGTTGGCCCCAACGGATGTCGACGACTTCAACAACTGGTAGCCAATCACGTCGTTAGCCTTATTCTTCGGAAAACCCTCCACAAGTTTTATGACATTGAGGGCAAAAGTCTTCGTACGAAGCATAAGATCATTTTTATCCATGACTCCTCCTTTGATCAGCAGGCTACTTAGGCCTGAAAAGGTAGAGCTACGCAATCATGCCGCGTATTGCCTCACAATAATACAATCAAAGTTCAAAATCCGAAATCCGACGTCCGAAATGTTTCACTTCCTTCCGATCCCAAAGTACTCAAACCCGAGGGCTCTGACCTTCTCGGGGTTGTAGATGTTGCGGCCGTCAAATATGACATGACCTTTCAGGAGCTTCTTCATCTGCTCGTAGTCGGGCTCTCTGAACTCCTGCCACTCGGTTACCAGAATCAGTGCGTCGGCACCCTTCAGGACTTCGTATTGCTCGTCGCCGAATTTCACGGCTCCTTTTTTTCTCCCCTCGAGTATGGCCCTGGCGTTCGGGATGGCCACGGGGTCGTATGCTTCGACTGTCGCTCCTGCGTTCACGAGTCTGTCTATGACCACAAGCGACGGGGCTTCGCGCATATCGTCCGTCTTCGGCTTGAAGGAGAGTCCCCATAATGCAAATTTCTTCCCGCTCAGGTTCTCACCGAAGCGCTCGGCAATCTTGCGGGGGATCACGGCCTTCTGCTCGTCATTCACATCGTTGACAGCCGAGACCAGCCGCGTGACGACCGACGCTTCCTCTCCCATCTTGATAAGCGCTTTCACGTCCTTCGGGAAGCAGCTTCCTCCCCATCCGATTCCCGGAAAAAGGAATTTCGGCCCTATCCTGTTGTCGTACCCGATCGAAGTGCGCACCTTATCGACGTCGGCGCCGAGCTTCTCGCAGAGGCGGGCAATTTCGTTCATAAAGGAGATTCTCGTCGCCAGGAACGCGTTTGCGGCGTATTTCACCATCTCCGCGCTCCTGATGTCCATTACAAGTATCGGAGCGCCTGTTCTCACAAACGGGCGGTACAGCTCGGTAAGTATCTCTTCGCCTTTCGGATCTTCCACCCCGACGACGACGCGGTCCGGGAACATGAAATCCTGGATTGCACTCCCTTCTTTCAGGAATTCCGGGTTGGAGGCAACGGCAAGTCTGGTCCCGGTGTATTTCCCGAATATCTCCCGGAGCTTATCTCCCGTTCCTACGGGGACGGTGCTCTTGGTAACGACCAGCTTGTAGGCATCGCCTGATTTTTCGCCGTCAGGATGTCCTTTGCCGGTCAACTTTCCGATCTGATCGGCAACCTGCATTACAAATTTCAAGTCGGCGCTTCCGTCGGCCCCCGGAGGAGTCGGAAGGCAAAGGAAAATCACCTCTGATTCGTTGACGGCGCTCTCGAGAGCCGTAGTGAACGACAGCCTCTTTGCCTTGATGTTCTTTTCGAGCATGGCGTCCAGACCGGGCTCGTAAATGGGGGAAATCGCTTTCTTGAGTTTCGCAATCTTCTTTTCATCGACATCGACACAAATGACATGGTTACCTGTCTCGGCGAAACATGTACCCGTCACGAGCCCGACGTAACCTGTACCGACAATGGAAATCTTCATCTTTCTCCTGTGCTGAATTGTGTATCAGAAACCGGCAAAGCGGGTCATTCGACGGACACCCTGCTTCCGGCATACCGGCTTGTTCACGCCGGTTAAAATCAATATCGGCTTCGATTCCCCAACCGGTTTTCAATCAGGAATTGGCGATCCGGAAACCGTGGAGGATATGGCAGAGTCCTCGAATGCATCCTTACCGGTCGGGCTTTTCAGCGAACATATTATAGTACCGATTTGCATTTGGAATTTAAGGGATGCACGTCACATTTCCACGCCGATAGAAAAGCTCGCCCGCCTCAATGTACCCCTAAAGCCGCAATCCGATAAAATGACCTGCGAATATACATACCATGGCAACCGGAAAATTCAAAATCCTGCTCACATCGCCGAATCACCGTCTCTTCGAATCGCTTAAGCCGGGCCGAAAACTTCCGATAATAATCGTGAAGGAAAAAATCTTATGTCATGGAAGACATTCACACGGACTCATACCTAAATAAAAATCCGCACATACGGAGCCGCCGCACATCGGGGATTCCCGTCTCATCCGGAATCCGGAGGGCCGTCCCCGTTCACAGCCGGAAACCGGCGGGCTGCTTCCGGATAGCCGCCGCTCTCGCGGTGCTGCTCCCTCTCTTTGCGGTTTCGTCCTACTGTGCAGAGACTCACTATGTGATCAGAGGAAGAGTTGTCGACGCGTCCACCGAAAAGGGACTCCCGTTCGCAAATATCCAGGCGGAAGGTACAAGTTTCCATACCAGCACGAACGAACAGGGCGATTTCAAATTTTCGCTCCCCGTACACATCACCAGGATGAAGGTGTCTTACATAGGCTACAAGGAGCGTTTAGTCGATGTCAGGACCAACGGACCTGCACTGATCGTGAAGATGACGCCGGTAAGCTTCCTGCTGGAGGAAGTAAGCGTCGTGTCGACGAAGAGTGCTCCTGTCATGGCAAATTCCTTCCAGCTCGGGCATGCCGAGATAACCGATTTTGCGGGCGTCACGAGAGACCCGATGCGCTCGCTCCAGATGATGCCGGGGGTAAGCACGAACAACGAGGCCAGCGCCAAAATGGACGTCAGGGGCGGCACCTGGGACGAAAACTCCGTCCTGATAGACGGCGTCGAGCTGCACAACCCTTATCATCTGAAAGAGCTGTCCATGGCAAGTATCGGGATTTTCAACCTCGACCTGGTCAGGAATATCGATTTCAGCGCAGGAGGCTGGGGAGCAAAGTATGGCGACGCGTTGAGCTCTATAACGGTCGTAAACTACAAGGAAGGAAATACCAATCATTTCATCGGCAACCTGAATGTAGGCCTGTTCGATCTTTCCGGCTCGTTCCAGGGGCCAATAGACCGGAACAGCTCCTTCATACTGGCGGTCAGAAGAAGCTATCTCGGAGACGTTTTGCAGCTGGCTCACATGAACCAGGGCATCTACGTTGGATACTACGATGTTCAGGGGGACATAGCATACAGATTCGACAACCGGAACAACTTGAAGCTGGATTTCCTTTATTCCAACGACATTGCTAATCAAAACCCTTCGATCACTTCCGGCATGTACTCTTACTCGGGAAGCGTAAGCGGACAAAACACTCCTGTGTCGAGATACACCGATCTGACGAGGACATTCTGGGGCCGCTACTCAAGCTTCCTTCTCTCAGCTAATTCCGAGAATGTAATATCAGACAGGCTCACCAGCCACACGCTCGTGTATTTCGCCGGCGATGTCGAGCACGAGAGACCCGTGCAGATCACAACTATCGACCTGAAGTACAAAGACTTTCCCGATCTGTGGCTGAATCAAACGATACGGGATAATGAAAGCTACGACCTGGACATGAGTACGTTTTCAGTCAGCCAGGATCTGGACTACACACTAACCCCCTTCCTCAAGCTCGAAGGAGGCGCAGGAGTGCGGAGGATATCATACAATTACCTTCCCTATATGTTGTCGTCGGCAACCTCGATGACAAACACCAACAGCTTCCCGGATACCACAGTGGTTTACAGCCTGGGAACAAAAGCCACTTTCGACACGACCTCCCTCGTGGGACCGAGTTACGCCGTCGACAGCTATCTGCAGCAGACCTTCCAGATAGGAAGCAGCCTGATACTAAACCTGGGGGCGAGGTTCGATTATTACGATCTCGACAAGCAGAGCGAATATTCACCGAGATTGAACCTTTCCTATCAATTGCCTTTGGGGATAAGAATGAATGCGGCGTGGGGAATCTACTACCAGCTGCCGGCCTTCGACCAGATCAGGATGTCGGAGCCGTCGCGGGACAACACGCATTTCCAGAAGGCCAACCACTACGTCCTCAGCTTCGAGAAGAACTTGATGGATGCCGCATCCATCAAGTTCGACTTCTACCAGAAATACTATTCGGACCTGATCCCGACAGTCAGGCTTCCCTACGGCACCCTCTTCTACGGAGACAAGCAGAACGACGCAGTGGGATTCGCGAAAGGATTGGATCTGCAGTTTTCTCTCAGTCTTGAAGCGGTGGATTTCTATCTCAGCTACGGGTATCTCGTTGCGAAGGAGAAGACTCCCGGATCTGGCTACTATCCCAGATGCACCGACCAGAGAAATACGGCTTCCCTCGCCGTCGTGTTGAAACCGGGGAGCGGCTGGGTGGTGGATGTCAGGGGCTACTACGGAAGCGGGTATGCCTACACCCCGTACGTCGGCCAGTACAACCCTTCGACACAAATGACGGTATGGTCGTCGGGCAGCACCAACTCGGCTCACTACCCGCCATACGAGCGGGTCGACGTCAGGATCAGCAAGCGCTTCTTCGTCATGCACGGTCCCCTGCAAGTTTACCTGGACGTAACAAATGTCCTCAACCGGAGGAACGTCTGGTCCTACGATTTCACATACGACTCAAAGGGAAATCCAGTCATACAGCCGATGCTTCTGCTCGGCATCATCCCCGCCATCGGGTCGAGCTACACTTTCCAGTTGTAGAAATAAACCAGCGGGTACTCAGTCCGGATGGGTCAGCGCAGGAACACGTCGATCGACGTCCCCAGGAAATAAAGCGAGAGAAGTATCAGGACCACCCCGAGTCCGTAGTTAACTTTCTTCATCATTTCGTTGGAAATAAACTTCTTTGCCCAGTGCAGGGTATTGGCCAGAGTGAAAAGATACGATGCGAGACCGAGGCCACCGGTTGCGAGGAAGAGCAGCGAGACATTCGAGTCGAAGTTATCGACAAGCGCAAGATCCTTTATGATTCGAACCCCAATCAGCCACCAAACGATCATCATCGGATTGGTAACCGCGAGCGAAAATCCCGTAAAAAACGACAGCCTCTTGCTTTTGAGCGTAACATGCGTCAGCTCGAGCATGTTTGCCTTTGTACCGTCACGGAAAGTGAAAAAAGCCAGAAGCCAGAGTATGAGAGTCGCAATCAGGCCGAAGATCGCTACTACGGTCTGGTTCTTTAGGAAGGGTGCGACACCGAACAGGGCTATCGCCCCGTACATCATATCCGATGAAACGGAGCCGAGCGCGACCATATAGGCTGCCCTGAGATGATTGTTCAGGGAGCGCTTGGCTATCTCAATCTGGGTGGCCCCTATCGGAACGGCCGTCAGAAAGCCCATAACATATGTAATAAACAGAAACAAAAAGGTGTTCATCAGCTCAACTCTAATCTAAGATAGGATGTTATTCCGCAAGAATCTGCAGCCGTTCTCCGTGAGGCAGACTTCCGGCCGCCTCGATGCGGGCTGCAATCTCTGAAACGACCGCATCCGGATCGAGACCGTCAAAGCATCTGACTTCTTTGCAGGTCTTCGCCATCTTGTTTATACATGTGATGTTTCTACAGGGGCTTTTCGCGACGAACGTTTTCGACGGTGCATCCTGGTTCGCCGGGAAAAAACCGGGTGAAGAGGAGTCATAGCCGTAAATCCGGGGAGGTGTGCCGCCGAATATCGCAATTACCGAGGTACGGTTCCTGAGACTTCTGCCGGAATCGCGGAGATACTTCCGCGCGGACGCGAGGTGCAGCGGCCCGGTATCTCCGCTGATGTATACTTCCGACATATCGATCATGGCAGCGTAAACGTCGAGCGGGGTGGACGGAGGCACGATCACGATCGCTCTCCCTTGCTCAGTCGTCATGGATCCGACAAGCTTATCTTCGATGAATTTCTCGACATGGCCCGCTCCGAGTAGAATTGTGACATCCAGGGCCGCAATCTTCTTCAGCAGGTCGACCTGGAACGCAAAGGGCATCCTCGTGAATTTCGCGGAAGCGTCCGGGTTGAACATCACGAGGCGTCGACCCGGTAACGCGCCACTCTTGATCAGAAAATCCGAGGCAGCCTGAACCGCCTCGTCGGAGAGATATATCCTTGCGCCGCTGAACCGTGAAGAGTAATCCGGCACGCCATGATCGCCAAAGACTTTTCGGACAAGCTTGTGCGCCTGGAGCACGACGTTGTTGACTGATTCTGCCGAGCCCTCATTCCGGATCAACTCCGCTGCCATTAGAGAGTAGTTTATAACCGGCTTATTGCCGAAGACCTTGTCCGGGATCATCGGGCTGAAGTTTATGACAAGGTCGTATTCCTTGCCTGCTGCGATCCTCGACAACTCGAGCAGGTCGTCATCGGAAGGAAACGGGGCTCCCAAATAGACGGCATGAAGCAACTCGATATCCGGATTACCTTCGAATAGATCCCCGGTCGACTTTTTAACGACAAAATCTATGATTGCGTCCGGAAAAATCTCCCTCAGCGCTGTAATTCCGCCTTCGGCGATTACTGCATCGCCTATGTTGAGATCTGCCGCAACGAGAAATCTCCTGAACCCGTTTGCACCGGCTATCCGGTTCTCTGCCTGTCGGATCAGAGCCTGCAAGACCAGCCTGTTTCCCAGCAGTCTCCTGACCGAAGCATCCAGAAGTCCGGCCGCGCCGTTCGGGAAAAGATCGGTAAGTGTGCTGGTCAACCTGAAGAAATGTCTAAACTGTACCTCTCTATCCATTCAGGCTAATCTCCGAATCCAGCGGCCCCGTGGCTGCAGGAGGTGATTTCGTGCAGGGCTTCTACGATAATGATATTCTCCTTTTTGAACAGTTCTCTAACGGGAAATCTTGATTCATTACTCGATTTGTGACAGAAAATCGAACCTTGCGGTGTTGTTGGACGCTTAGAATTTATACAATTTCGGTCAAATAAAAACAGATGTCCCCGCAGGAATGAAGATGGGAAAAACGATTGCTTGATGGCATATTACTGCCTGTTGAGCATTTCGTCGACTTTGGCGCTTATCTCCGATATGGTGAACGGCTTCTGAATGAAATCCGCGCCGGGCTCTATCATAAAATCCTCAGTTCCGTCTGTCGAAGAGTAGCCGCTCATGAACAGGAACTTCATTCCCGGGTTCAGCTCCCTGACTTTTTCCCGGAGCTCCTTGCCGCTCATCTTTGGCATAAGGACATCGGATATTACAAGGGAGAAATCTCCCGTGTCCGACCTGAAAAGCTCCAGCCCTTCCAAACCGTCCCGGGCATGTACAACACTATATCCGCCGTCTTCAAGGGCGGCTGAGAGCATTTCACACAGGGCCGGGTTGTCCTCAACAATCAATATCCTCTCTGTGCCACCTCTCCCGACTGCAGGCGCCACGCTGCCCACCGTTGAGGCTTCGACCTTTGACACGGCAGCGGGCAGATAGACTTCAAAGGTAGTTCCGCGACCCGGTTCGCTGCGCACTATGACCGCTCCGCTGTGCTGTTCCACGATACCGTGGACAACAGAGAGTCCGAGCCCGGTTCCTTTACCTACTCCCTTCGTGCTGAAGAAGGGTTCAAATATGCGGTCCTTGACTTCTTTGCTTATGCCGGTTCCCGTATCGGTGACTCTGAGCAAGGCATACTCACCGTCTGGCACCTCGACTCCCGGCTCCTTCGCGCCGCCGTCGACAACCATGTTCGCAGTGGCAAAAGTCAACTTTCCTCCGGCGGGCATAGCGTCGCTGGCGTTCAACGCAAGGTTTACCAGAACCTGCTCCAGTTGAGAGGGGTCCGCGTACACTTTCTTCACCGTTAGATCGGGATCGAACTGTATCGCGATGTTCTCCCTGATCAGACCGGGGAGAAACTGCAGGAACTCTTCCACAACCTGATTGAGGTCCAGATCTCTCGGCCGCAGGACCTGTTTTCTGGAAAACGCTACGAGCTGCTTCGTGATTCTCGCCCCCCGCTCGGCAAGAGTCTTCACCCTTGCCAGATACGCTTCGATGGTCGCCTTGTCGTTGATTTTCCTGAGTGCCAGTTCGGAAAATCCGATAATTCCTCCAAGCACATTGTTAAAATCGTGCGCAATGCCGCTGGTGAGCTGACCGAGGCTCTCCAGCCTTTGAGCCTGATGTAATTGTTCTTCGAGCGCCTTTCTTTCCGTGACATCTCTGACAACCGCCAATGCGACATCCTGCCCGTTCAGCTCCACCTTGTTGAGACTGACTTCGGCATCGAAAAGCGTGCGGTCTTTTCGGAAATACTGCCAATCAAGAAACTGGGGTTTCCCCTGCAGGGCGAGTCCCAATTTTTCGTCCGATTTTCTTTTCGACGGTGTCGCATCCGGCTGAAACTCCGGGGATATATCCTCGAGGGTTTTTGTCAGTATTTCCTCCCGGGCATATCCGAACAAATCAAGGGCGGCCGAGTTGCAGTCGATGACCCGATTTCCCTTGATGAGCATCATCGCATCGCGTGCGTTGTTGAAGAGGGCCTCGAATCTGTTTCTCAGACTGGACGCTGCTTTTTCGGCTTCCTTCTGGGCCGTGATGTCGACGATCAACCCGCGCATCCCTACGGCCTCCCCGTCGCGCATGATTACCCTTCCGTACTCCATGGCGGGGAAAGTGCTCCCATCTTTGCGGACCATCTTATACTCGATACCGGAAACAGTCTTACCAGTTTCGAGAGCTTTCTCTATATCTTTTTTCGCACGCTCCCTGTCTTCAGGTGCAATGTACTGGAGAGAGTTCGTCCCTTTTTCAATCTCCTCTTCGCTCAACTGGAACATCTCGAGTCCCTTCCGGTTGGAGAAGGTCAGATTCCCATTCCTGTCCATTTCGTATACGGTCTGAGGCAGAAAATCCATCAGTTCCTTCAGACGTTTCTCCCCTCCCGCGACGGCTTCCTCCAATTCCTTCTTCTCGCTGATGTCCTGCTTTATGGCCACGAAGCGGGTGATATTGCGGGCGTCATCGAGTATGGGAGTGATGGTCATTTGTTCATGATAAAGCGTCCCGTCCTTTTTCCTGTTGATAAGCTCCCCCTCCCACACTTTTCCGGAGAGGATTGTAGCCCACATTTCTGCATAGAACGAGGCATCGTGCTTCCCCGACTTGACGAGTTCTCTTGGGTTCTTTCCCTTGACTTCCTCCGGATCGTACCCGGTCATCCGACTGAATGCACCGTTTGCCCATATGATTGCACCGGTTATATCGGTTATGATTATCCCGTTGGCCGCGGCCTCGAGCGCATTTGCCTGAATATTGATAGTCTTTCTTGATGATTCCTGTTCGGATATGTCGTGTGCGGTAACGACGACGGCAGGCTTTCCCCCGAAATTCACCAGGTTCGAGAAGATCTCCATTTGAGCCGTACCGCCGCTCTTGAACTTGTGAGTCCAAAGCCCGTCGAAGGCAAAGAACGGTGCCCCAGGCCTTGCAAATTTCAGGAACTTCTCGACCTCGTCGTTAGGCCGGATATCCGTCGCATTCATGCTGAGGAATTCTTCCCGCGTGTAGCCATACATCGCTACTGCGGCGTCATTGACTTCCAGGAATTTCAGGGTTCCCGCATCGTAGATGAACATAGGCTGCGGATTCTTGATGAAGAGCTGCTCGAAAGAAAGCCGGTCCCCGTCGATGCGATGTCGACGAGATCCGTGTAGTATTCTAGAAAAAATGCCCACCAGCCTCAACTTATTCTTGAAGATCCCGGTCAATTAGTCAATGGTTTTCTGCCAACACTTCTGCCCTCTAAGCGCTCAAAGCGGTTAATACGCATTAAGATAATCTGTCTGCTCCATAATTTAAAAGCAGACATTTTATCGCGCCAACAACAGCATCCGGGATGGGACCGAGCTCCCTGCCGCACCGGCCCATACGGGTCTCTCCTCAGGCAGGGCGAAAACCTCAAAGTCACATCTAGACTTTGTCCCGTTCGCCGCTTAACACCCGAAGTATCTCGGAGACCAGCTGGCGGACCGTGAACGGCTTCATTATCACCTGGCACTCGGACCTCGCAAGGAACTCCCGCGTGGTTTCTCTGGCCGTGTCGCCGCTGCTGAAGATGAACCGGCGTGAGTAGCGCGGGTCTCTTGAGGTTAGCCTTCTGTAAAATTCTTCGCCGCCCATCCTGGGCATCCGCAGGTCTGATATAATGACATCATATTCCGAAGACTCGACTTTATCCAGCGCATCGGCTCCGTCGCCTGCCGAAGTGACGATACAACCGTAGTCCCCGAGCGCTTCTTTGACCATGAACCGCATTTCTTCCTCGTCTTCGACGAAGAGGACTCGTACCCCCTGGAGTCTCGAAGGGTCAGGCTCCGGCTCTTCGATCTGCTGCGCTTCCTTCGTCACGGCGGGGAGTTCGACAATAAACGCCGCTCCTTTTCCATATTCACTTTCCACCCTGATTTCGCCGCCGAACGATTTCAGTATACTATACGTCACGCTCAGGCCGAGCCCTGTTCCCTTGCCCACGGTCTTCGTCGTAAAGAACGGATCGAATATCTTACCGATTATGGCCGGGGCGATTCCGGGACCGTTGTCTGAAACAATGGCAATAAGCCTCTCTCCTTCGCGGTAGGTCTTCACCGTTATTACCGCGTTGCCTATTCCCTCAAGAGCCTGCATGGCATTCGTGAACAAATTCAGGAACACCTGCTGAAGCTGCTGGAAGTTGGCGAAAGTCTCCAGGCTGTCCCGCTCCTGGTCCCTCACCACCGAGATCATGTTTACACTCAGCGGGTGTGAAATCAGATCGAGAACGCTGTCGATTGCTTCATTTAGATTCAAGACCGTTCGACTCGGTGCCTCTTTCCTCGCGAACGTCAGGAGGTTTCTCACGATTTCCGACGCCCTGACCGCAGATTCCTCGATTCTCTTCAAATAACGGGAAATGTTTTGATTTCCCGCGTTGCTCCGGGCAATCTGGGAAAAACCGAGTATTACGCCGAGTGGGTTGTTGAGCTCGTGAGCCACACCGGACACTAATTGTCCGACCGCCGACAGTTTTTCCGATTGAATGAGTTCATTCTGAAGAGTCTGAATCCTTTCGAGATCCACGCTGAGTCTGGCGTAAAGGTGGGAGTTCTGGATCGCTATGCCCGCCTGGTTTGCGAATGTCTCGAGAAGCTTCATGTCTTCAGGTGTGAAATCAGAACCATCCCGGGTGTTCGAGACCGCGAGGACGCCTATCGCTTCTCCGTCGACGATGATCGGGGCCGCCATCAGGTTTTTCAAGCCGACATCGGTAATCGTCCCGGAGCCCGAGTCCGCGGACCTGTCACCCTTATTTGCGGCGACGCTGCGGCCATCCTTGTAGGCGATCATGCATGGCCCGTCCTTCGGGCCCTCTTCAAAATATGCGATTCCGGATTGAAGCATCCCGAACGGGCCCCTGACCCTCAGGGTTCCAGTCTCGTCGGGCATCATCACCGTCGCCATCTCCGTGTCGAGTGCCGAGGCTGCAGACTTGCTTATCCTGTTGAATATGTTGCTCTCGCGAATGTCGATGATCACCGAGGACCCGAACTCGTTGAGTGCATCTATCTGGCCGTACTTCCTTTCGAGAGACATCGTCATGCCGTTGAACGAGTCGATCAGCTGTTTCATCTCGCCGCTCGATTTCACCTCGACCTTGACAAACTCTCTGTTCGCAGCCCTATGCACAGCCTTAAGCAGTTCCTTGAGCGGGCGCGCCATGGAATTCGAGATGATATACGAAACCGCAAAAATGAGGACGAGCCCTATGCCGAACATCCACGCATAATTGTCTCTGAGGTGCCTGAGCTCGGCGTCAAGCTCCGTGACAGGCTGGTCCACCATTACGTACCATGGAGTCATGGAAATTTTTGCGTAGGTAATCAGCTCCCTGTTTCTCTTCTCAAACGCGCCGCTGTCCGTCACCTCGACGCGCGAGGAGCGATACGAACCGGTCATGTTGGGCTCGAGGTTTATGGACCCGTTCGAGCCTATCCCCTTCAACGAGCCGGTAATCTCCATGTAGCCGTTCGCGTTGTCCGTGAAATCCTGAAGCGAGCGTGCAAATGCCGAACTTTCAAAATCTACTATTTCGTTCAGCGTCCCTGAGAAAGACCCGTCGCTCTTAACGAGTGGAACTGAGATGATTATGTACCTGCCGACTTTGGCGGCACGGAAGTCCCGCGTTGCCGACGACAAGAAACGGACTCTCTTCAAATCCCCAAAAAGTTTCCTGACCTCCAGCCCGACCGAATCCATCGCGGAGACACCGGCAAGGCTGCTGTATTCCACATATCCTTCCCGCGAATACACCAGGAAATATACCCTTTCGCCGGATTGCTTCTCCTGACTTTCTATCTGTCTTAAGGCCTCCGGAAACACTGCCTCCCCGTCACTTTTCTGGTAGCCAAGTCTATCAGAGACCAGGTAAGCCTTCTGAACCTGATCGGAAACCCATTGGGAAATCTCCCTCGCTTCCTCCCTGGCGAAGCCGAGATCGGAGCGCTCCTTCGACACCACCCATTGGTTGGACACAAGCTGCATCGTAACATAAACGAACGACCCGCTTATGACCAGCAGTGTCAATGAAAGCACGATTAGAAACTTATTCCTGAGCGACACTCTCAAACCTTTTTATAAGAAAGCCTTGCCTTGAGGGCGGTCGGAATCTGGGGGGCCCGGCCCTTTCATTGCCGAAGAAAGGCTCAAACGACGTAGCCTTCGATCCGGGACTGAACTCATGGAATGCCGCTGGAAAGGAAATGAATCTGAGTGCGAGCGAAGATCGTTCTGCAACGTTCCGGATTTCCCGATATCTTCGAATCAAATGCCGAAACTCAAGCATCGTTCGATATCGATTCCGGATTCGAGGTTCTCAACAGGGCATCACATGTCAAATATACCGGCGAGTGGCCGGCAAAAAATCACAACCACAGATTGACTCACTTCAATGCACACTCTAAAGTGCAAAAACCGCGCCGCATTCATTTGCGAAAAAGCCCCTCCCGCGCGTCATTCTCGCGTGTTTCGACATGATCCTGTCCAACCTTGCTCGCCGGATGGAGGGAGCATAGGCAAAAGGCCTCAATCTTCCGATGGCCGGTCTAAGATAGTCCCTGCGAATAATGCTTCGGGATCCGGAGCCGGCCTGATCAGGGTTTAGAGTAAAAACTATCGGGCAGGATTTTCTGTCGAGAGGCCTGGTTGCTACAGGAATTTCATGCAGACTTGCGTTATGTCGTCGCTTTGCGGCGCCTCGCCGACAAAATCGGCAACTTCCTTCCGCACAGTCTCCAGTACCTCTCCCGGCCTGAACGACATATTCTTTCGCAATATTTCCTCGAGTCTCTCTTCCGTGAATTGCTCTTCATCCGGATCCAGTGCTTCATTAACACCGTCGGTAAACATATAAAGCATGTCTCCCGCCTGAACCGGCTCTTCGCCGGTTTGGTAAGGTGCGTGCTGGAGAATGCCGAGTATCAGTCCGCCTTTCTCCAGCCTGACGATCCGCCCGTCGGCTTTAAGAAGAAAGGGATAGTTGTGACCCGCGTTGACATAAGTGATTCGCCTGCTCGACGAATCGTACACGGCGACGAAGAATGTGATGAACTTGTCGAAATCGGTATTTGCGTACACGATGCCGTTGAGACGTTCGGTAATCCCCGCCAGGTCGAGCTCAGCGGCCATTAAAGCCCTGAAGGCGGACTGAAGGTTGGCCATCAGAAGCGCCGCGGGGAATCCTTTTCCGGACACGTCGGCAATCGCGACGCATACAATGTTCTCGCTGAGCTTGATGACATCGAAATAGTCGCCGCCGACCTGTTTGGTCGGGATATGGAACGCCGCGATTTCACAGCCTGAAAAGGAAGGCATTTCTCTCGGCAGAAGCTTTTCCTGTATGGAGTGCGCGAGGCTCAGCTCCTCCTCGAGCCGCTGCTTCGCTAGAGATTCCTTGAAAAGGTGTGCGTTGTCGACGGCCATCGCGGCAAGGTTGCAAAGCGACGAGAGGAAGTCTATCTCCGAATCGAGGTAAGGGCTTCCGGAAAGTCTCTCGCCGAGTATCAGGAGTCCGCTGGTTCTTCCCTTGAGCTGGAAAGGCAAAACCACTTTGACGCCTTTTCGGGCGAGGTCCACCGCCAGAGCAGGTTCGTTCATATCCTCCGAAGGTCGCAGGGGCTTCCCGATGGAACAGAGCGACCGAAGGTCCAGCACTTCGATCCCGGGGATCCTGTTGACGACGACTCTCGGATCCTTACCGTCCGAAAGACAGACGGCATACTTTCGCGCGCCGGTCTGGCCCATTATTGCAAACTCCAGCGTCCTGATCGCCCTCGGCTCGTCGACCAGGAGGCTGAATTCCTTGCTGAGCTCGAAAAGTGTCTGGAGTTCCTGGACGCGTCTCTGCAGCTCCGCATTCGAATCCTTGTATTGCCGGAAGACGCTCGCGTTCTCTATGGCGGCGGCGGCGATGTTGCACAGCGTGGATACGAAATCTATTTCGGTAGCAAGGAAGTCCTTGCTGATGAGCTTTCTGCCGATAAAAAAGTACCCGAATAATTTGTGGGAAGTGCGTATGGCGAAGAGCCTGCTCACTCCGGCTCCCGAAAGATTGCGGGCCATCGTATTGTGGAGGTCGGAGACGTCGATCGATCCTTCGAGGTCAAGCTTGAACAATTCGTCGAGGAGATCGTTCGAGAGGGAGATTCCTTTGTTGATGACTATCCTGGAACTCGCGGCATCTTCTCCGGGGTGAGCCGAGTTGACAACGGCGGCCGTCCTGGAGACTGCAAGTTTGCCCATCGAGGCAAGCATTATATGGTTGAGGATGAAACGGTAGTCGAGGGATGAGTTGAGAATTTTGGCGGTTTCGATGAGGGATGTTAGCTCTATCAGCTGATCTGTACCCGACTGCCGGGGAACCGCCTGAGCAGGATTCCCGTCACTGTCAAGGTCAGGCATTGGGGCCGCTCTTCAGATACCGGATGAGTCTGACTTCGTTGGCGGCTTCACGGCCCTGGTATTCGACCGTGTCCATCAGCTTTCTCATGAGGAAGATCCCGAGTCCGCCGGCTTTGTGCCTTCCCGCCTTCTCCCTGATATTCGGTACGGGAACCTCCTCCGGCTTGAAACCGGCACCCCAGTCGCGCACGACGATCTGGAACTCCGTTCCACCCGCCACGATCCTGACTTCGAATTCGTAATTCGGGTCGCCCTTGTAGGCGTGTTTTATGACGTTTGTGCAAGCCTCATCTACGGCGAGAATAATTTCCGAGACCTCCTTTTCGTCGAAGCCGAAATTGATCGCGTTCTCGTCCACAAATTGACGGACTTCAGAGAGCGCATTCGTCGTGCTCTTGAATATCTTCTTGGTCTCTATGTTTTTTACCTTTTTCACTTCGTCCTGGTTAAATCCATAAACGAGTCATTGACTGTTGAATTTCTTCAGCGCTTCTTCTTGATCCTTGTAGATCTCGTAGAGGAACGGGAAGCCCAGAAGGTCAAAGACATTGAAGACCTTTTGCTGCATGTTCGCGAGTTTGATATCGCCGTGATTGTTGCGCACCTCGTCGATGTATGCCATGAACACGCCCAGCCCCGCGCTCGAAATGTAGTTCAACGCGTTGAAGTTCACGACGATATTGAATTTTCCCTTGCCGATGAGATCCGCAAAAGTTTTTTCAAGATCGGGCGCCGTGTGAGCGTCGAGGAAGCCCTGGAGCTCCATGACGACCGCGTTGCCCGAATCACGAGTCAGCACTTTAAACTCGTTCATTGCTTCCTCCAGCTCTGCTAACGTATTTCGCTATGCTGCATCCTTCAGACATTTTTTCATTCATCTCCATTTCAAAATCAAGACCGTTGTATCGTCAACAGCATCTGTGCCCTGAGAGAATTCCGCCAGCGCGCGGATAATGCCTCCCTTCATTTCCTCAGCCGACCCGCTGCTCAGCTCACTCAACAGACTGTAAAATCGTTCTTCACCGAACTCTTCACCCCTTGGATCTCGCTGGTCCGTTACACCGTCTGTGTAAAACACCAGGGTGTCGCCGTGCTCGAGGACAAATTTTTCTTCCTCGAGGTGTCTCCCGAAGTCCTTCGACGGTTCCAGACCCAGCCCGGCGCCGGCGGGCCTCAGCAGCCTGTAGCCGTTCCTGTTCACGACGACGGCGGGAGTGTGCCCCGCTCTCGCAAGATCGACCCGTCCGGTAGGGACGTCCAGGATGGCATGTATCATGGTTATGAAGTAGTTCTTCTGAAGCGTACTCTCGACCGCCTCGTTGGCCGCCATCATGAATTCCGAGGGCGACTTGGCAGATGCGGAAAGCGACTGGAACACCCCTTTCATGAAAGCCATGTAAAATGCGGCCGACGTGCCCTTTCCTGAAACGTCGCCCACGACGAACGCATATCTGTCCTGATCAATCCTTGAAAAGTCGATGTAGTCACCGCCGACCTCGAAGGCCGGGAAGGAGAGAAAATCCGTCTCAAATTCCTCGGTACACGGGAAGGAGGTCGGAAGAAGCTTCATCTGCATCTCGTGGGCGATTCTCAACTCATGCTGAAGACGCTCGTTCTCCAGCGACTTCGTGAACAGCAGCGAATTCTGTATAGCGACCGCGGCCGTATCTGCGAAGGCGCTGACGGTGGAAATCTCCTCTTCGTCGAATGCATACGGCATTTCGTGGGCGGCATAGAGAACGCCTATGAAATCGTCGTGCGCAGTAAGAGCGACCGCCAGTAATGACCGGGCGGGAAAATTCTTCAGATCGTAGGAGGCGAATTCGTCCATATTTTGTACTATAACATTCTTTTTGTCCTGAACAGTCCCGCGGATCCGGCTGAAATTGAACGGGGACAACTCGTACTGACTCGTCTTGTGCGTTGCCCTTATCGTGATCTGACCCGGTCCGTCTTCGCTGCCGTCCGAGTTCCTCAACTCTATCCATACCTTGCTCGCCTGAGTAACCGTCCCTACGACTGCAACGGTATTATTGAGCACCTCCGTCGTATCCATCACATTCGTGATGACCTTGCTCAGGTTCTGGTATGAATCAAGCTCGCGCTTCTTCTTCTCGAAGACACTGCTGGTGGGAATATGGAAAACCGTGACGACGAACGCAAGCGAGAAGTATATCATCAGGAAGAGGAAAACTATCTTAGCGAACTCATCCATCGGAGCGCTGTAGAACTGGAGAACGCCGCCCGCAAGCTTGGCAGGTCCGATCGACGCGTACGAATAACCGAAAAGCAGCATCAGGACAAACGAGTGGACGAGCGATTTGTATTTCTCCTTCCGGGTCAGAAACACTATCCAGTTCATGCTCACTATATGAAAGATTGCCACGAGGATCGAGAGGCCGAATGCGATCTCCACGAGCGTATCGAAGAACGCATTTCCCTTGAATATGCTCAGGAATGCGGCGGCAAGAGCGGAATAGAGAAAGACCTGGAATCTTCTTCTGACTTTCTTCTCCGGCTTGATGTAGATGATCTCCGAGACATGCATCAGCAGGATTACGACAAACGCCGCTATGGCGAACGCGTAGCCGGTGGTGGCCAGGAGCTGCATCAGGTTTTGCGGCGCAAACCCGCCCGACGTTCCCTCCTTGTTCTCGAGGAGGATTCCCCATGTGGAGATGACTGCGGCAGTAAAGAATCCGTATGCTACAAGCTTTCTCAGTATCTCCAGAGGCCTCGACTGTTTGCGGCTCCGGAGACTATTCATCGCGGCGAAAAGCATGACGAACGCCACGACAGAGAAGGCGTTCCTCAGTCCGTTCAGTACCGGGTCTTCAAGATTTATAGTGATACGAATCCAATCGTAAACCAGAAGAAGTACTGCTATCGTCCCCGCCGAAATGAAATAAAGGCTATTTCTTATGCTAATTCGCATGCGTTGTAATCTAATTCTACTCTTCGCTTTATCCAACGCTTTGTTACAAAAAGGCGATTTTGCCGCTCATTTCTGCTCCACGATCGGCCTGTCACTCGAAGTCACCCCCTCGCGTGCTGATCCCCGAGGTCGCTTCCGCACCCGGCATTGTTCCGAATCGATATGGCAGGATGCCCGCTCTTTGGCCCCGCAATAATTTTGCCGGCTGTCACCCGCCGTTGTACTTCATCTCTCCGGCATTGATGGAGACATTCAGATGGTTATCCTTCGGTACGATCGGACAACTGTAGTTATGATTGTACGCACAATAAGGATTGTAGGCGTAATTGAAGTCCAGCGTGTACACACCGGAAGGATTCTCTTTCAGATCTAAGTATCTTCCGCCTTCGTAAGATGTCTTGCCGCAAGTCTCATCCGTAAAGGGGACAAATAACTCCCCGAAGTTGTCCCCGAGCATTTTGTAAACATGCAGCACCATATCTCTGCCGTCGATCCGGAATTCGAACTTACCGTATTCCTCGGCGGGCCTCGTTTCCCCTCCCGTTGCCTCGATACCGATATGCTTCGGCGGAGAATTGCTGATGAGCTTCACCTGGAATATCAGATCGAGATTCGGAGGATAATAATTGAGGTGTTTAAAGGAAGTTCTTTGTTGAGCGGTAAGAGGCGACTCGGAACCGGACTTAAAGAGATTATCCTTCTGCCTTCTCAACCCGTTCAGATCGTCAAGATAGACCTTCTCTTCGCGGGAATCGAACCGTACACGCTTGAAGTCTCTCGAACAGGAGGCAACAACCAGCGCCAGCACAAGAAGGAGCGGACGTACGGCCTTACTTGTCGCTGCCGAGGATGAGCTCAAGTGAAATCCGGTGTGTATCTCCGAGCGAGTTGGCATAGGCAAACCTGGCGAAGGAGTAGTCGATCTCGAGCTTGGGAAGCCTGAGCCCCGCTCCAACGGTGAACTGCTTCACTTCATTGTAACCGGCCCGGATCGCTATGACGTTGTCATAATCGATTTCCGCACCCGCACGTACATCGGCACTGACAGGTCCGAGGTGAACTGTAGAGGAATATTGCATATTGTCGAAGTTGAACAGGAGATCAAGCGCCGGAGTCACGGTCACAGGACCGATCGGGAGGATGTAAGCCGCTCCGGTGGCCAGAGTCGGAGACAGGAGCTCGGTTGTTCCTGTCGTCCAGGCGACTACCGTCGTTGTCGCGTTCTGAAGGTTCGCGCCCAGCCTGAAATTCTTGAATGGCAGGTAAAGTGCACCGACATCGAATCCTATTCCTGTCCCGTATGTCGAACCGATGCTGCGGCGAATGAATTTTACGTTTGCCCCGTACGAGAAATTGTCGCTGTAGCGCTTAGCATAACTTCCGATGAGAGCAACGTCCGTCGCACTGAAAAAGGTAATCTTCGAATAGTCGAGCCTGTCGTTGCCGTCGAAGATTCCGTTGCCGTTGTAATCGATCAGGGCATTCAGCGTGTTGGGGATTCCGCTGACACTTAGAACGATCGCACTCAGGCCGACGGTTTCATCACTGGAGAGAGGCATAGCGACCGCACCGTAATTGAAGCTCACGATGTCGCCGTAGCGCTGGTCGTGCATCAGCATTATTTCCGGATACTTTATACCGGACAGTCCGGCCGGATTCCAGTAGCCGGCAGTTACGTCGTTTGCGAGTGCCGTGTAAGCGCTCCCCATCCCGAGTGCCCTCCCGCCGACGCCTATATTGAGAAAATCGTCGGCGTATTTCCCGAACGTCAGCTGGGCCTGTGCCGTCGGCGAAAGAGGACCAAGCAGCGCGATCAGCGCACTCACGATAACCCCCGGCAAAAGATTCCTGCGGCCCCGGCTATTCGAGTGGTTCGGCACCAAATTCATCCTTGAGATATTTCACGAGCGGATCGTTGTCATCTGAATCAATTTTATGGTCGCCTTCTACGATGGAAAAATCAATGGCCACTCTCATTCCCAGCGTCCGCTGTACAGCATCCTGAATATATGTCTTGTACGGTTTTGTCATGCCGACCACGACTTCGTTCGGCGCGCCGAGCATCAGCCAGCCATTCTTCACTCCGAGCGGCTTCAAATTGATCAGCTGGGACCAAACTGCGATTCTCTCTTTCCTCACGGCCTGCAGTAGCTCGTCCCATCTGACATTGACCTCCTGAAAGGAAGATTCGCTCATCGAGCCGGTCTCCGGATAAACGGCCGGGTCGTCGCTCACCCGCGGGGCAGGCCTGGCGGACGGGAATCCGGAATTCTTCCGGCCGATCGTCTCCGCCGGCGCCTGATTTGATGCCGTGAACGACTTCCTCTCCGGATAGGCGGGGCGCGATTCCCTGGCAGTTTTTACCGGCGCGCCGGCCCCTTGTGGGTGGTTTGGAGCATGGCCCCTGTTATCTCCGGGTGGATCCCGGTGGCTCAAGTTTTTTTTTAACTCCTCGACTTGCTGAAGCAGCTCCCTGAGTCTGACGGCCCGCTCCATGTTGACAAGCTGAAGAAGAGTCATCTCGAGTTTTATCCTCGGCTGTGAGACGTACTTCATCTGCTGAATCGCCTCGCTCGTCGTTTTGAGCAGACGAAGCAGGTCCAGCCTGTCGAATTTGGCGGCAGTCTCCAAGTATCGCTTTCGGTAGTCTTCGGACGCCTCAATCAAATCGGCCTTCCCCGTCGTCGAGGCGACGAGCAGATTCCTGAGGTGTTCGGACAGACCTTCAAGGAAATCCATGGAGTCGTATCCACGCGAGACGATTTCGGCGGCAAGCTCCACAGCCCCTTTCGAATCGTTGTTCTCGATCAGAGAGCTTGTCCTGAAAAACAGTTCCTCATCGACGAGGCTCAGTGCACTTATCACGACATCATGCTTTATATCGTTGCCGCAAAACGCCGCTACCTGGTCGAAAATGCTGAGAGCGTCCCTCATCGAACCGTCGCCCTTTTTCGCAATCGTGACGAACGATTCCTCGTCGACCGATACCTTTTCTTCCCCGGCGATGAACCTGAGACGCTCGATTATCTTCTCAATTTCTATTCGCTTGAAATCGAATCGCTGACACCTCGTCAGGATCGTCGGTATGACCTTGTGCGGTTCGGTCGTCGCCAGAATGAACATCGCGTAGGAAGGCGGCTCTTCGAGCGTCTTTAGAAGTGCGTTGAACGCTTCCTTCGTAAGCATGTGCACTTCGTCGATAATGTACACCTTGTATTCAAGCCTCGAGGGAGAATACCTGACGGATTCCCTGAGATCCCTTATCTCGTCGATGCCGCGGTTGGATGCGCCGTCAATCTCGATGACGTCCAGGCTTCTCCCTTCGGTTATCTCGCGGCATATGTCACAGTCGTTGCAGGGCTCCCCGTCCTTGACGTTCGGGCAGTTAATCGCCTTTGCGAGAATGCGCGCGGTAGTGGTCTTCCCGACGCCGCTCGGCCCGCTGAAGAGGTATGCATGAGCGATTCTGTTCCGCTGAATCGCATTCTTCATCGTTACAGTTACGTGTTCCTGGGCAGTAACCTCGTCGAAGCGCATCGGCCGCCACTTCCTGGCGGTTACCAGATAGCTCATTTGGATTTCTCAGTCCGTTTGGGGCCCGTTCGCGCCGATCGTCCGTCGAAGACATGTTTCACGGCATCCTCTATCTTTTCGACAGAGACGATTGTAATCCCTTCCTTCAGCTTTTCCGGCATCTCGCTAAGGTCTCTCAAGTTCTCCTTCGGAATCACGACCTTCTTCAAGCCATATCTTTTTGCGGCGAGTAATTTCTCCGTGAGTCCCCCGATCGGCAGGACTTCTCCGTTCAGGTTTATCTCGCCGGTCATCGCGACATCGGTCCTGACGGGTTTGTTCCCTGCAGCGGAAATCAAGGCGACTGCCATCGTTATGCCAGCCGACGGTCCGTCTTTGGGAGTCGCTCCTTCCGGAACGTGTATGTGAATTTCCCTTCTCTTGTAGAAGTTCTTCGGGATGCCGAATTTCGAAGCGTTGGCCCGAACGTAAGTCAGGGCTGCTCGAGCCGATTCCTGCATCACATTTCCGAGCCGACCCGTCAGCTGCAGCCTCTCCGGACCTTCCACCAGCGTGGCTTCTATGTTCAGAATATCGCCACCTCCGCTGGTCCAGGCGAGTCCGAGAGCCACTCCTCTGCGGCTCTTCTCGCCGATGTGTTTCGAATGGAATTTCGGAATCCCGAGGAATTCCTCGACTTTTTTTTCATCGACGAAGATGGGAGACATCTTCTTTGATTTGGCGCTTTTGCTGTTGACGATTTCCCGCGCGATCTTCCTGCACACACCTGAGATGGATCGCTCCAGGTTTCTCACCCCGGCTTCCCATGTATATTCGCGAATCATCTTGACAAGCGCCTCATCGTTGCAAACCACGTATTTCTCATCGATACCGTGCGCCTTCAACTGTTTTGGGATGATATGCCGTTTCGCGATTTCGATTTTGTCGTAGTCGAGATATCCGGGTAGCTCGATTACCTCCATCCTGTCTTCCAGCGGTTGGGGGATGTTCTCCCGGACATTGGCGGTCGTGATGAAGAAGACCTTCGAAAGATCGTAGTCGACCTCGAGATAATGATCCTGAAAGGCGTGATTTTGTTCGGGGTCGAGGACTTCGAGCAGCGCAGCGGCGGGGTCGCCGTGGAAATCGAACGCCAGCTTGTCTACTTCATCGAGCAGTACGACCGGGTTTACCACTCCCGACTTCTTCATGGCCTGTATGATTCTTCCCGGGAGAGAACCGACATATGTCCTCCTGTGACCGCGGATCTCCGCCTCGTCCCTTATTCCCCCGAGCGAAAGGCGGACAAACTTCCTGCCCAGCGCCCGGGCGATCGATTTGGCGAGGCTCGTCTTGCCGACGCCGGGAGGGCCCACGAAACACAATATCTGCGAGCGCATCTCCTTTACAAGATTGAGAACAGCCATCTGCTCGACGATTCTCTCCTTGGGCTTCTCAAGTCCGTAGTGGTCCTCGTCCAGGATTTCCTTCACATGCTTGATGTCGAGATTATCCTTTGTCTTCTTGTACCACGGTACATCGGTGAGCCAGTCGAGGTAGTTTCGTATTACAGTAGCCTCCGGAGAGAAAGCCTGCGTTCTTTTCAGCTTGTCGAGCTCGTCAAGCGCCTTTGTCCTGGCCGCTTCAGGCAGGCGCGCCGCCCCAATCTTGTCTCTCAATACTGCGAACTCGCTCGTCGGGCTGTCTTCGCCGACCTCGTCCTGCATTATTCGTATTTGTTCCTGCAGATAGTACTTTCTCTGGTTCTTCTGAATGCTGTCCTGAACCTTGTCGTCTATTTCCTGTTCTATCTTCAGAATGTTTATTTCTCCCGTAAGCAGCCTGATCAGCTTTTCGTACTGTGCCTCGAGTGATTTCAAGCTGAATATCTCTATCTTCCCCGGGACAGAGAGGTCCATATTGGCAAGGATATAGTAGAATTTGCGATCGGGCTCGTCGACATTCTCGAACGACATAATAGTCTCCAAAGGAATGTCGCGGCTGTTTCTGACATACTCCCTGAAGAGCTGACCGGCATGCTTCATATATGCTTCAAGCTCGACGCTTTTCTTCGGCGCACGGAGATTCATGCTGTATTCTCCGTGCAGGATCTTGTTCTCTTCGTAAAATTTCTTGATGAAAGCCTGAGCCACTCCGTCCACGAGAACCTTCAGCAGGCCGTTGGGGAGTTTCAGAACCTGAAGGATCCTCGCAACCGTTCCCACCTTGTACAGCTCATCCCTGGTCGGGTCCTCCATCATACTATCTTTTTGCGCAACGAGGAGGACGAATTTATCCGATTTCGCGGCCAGCTCCACGGCCTCGACAGACTGCTCCCTGCCGACGAGTATCGGGAACAACATATAAGGAAGTACCAGCGAATCCCTTAGCGGAAGGACCGGAAGACGTTTCGGGATGTCTTCCATATTCTTTATGTCACTCACTTGCTCTATTTCGTCAAATGCGTTCAAAATCAACTCCGTTAGAAAAAATGATTGGGATTCGGTCAGAAAAATATAGCAGAGTAGTCAGGGTTAAACAAGGCGGACTTAGCCGGACTTCCCCCGTGGCCGGATCGCGGGGAAAAATGCGGCTTCATCCAGGTCCTTTCCGGAGCTGATTCTTTATCAAAACACTTGCTTTGAACTTTCAGCCCCGGCTGAGTAACTTTTTGAAGTATTATGGAAAGGCGAGTGTCATCAGACTGCTCGTCGAAGCGAGTCGTCGTCGGAGCCCCTGCTCCGGAACTTCGCGACAGTTCCATTGTCGGTGAAGGCAGGGAGCGGCCGGACGAGATATAAAAAGGAGTATAACCAGATGAAAATCAGATTAGAAGAGGCGCTCCAATACCACTCGACTGGTAGAAGAGGAAAAGTTGAGGTTGTGCCCACCAAGCCGTGCGTGACACAGCGGGACCTTTCGCTGGCCTACACACCGGGCGTGGGCGAAGTTTGCAGGATTATCGACAAGGATCCAGAGGCAGTGTACGAGTACACGTCGAAGGCCAATCTTGTGGCCGTGCTTTCGAACGGCACCGCCGTCTTGGGACTCGGGAACATAGGACCGCTTGCGGGAAAACCTGTTATGGAGGGCAAGGGGGTTTTGTTCAAGAGATTTGCGGACATAGACGTGTTTGACATCGAAATAGACGCAAAGACGCCTGAAGAGATTGTCGCAGTGGCCAAAGCGCTCGAGCCGACTTTCGGGGGAATAAACCTTGAAGACATCAAGGCACCCGACTGCTTCTATGTCGAGGAGAAGCTGAAGGAGACGATGAACATCCCCGTTTTCCACGACGATCAGCACGGAACTGCAATCATCAGCTCGGCAGCATTGCTGAACGCGCTGGAGGTAGCGAAGAAGGACATATCGAAAATAAAGATCGTTGTTAACGGAGCTGGAGCAGCCGCGATCGCCTGCACGAAGCTGTACGTCAAACTCGGCGCAAAGCTGGAAAACGTTATTATGTGCGACTCCAAAGGAGTCATTTACAAGGGCAGGCAGAACGCGATGAACCCCTATAAGGAAGAATTCGCACAGGAGACAGAGCTGCGTACCCTGGCTCAGGCAATGGTCGGGGCCGACGTCTTCGTCGGGCTCTCAGTCGCCAACGTGGTTACAAAGGAAATGGTTCGTTCGATGGCAGCGAATCCCATAGTATTTGCGATGGCAAATCCGGATCCCGAGATAACCTACGAAGAGGCGGTTGAGGCACGCGGAGATGTCATAATGGCGACGGGAAGAAGCGATTACCCGAACCAGGTTAACAACGTCCTCGGTTTCCCCTTCATCTTCAGGGGCGCCCTCGACGTCAGGGCAAAGACAATCAACGACGAAATGAAGATAGCCGCCGTCAGGGCGCTTGCCACGCTGGCAAAGGAAGCCGTCCCCGATTCGGTGAAGAGGGCTTACGGTGGAATCGAGATGGAATTCGGGAAGGAATACATCATACCGAAGCCTTTTGACCCGAGAGTGATAACATGGGTCGCACCGGCCGTCGCTAAAGCGGCAATGGAGACCGGTGTTGCCAGGACAGAGATAAAGGACTGGGACAGGTACATCGACCAACTTAAGGAAAGGATGGGGATCACCCGCGAAATTGTCAGGACGGCCGTCTCCAAGTCCCACGGAAGCGGGAAGAGAATCGTGTTCCCGGAAGGCGAAGAGACGAAGGTACTGCATGCCGCGCAGGTCATTGTCGATGAGCAGATCGCCAGCCCGGTACTGCTGGGCAGGAAGTCTCACATCGAAATGAAGGCGCATGAAATGAAGATCGACCTGGAGGGAATCGAGATAATCGATCCCACTCATTTCGACAAGCGCGAGCAATATGTGGAGAAGCTCTTCCAGATGCGCCACAGGAAGGGTATGACCCGCGCGGAGGCCGGCAGGTTCGTTGAGAGGCCGAACTATCTCGGTGCTATGATGGTTCACATGAACGATGCCGACGGGCTCGTCTCAGGCCTGACGCAGTCTTACCCGAATACGATCAGGCCGGCCCTCCAGGTTATCGGAATGGCCGAAGGGAGGAAGAGGGTCGCAGGACTATACATCGTGATGACAAAACGCGACACGTTTTTCTTCGCAGACACGACGGTGAACGTCGACCCGGCGGCTGAAGAGCTTGCGGAGATTGCGCTCATGACCGCGGAGGTGGTTCAGCGCTTCAACATCACACCGAGAATCGCCATGCTATCGTTCAGCAACTTCGGCAACACACGTCTGCCACAGTCTGCAAAGGTCCAGCAGGCGGTCGAAATCGCCCACAAGCTCGCGCCTGATCTGATTATAGACGGCGAAGTTCAGGCGGATGTCGCGCTGTCGCCGGATGAGCTCGAGGAAGTCTACCCGTTCTCGAGTCTGAGAAACGGCGTCAATACTTTGATTTTCCCCGACCTGAACTCGGGCAACATAGCCTACAAACTTATGGGCAAGATCGGCGGCGCTTCCCTGCTCGGACCTATACTGATGGGCATGAAAAAACCCGTACACGTCCTTCAGCAGGGCTGCGATGTGGACGCTATCGTCAATATTGCCGCAGTGTGCGCAGTGGAAGCCCTCGACAGGCATCGAAATAACGGTCAATAGGCCGTTTCCAGCTTGGTTATAAGGCCTTCGCTGTTTCCCACCTCAAAGTGAGACAGCCGAAGGCCTTTTCTATTGGACCCGGGCGGACTGAGCAGTGATTCCAGCAAAAGGCGATTGCGATCGGGTCGTCACAACTTGACAGGGCGCTCCCGATCCTATATATTAAGATAAAAAGGTCCGATATTATCCGTGCCGCATCGAATTTCTACAGTTGGTTTCAGGGCATTCCTTCCGGAAAGTCCGGCTCCGGCCGGCGCAGATGTCGGTACGGTTCGATTCAAAACAAACAACAAAGCTCGAACAACATACAAATGAATCAGGAGATTGGGAAATGGGTCCGCTCGAAAAACTTCACACTCACCATGAAAAACTGATCAACACGATAAAGTCGCTTGCCGAAAGGGCGATCGCAGATCCGGCCGACACATCGCTGCTCCTCGCCTACTGCAACGAATACCTGGTGTCGCACGCAGAGGCCGAGGAAGTAACTCTTTACACAGCCGAGAACGACGCCGAATTCATCAACAGCATGATCCATGAGCACAAGGACATCAAGCACTCCCTCGATGTAATTGACGCCGCTTTCTCACGCGGTGAAGGGGAGACTCTCACAACGGAAATACGGAATTTCTTCGCCGTCCTCATCAGGCACTTCAACGAAGAGGAAGAGAAGCTTATTCCGAGGATCAGCACCAAAATCAGCGAACAGGAGATGGAGTCTCTTATAAGCGAAGCTCACGTCATAGAATCGGAAAGGAAGAAATCCGATGTTTGGTCGCTGTTCGAGTACGATCACAAAAGAATAGATTTGAATATTTCGCGGCTTAGAAACTCGGTAGTAGGCAGCGGGGAGACCTCGGAAAGGTATCGGAAAATGAGAACCCAGCTGCTCACGCATATCGAGCTGGAAGAGACTGTGCTCTTTCCGGCTTTCGCGGAAATCACTTCACCGGATCACCTGGGACCTGTGAACGTCATGATTCAGGAACACCAGGTGATAACGTCGTATCTTCCTTCACCGGCAGATCGCGAGGCAAACGCAAAAGCCCTGGAAACCCTGGTGGATTTGATCGGCAGGCTGGCGGTGCACAACAAAAAGGAGGAACTGATACTCTATCCGATGATAAACCGCGAACTTCCCCGTGCGGAGAAGGAACGCGTGTTCAAGGAATGCCTGAACAAATTCATGACTGTTTGAAGATACCCCAACGGATCCCTGCCCGCGCACCCTTCGCGGGCGGGGCCGTTTATTCGGACCTGAGCGCTCGGGCCCGAAGATCTGTTATCTCCCGCTGGAGTGCCTCCAGCTGGTTGTATAAATCTATCAGATGTTCGTACATATGGTTCTCGAGAATCCTCGATTGTGAGATGTCTTCGAACTGAAAGAGGATCTCACCTTCATCGTCCTTCAGGTGTTGTGCTATCACTCTGTAATACTTTTCTGCGTCCCTCTGCTTGAGCGTTCCCACACTTCCACCCTGGGATTTGCACTCCTGCAACATATGTTCAAAGTCCAGCGAGTCCTCATGCTGCAAATAATTGTCGACCTCAACCCTCTCGCCCGGCCTCAACGAAAAAGGAAGCATTTCGACGGCAGACTCATTGGCATATATGAGCGTCAGGTCGGAATCGGTTATCAGAAGTGGGAGCTTAACCTTCTGAAGAACTTTGAACGAGTCAAACGTAATATTCTTGTTCGCCACTTTATCTCTTCCTTGCAACTCTGATGCTCGCCTCAATTTCAGGGGCATCGATTGTCCGGCACCGTCTTTAGTTGACGGGCTGGGATTGTTGACTGATTGTAAACGCGCTGCGCATCGATTCGATGCAGCCGGCGCAACACTTTGCCTCTATCGCCGGGAGAAAGCCCTCTTCAACTTCCGAGATAGATTATTTCCACGCACTTGACATTTCGCAGATCCTTCTCGGTAATCGTCTTTACACCTCCCTGCCGAAAGTCGATGTCGGTATGCTGGTTATTGCCGGTGCCGTCGAGCTGGATCAGTACATTGCTCGAGCTGCAGAGGGCGATGCTTTTCTCAGACGGAGAAGTAGTGTCTCCAATTATTACAGCCGCGCCTTTCTGAGTCGCCGGAGTGAAGTTCACCCCCGGCGATGAGACGACGTTCAGCGTAATCCTGGCCGACGCGGTCACTTGCGCCCTTGAACTTGCAGTCAGGAGCAGGACGCTTGCGAATGTCAAAAGAGGCAATATTTTGAGTGTTTTGTTCATTGTCTCTACCGCTATCACCATCTAAGACAATGCCAAACGGAAAAACTCCGTGCGCCGATTCAAATAACCTCATAACTTATTGATGGGGGGCGAGTTACGACTTCCACCGGGCCGCACCCGTTTTCGGAATCTGCTCGCCTTCAGGTAACTCTTTCCCTTCATGAAGAAATATTTACCTGGAAAACAAGGCTGAATTGCGTCGAAATGTGGATTAGGGCTGGAGGGCTTTGGCTAACGCGGTAGGACGATTACGCTGAAATCGGGACGGCCTGCAAGCGTCCGAATCTCTCTCAGCTTCGCCGTCGCTTCTTCGAAGGTGGCGTACGACCGGCTTATCACCTGGAATCCCAGTGTCCGTTGGTCAAATTCGACCAAAGTGTTGATCCCCGTGCGGCGGTGAAATTCCTCAGCGAAGCGAAATGCAGCACTGCGGTCGGAGAAGTTTCCGAGAAGTACTGCGAATGTCTCCGCGGGTTTTTTCAACCCATACACAGTAACAAATGCATTTCTGAATTCCGGGATTTTCGCCAGGCTGTCCGCGACCTCTTCGCACTTCGACTTTATGTCGTAGGGACCTATCATTACCGAATAGAAGCCGGTTGATCTCTTGTATTCAATCAAGGATTCAAGTCCGTTCCTGCTCAAGATTTCGTCCGCGTATCTTTCGGCATCGTTTACCGAGCGGAATGCCGCGAGCTGAACCACAAACAGGTACCCGTTTTCCTGCTCGGCTTGCGAGACTACAAACGCGTCACTGTAATCGAAACGGTTTATGAACTCACCAAGCACATTCATCGCCGCGCTTTTTTCATCGAATTCCCCGCTGCGGACGACATACAACTCCGATCTATTGTCATAACTTACAACGATTTCTTTCCCCGTCCTCCTCTTCGCCTCCGAGGCAAGATCGAATGCGCGCCGTCTGCTCGAGAATGCCCCGATCTGAACCGCGTATCCGCCGACACGCTTCGGAAGGACCTTCTCTTGCGAGTGCCCGGCTGCAGGAGTTACAGGATTCTCAACGACCTTCTTCTCAGCCTCAGCTGCTCCCCCGTGAAGCGTTATCTTCAACCCGTCAATGAAATCTCCTTTATCGGTCCTCTTCACTTCGAATCGCAAAGCGACGGGATCGGAATGCAAATCCAGTTCCGACAGCTGACTCGAATCCACATACGCTTCATACTTCCCCGGGGGAAGGCCCATATAGTAGAAGCTTCCGTCGTTGAAGACCGGGACCGTCTTCACGAGGTTGGAGTCCATCGATTTGATTATGAGGCTCAGGCCGGGTATGGGAACTCCGGATTTACCGGCAGACCTCAATACGGTTCCGTCAACCACACCCCCGACGAAGAACGGTATATCGATTTCTTTGTAACAATTCGGCTCGGTAACAAACGAGAAGGACTTCATGCGCGGAATCCAGAGCGGGTTCGAGATGGAACTCATGTCGACATCCGCACTATATCGAGTATACGGCATGAGGTTCCACTCCCTGATTATTCCGTCCTGAGATCTGTCGGTCGACGCCGCTTGTCGCAGGGTGACCACGCCGTTTTTTATCACCGTCTCGCCCGGATCGTATTTCCCGTTACCGTTGGAATCTACGAACATCCTCATGGTCGCCGCGGAATGGCCGACCCAGCCGAAGTCGTTGAACATGAAACGGCCGTAATTGCTGTCGAACCCTATTGCTCCCTGGAGATTTTCAGTGTACCAGCTTTGCCCGGCCTGGACCTGGGCGGTGCTTGTCGACCGGGTGAACGGAAGGTCGGCCACGATCTGAACTCCGACGTATGTCAGCCGGTTGACATAATCCCTTTCAGCGGACACGTCCACCCTGAAGTAGTGCAGGACGCTCTTCGAAAACTCGAACCTTATATCGTCGATCGAGTTCTTCAGGACACCGTATCTCGCGGTTGCGCTTATCAAGGAGCCGTTTACAAAATCAAGGGCACCCGGCTGAAAGAAGAGCGAGTAAAGCAGTGAAGCCGTGAGACTGTAGTTTTGCAGGCCCCCGCCGTTGCCATAATTCAGGAAGGAGCCGGTATATCCGAAGGATGCATTCAATTGTGAAACGTTTGCGCTCAAATACCCAGAATAGCTGTAAGCCCTCTCGCCGTTCACGTATTGCTGGGCGGTACCCGCCGCTCTGACGTTTAGGCCAGTGCCTCCAATCGAAAACGGGACATAGAAGTCGGCACTCCCTTCCTGCAGCTTCTGTCCGGGATTGTAAAGGTTGTTCTGAGAATATCGGTTGAAAGCGAGGTCAAAGGCTATCTGTGAGGCATAAAGTGCGTTGAAGCTGGACCTGTACATGACCGAGGGTGCCGCATCGAAGCTGAACATATATTCGGGACTCAGTCGAAGCGACAGCGAATTGTAGAGCATCGGCCTGGAGTCGAACGGGCTGTCGACATAATCCATTCCGACTTTGTCCGTCATCCAGCTCGTAAGCCCCACGGCTGCATTTCCGGACACGATGTTGTCGTTAGTGTTGTTGAGTTTTCCCGCGCTGATAGTATAGTCGACCTCCCCGCTCGGAACGAACGTGAAAGGTATTTGGATTCTTCGGTCGGTTTCACTGTACTGGCCGTCGGGTCCATAGTATTTCAGCTGGAGATAAGAGGTACCGTAGACCAGCGGAATCATGAAATGCGCGTTGCCCGATGCATCAGCCTTTGCATAATCTATCATCTGGCCGTTCAGATACAGCTCGATATCCCATCCGGGATTTGTCTTTGCATCGACCTGGTATTCTCCGTACAGAACCCGGGGTGCGACGGGCTGGTTCGACACCTGCACGCCGCGAAAGCCGTACTGGGTCAGGCCGTTCGAATACATGTTTCCCAGTCCCGCAGAAGTTATCAATCTCGTCGAGTCGAAAACGTACTTCCACATCAGATTGCTCGAATACAACTGAGATTTTTCCCGTGAGATATTTCCGAGAAACGTCCCTTCTGCTTCGCCGCCGAGCAGTTCGGCGCCGCCCGTCAGGTTGTAATTGTACGCCGTGAGGTTTCCGCTCTTGTAGGCGGAAAGCGAATAATCCAGAATGCCGCCGTTCAACAGACTCCTCGTACGGGGATAAAGAAGAGGAGCCTGCGAAAGAGTGGCTGCAGCACTTGTCACCATGTACCGCTGCTCCGACTTTCTACGGTAATCCTTCACGATCGGAAGTTCCTGGCTCGTGGTGAGAATCAGATTCAGCGAACTGAAATCCACCGTGAAGTCGAGTCCGAATATTTTCTTCATCAGTTCGGGAAGGATATAAAAGTCGGCGGCCCCTTTAATAACCTGAGAAGTATCGAACCGGATCTCCGTGCCGCCTATCTCGGCCGTTCCCGCAGTAAAATCTATTTCGTAGTCGTTGCCCTGTTTTAGATAAAAGCCCCTGAGCGTTCCAGCCCGTAGGTCGATTTTCCTGTTTACCTTCAGGTAACCGAAAATTTCTCCGACAGGCAGATAGATCTTGTCGTTGTCATACATTGCGGTAATCATGGCATTTACCACCCCGGCATACCTGAAGGAGAGATAGACCTCCTGTGTCTGCTTCTCCGTGGCAACTCCCTTCCCCCAGGAATTTCCCGTCGAGACAGAAATGAAGGTCAAAAGAACTGCGCAAAAGATTCTGTTAGCGGAGATTTCTCGCTCCGTTCATGTTTCTAATGTTCTTACAGCGGAAACTCCCGAGGTCGACAAAGAGACATAAACTCACTCGACAGAAAAACTGACCGCCTTTTGCACGGTCGGCACCTTCAATAAATCGTCGGCCTGAATGTCGTTCCTGTCGGAATCCAGTTTTATGTCGGCGTTGTAAGCCCCCTTGTGAAGTTCGGACAGAGGTATATCGAATCTCATCACCATCTCGTTCCGATAAACAGCAACAGCTTCCTCGCTCGTGTAGACGCTCTTTCCTGCATCGTTGACAACCGCGGCTGAGATTCTTCCGAAGAACGGGGAGTTGCCTCCCCTATCGACATGAACCAGCAAAACCACCGACGCCGAGTCATGCCCGACGCTTATCCCCGAAATATTCACGCTTGTGTTCGCATTTCCGTTCCTGTAGATCACCGTAGTCACCTGCTGGAGGACGAAAGTGATGTTGGCCGTGATTCCGGTCCGCAGGGTATCGACGACCTTGGCCTGGGGAGTCGAGCTTGTGACCAGCCTTGTCCAATATTCACCTTCCGAGAGGTTTGCCGGCGGAGTTACGAGGAGGCGAACCACCTGCTGCTGCCCCGGAGCGAGAATGAATTTCTGCGGGAACCCCTTCAGCCAGGCTTCACATGAATGTTCCCCGGCCATTACGCTGTCATCATACTGCATTCTGATATTTCCCAGAGAGTCCGACTCCGGGAATCCGAATCTGAATGAGATGGAAATCTCCTGTGGACTGTCCGAACGGTTCATTACGATGAAAGTCCCGAACCTGGATTGGTTGCTCATAAATAGGATTGTCGGGGCAACGATCACCTGCGCTCCGGCAAGCGAAGCGGTCACCATTATCAGGAAGAATCCGAGTATCTTCTTCATCACGTTTTTCCCTTAAATTAACAAAATTCTAGCGATAGGTCACGGTGATCGAGACCACTATCGTTCCCCCGTACTGACCTGTGGACTGATTCGTCCTGGGGCTGGCCGTCCCGCCGATCCAGACATATATCCTGTCTTCGGCCGGAGGATTCCAGGAAACGCCTCGGGCGGGATCGAATGTGCTCGCTCCGAGCGGATCGTTTTGGTACGACCAGGCGGCAGACGTCAGTCCGTATGTCATTTTTAGTCGGTCGAAGCTGCCCATCAGGAAATTCGGCAGGTATGAAAACGTCAGGGAGACGTCCGGCGTACTCCCCTTTTTCGGTTTCTGCAGCCGAATTGTGAAGCTCCCAGCACCGGGATCCGTAACCGGGATTATTTTGTCGACTCCTGCGACGACAGTTCCGATAGAGAGCTGACTGGTTTTTGAGATTGTCACCTGGGAGTAAGCCGGAAGGGCAGCCAACAGAAGAAAGAGGGGACCGCCCATACAGAGAAGAATTCGTTTCAGTTTTCGACTCGCTGCCCGAAAAGACCGCGCGGTTTCGCAATCCCCTTTAGTATGATACTGATACGACATATGTCCCACTATAATTTCCCGCCGGGACATTTCCAACATCTATGGAGCCGTATAGATAAATGAAGGCTTCTGCGGTGCTTCCCCGGGAATTGGCTGAGAGTTGCATAGCTGCCTGTCTGCCTGAAGCCGAGGCCCACGCGGTCGAGGTCGACGGATCGTCTGCTGAACTGTTATAAGAAGCAGAAGCCGAGTACGTTATTCTGTCGGTTCCGTCTGACAAAAAGGCGGGTGGCGTGAGTGTGACGTAGACATTCCGGTTTTTATGCCCGGAGACTGTGAGCTTCGCCGCACCGGCACTGTTGGCAACAACGGTTTTCGTCCCCGTTCCGGCCACGACCGTTCCGAAGCTCAGGTTCCTGTTCACATACAGCGTAAGTGCCTCCGCAACTCCAATTGAGATCGTGCTGGTCTTTGTCACCGACGTCTGCCCGAATGCCGCGCTGAAACATGAGGTTACAAGCAGGATGACTGAAAGTCTCTTGAACATATTCAATTTCATTGTTGGTCCGAACATATCGTCAGAGCTCCACCCTAATACGAAATTGTCAGGCTGAATGTACCGGTGTAAGTTCCGGGCGACTGTCCTCTGGGCACGGTTGCGGATCCGCCGAGCCAGAGAGAAAACTGGCCGCTCGAATTGAGGACTATCGACGAGCCGCTCAGCACTGACGGCGCGGAAGACTGTGAGCTTTGCGATTGCGACCCCACGACGACAGGTGTGAACGTAAGTTCGTTGCCGGAGCCATCCGACAAAGTGACCGAGGGAGATGTGTATGTAACCGTCATCGACATGCCTGCCCCGCCGCTGATCGTGCACATGCCGGCATCCGGACTTGTGTTAGGATCGATTGATGCGGTAGTGTTGCTGACGACCAAACCGAAGTCGAGGCTCCCTGCGTTGTCCACGCCCCCGGAAAGGGCTGCAGAGGCAGGCGCCACGACAGATGCTGAAAGTGTCACATTTAATCCGGGAGAGCTCTGTGCCATGACATTGTTGGCACACATGACAAAAAGAAGGCTTAGCGTCACTGCTAAGCCTTTCCCCACTTTAATGGGCAACGCTGTAAATGCTGTTTGGTGGAACCTATGAAGCACTGAGGAGCCCGGACATCCTTCAGTAGCTCACTGTGAATGTGAATGTCCCGGAATAATTGCCAGGTGTCTGATTACTGGGTATCTGTCCTGCGAAACTGCCTCCGAGCCAGAAATACGCGTTCCCGGATGACAAATCGCTTCCACTTGTCTTCTGAGTTGCATGATCTGCAATTGTATTGGCGCCGGCCGGATCGTTGCTGCTGCTGCTGTAGACTTGCAGGTTGAATGTAATGTGGCCACTGCCGCCATCACTCAGTGAGACCGAAGCCGGATATGAAACCGTGAGATCGGTTGCCCCGTTGGCCGTGGCGGTTATCTCAGGGACGCCGCTGGTGGATGCTGTGTAGGCGGCCGGTGTAGTTCCGGCGATTACCGTCCCCAAATCCAGGGAAGCGCTTGTGGCATTCAGTTGAAGCGCTTGAATAACCTTTGCACTTACCGTAACATCCGCTGAAGTCTGTGCGAAAGACACTCCACCGAAGGCAAAAATCGCTAGCGCAGTTAACATCAATTTCTTCATCACTTTACTCCTGTGGTTCCTAATGTTTTCTTGAACTCGTTTTCAAATATTCGTAATCCTTACGGCTCGCAATCCAGAGACAGACTTGAGTGGACTTTGGTGCGTTGCTTCCTATTCTGTTTCCAAACGGACTATTGTTCGCTAACAGCCTTCGGACAACCACCTTATTGCAACAGTCATGCCGCGTAGAAACCATGGTTTTGGAGCGTAAAAGCGCGTACAGGAAGCATGACCCGCTGTCAGGGATTACGTTTTCGTAACAGGGGAACCGCGAAAGGTAACGATTCAAATGGACGGAGATTTGAGCCAGGGTCGATGGAGAAGGTCGGGATTCCAGTAGCCTCGCATGGGGGATGTGTGAGATTGGCTGCACCTCCCTGAGAAGACACGGGATGTTTCTGAAGGCCAGAAACGATGAATCGAATCAGGCGAGAGCGAAAAAGTCAGAAGTTTATGGCCTCGAAAGTCGAGTGGAACGGAAGCGTGAATTGCAACGAGGTCTTGCCCGCTCGGTGGACTTTTGATTTCTCAACCAGACCTTCACTTGTCTTCAACGACGCAATCCGTCCGGCAGTTTCTGTCGCGAAGCGCAGATTGGGAGTGAATATCAAAACCGTTACGTATTTGTAGCCGGGTCTGAAACTTCCTTCGGTCTTGAAGCTGAGTGATCCGCCGGCAGCTTTCATTTTGAGTGATGCATTCACCGACAGGAACTCTCCATGTCTGTAAGCATACGTCTCGCCGTCGTCGAAGTAGGCGTTTCCGTCCGCTGATTTCCCGCCGGCATAGATCCGGAGTATCAGTGTATCGGCCTGCACACTCGTCGACTGTATCAGGCTCTGAGTGAACAGAATGGAGCCGTCCTTAACAAATACCGGTGTATTGCCGAGAGGCGCATCCACTTCATGCCAGCCTCTGCCCATTTCCGAGCCATCATAGAAGCCGAACCATTTCGTTCCGGGTAAATACAATTTCCTTTCGCTGGCGGCGGAGTCAAGAACGGGCGCGACCAGCATGCTGCCCCCGAATAGAAATTCATCCGAAATTTTGTAAGACTCTTTGTCTTCGGGGAAATCGAGATAGAGAGGTCTTACGATCGGGAGGCCGTCGACATGTGCGTTCCTGAATGCGGTGTAGATTTCGGGAAGAAGCTCGTATCGCCTGTCGATAATCTCACGGTTGATCGCGGTAAACTTCGGACCGAACGACCACGGCTCTCTTTGCTTCGAGCCCCACGTACTGTGAGTCCTGAAGAACGGAGTGAACACGCCCAGCTCAAGCCATCTCGAAAAGAGCTCGGGACTCGGATTCCCGACAAACCCACCGACGTCGCTGCCGACAAACGGTTGTCCGCTCACGCCGATATTGAGGAACATTGTGAGAGCGAGCCTCAGATGAGCGAAGCTCGAAACGTTGTCTCCCGTCCACATCGCGGCATACCTCTGGCCGCCGGCATAATTCGAACGGGTCAGGACAAAAGGTCTCTTTTCGGGTTCGAGCTTGAGCAGCCCTTCCCGCGTCGCGCGCGCCATCTCCATGCCGTATGCGTTGTGTACCTGTGCGTGGTTCACTTCTCCGTCGCCGTCAGGCCTCTCCACAACATCGAGCGGGAAAGTCTTGTTGGGAGTGTTGAACACGCTCGGCTCGTTCATGTCGTTCCACATCCCGTCAACCCCGTCATCGAGCAAGTACCTGTACTGCCTTCCCCACCATTCCCTAGCATTCCTGCTGAGAAAATCCGGAAACGAGCACGCCCCCGGCCACACATTACCGACGAAGTCCTTCCCGTCGGGTAACTTGACAAAGACGTCGTCCTTCAGCCCGCTCTCGTAAACCTTGTAGGTCGTGTCGACTTTGATGCCGGGATCTATTATCGTCACGACTTTGAAACCCATTCGATGCAGTGTGTCAAGCATGAGCTT
>JBJKPN010000005.1:0-6356 GCA_046706365.1 Candidatus Kryptoniota bacterium | reverse complement strand
CCAGCCTTCCACCAAACGCTCTCGTACTTTCATTCCAATGGGATATCTTTGTCTCCGCATCGTTGTATTACCAGCATGTCGACGGAGTTAGAAAGGACGTCACCGTAATAGACAAAGAGCTTCTTCGGAGGTCTTGGTACGCCGCCGAAGTCCACAATCGCAATTCGGCATTGTTCCCAAAGCCCGATCCCGTTTATGCAGCTTACATGGACAATCTTCGGCTCTTCGAAAACGGTCTGCCTTACGATCCGAACAGCATACAACAGACTTATTCCGACTACATACGTGAGATTATTCATGGCGCCTTTGCCGAAGGGAGGCCTGTCTTTGTCGGCCCCGAAATGGAAGACAAATACCTTTATGGCTACAACAAGGTGCCTTACGGGCTGATGTTCGAACTTACCACCGATACGAATTATGTTTCTTTCGGTACGGAGAGACTGCAGGGATTTCGGGCGGCTCAGAAAGTGGACAATGCATATTCCCACCAGATAGAAAACTTCTACACGAGAATGTTTCTCGCTCGCGCAGCATACGATTACAGATTCCATAAACTGGACAACACTCTGGCCTGGCTTCGCAGGACGCTTGAAGTTGAGCCCGCTTCACAGGAAGCTCATACGGCGATAACTGAAATCACGCGACAAATGGGTCGGACGCAATGACCTTTCTCCATGTTCTGGAATTTGTTTCCGGCCTTTATATCATCGAGCTGTCTTTCTTTGCGTTCGCTGCAAGCCGATCCCGGCGGGTTGGAAAGTCGACACGCCCCTCTTCCGCTCCCGCAAGAGTCTCAATCATCGTAGCAGCGAAAGACGAAGAAAAGAACCTTCCGTCCTGCCTCGAGTCTCTCCTGAGGATTGATTACCCACGGGAACTGCTTGAAATCATTGTCGTGAACGACCAGTCGGTCGACTCCACGCCAGAGATTATTGACAATGTGACAAGGACACATTCGTTCGTGAAGAGGGTCGACGCAGTCGAGGGAGATTCGACGCGCGGCAAGGCCAACGCCCTGGCACAGGGGATAAACAAAGCCGATGGCGAATTCGTTTTTCTGACCGACGCGGATTGCGTCGTACCCAGTACATGGATAAGCGAGAGCTTGAAGTATTTCAATGAAGACACCGGCATCGTAGGCGGTGTCACCCTTATTTCGCGAACTCCCAGGCTTATAGACGGGGTCCAGGCTCTCGACTGGGCCTTTCTTCTGACGCTCGGAGCAGCTGCCGCGACCGTCAGGAAACCTCTTGCCTGCCTCGGGAATAACCTGGTCTTCCGAAAGCGGGCATACGACGAAGTCGGTGGCTACACGAACATACCGTTCAGCGTAACGGAAGATTTCGCGCTCTTCAAATCGATTTCGGGCACCGTGAAATGGAAATACAAATACCCCATGGCTCCCGGCTGCCTGGTCCACACTCTGCCCGTTGATTCATTACGGGATGTATTCCGGCAAAGAAAAAGATGGGCGACAGGCGGAAAGGACACGGGACTGTTCGGACTCATCACGCTTGCTCCCGGGTTTCTCCTTCACTGGCTTGTCATACTATCGATTTTCTCGTCCCCCGGCGTGTTCCTGGCAGTATTCCTTCTCAAAGCCTTGTCAGACGCGGTCTTCCTGTATCCCACGCTCAAACTGTACGGAAAGATTGCTCACTTGAAATTTATCCTTTATTTTGAGATTTATTACTTACTGTATGTTGCCATTCTCCCATTTTCTGTCTACCTGGGCAGAGCGATAATTTGGAAAGGACGAAAGTACTAGATGTCTGAATCGTCCGCCGAAAGCGGATACGAGTATGCCGACATGGCTCCGGTCGTGACATGGCGCGAATTAAAGGTGCCGCTCCATGTTTCCCTCTTTCTGATAACGCTCGTAACGACGACAATGGCCGGCGTGGAATGGCTGGGAAGAGATCCGCTGAATCTCGAGAATTTCGGTCTCGGACTTCAATACAGCCTCTCTCTACTGCTCATCCTCGGTTCTCACGAATTCGGTCATTTCTTTTATGCAATCAAGCACCGGGTGAAAGCGACGCTTCCTTATTTCATTCCTCTTCCCGTTCTTCCGGGCATGTTGAATTTCGGAACTCTGGGAGCCGTGATCAGAACGAAGACACCGGTCCCTTCCCGCAAGGCGATCTTCGATATCGGGGTCTCGGGACCGATCGTCGGATTCATCATGAGCCTGGCGGTGCTTATTTTCGGATTCACTCACCTTCCGTCGAAAGAGTTCATTCTCCAGATTCATCCCGGTTACAATTTTGCCAGCAATACAACGGGGGATCCGGCCGGTATACCCCTCGCCTTCGGCAACACGATCCTGTTTAAGTTTCTCGAAATCATATTCACTAATCCGCACACTGAATTCATTCCACCGATGACCGAGATCTACCACTATCCATTCCTGTGCGTAGGATGGTTCGGACTCTTCGTCACTGCGATGAACCTTCTTCCAATCGGTCAGCTCGACGGCGGGCATATGATTTATGCCATGTTCGGACGGGCACACAAAAAGGTCGCCAGAATCTTTTTCTATCTGATCCTCGCGATAGGCCTGCTGGGGCTTCTCCCGTTCGCCGGAGTGAACTTACAGATCGGCTGGACCGGCTGGCTGGTCTGGTGCCTCATACTCCTCCTCGTGATAAAGCTCGACCATCCGCCGGTGATGGACCCGACTCCGCTCGATTCGAAGAGAATGATGGTGGGGTGGCTGACAATTTTGATTTTCGTAGTCTCGTTCTCACCGATTCCATTCACAATCGCACTGAGGTAATTTTGCGAAAGCTATTTCTCGTCCTTCTTCTCGGTCTTTCCGTTTCGGCGTGCCAGAAATCAAGCAACATCGTGATTGATTCATCCGCGCCTATCAATGCCCAGCTGACGTATTTCGACCGGGACAGCATGAATATTTCCCAGTACTTAAAGAATAGTTCGCTGAAGGTAACGTTAAGCGACAGTTTCCAGGTCCTTTTAAGCTCGACGAACGGTTTCTCTTATCTCGATGTCCAGCTGCAAAACGATTCCGGAGTCGTGCTGAATGAAGCGACTTTCACCGATCATTCCGGCAACGTTGTGAGCGGGACTATTTCGACCACCCTCTCCAGCATATATGTCGGAAGTCTGAATTATGTCTTCACGGCGTATGACCTGCAGGGGGCGCCGGGGAATTACGCAACTCGACAGCTCAAGCTTTTCAATGCCGCAGATCTCGGACCCGTTATCGACAGCGTCTCCATGCCTGATTCTCTCATCCTGCCGCAGGCCAACAGCATAGTCTTCGACATTTACGCGTATGTCACCGATGTGTCCGGCCTCAGCGACGTGGCCAAGGTCTATTTCGACGTGGTCAAGCCGGATGGGAATCCGTCTACCGGCAACCCGTTCATGATGTACGACGACGGAGGCGCGGCCGGCATTCAGGTCGGCGATGACGACAAGGTCGCGCACGATGGAACGTACACGCTTTCGGTGCAGCTCCCCTCAGGTACAGCTCTCGGCACATATGTCTTTACATTCCATGCAGTCGACCGCAGCGGCGTCGCGAGCGCTCCAGTTTCTCACACTATCAAGGTTTATCAATGAAAATTGCCTTTCTCTCAACATTCCTACTCATCCTCGGCGTCGCCGGCGCGCAAACATTTAAAGAGACCTATAAACTCGACGGCCAGGCGACAAGCCCGTCCAGCAATACTGTAAATCAGATACTGATAACAAAAGGGACTGTCTATCTCGCCACGAACAAGGGCCTGAACCTCAGTGCTGATGGAGGCGCAAGCTTTCAAACGGATTTCGGACCCAACGGTCCGACGGGAATGAGCACGAACGCGGTAGCGGTAACGGGCGATACGATAGTCACTGCGACGTCCACGACCTTCGAACAAGCAGGAAATTCCTATCCACAGGGGACCGGATTGTACGTTTCCACAGACGGTGGATCGACGTGGACCCACGATTCCCAAAGCGTCGACACAGAAGCCGATTCAACGGTGACTTTCGGGCACAATGTCCTGAAGGCTCTCCCGATTACCACTGCGGTCAATAATATAACCTATTCCCTGGCCTTCTACGGAGGATATCTCTACGCGGCGAATTTCGCCGGCGGCCTCAGAAGAAGTGCCGATATAGGAAAGACCTGGCAACGAGTCGTGCTCCCGCCCGATTACCTAAGCTATATAAATGCGGACAGCACTTACACTTTCCAGCTCTCTCCTATCGGCGGCAAGATTACCACGGAGACAAATTACAACCACGAGGCCTTCTCACTTTACTCGGACGGCGACAGCGCTCTCTACGTCGGTACTGCCGACGGAATTGACAAGACCACGGACAACGGACATTCCTGGTACAAATTCAGCCATCAAAATGAGTCGAGTCCGATATCCGGCGACTTCGTCGTTTCAATTACCGCTCAGAATTACGATGGTGTTCATAACATATGGGCGGCCACGGTCAATGCGAACGATCCGACGGAGGTTCCCGCCTTGAGCTACACTTCAGACGGCGGCGCGAGCTGGCATTTCATTCTTCCCGGACATTTCTTCCATTCGATGGCATTCCAGGATTCCATCGTCTACGGAGCTTCGGACGACGGCCTCTTCAGAACTGCAGACCTCGGATTGTCAAGCCAGGTAACGACCAACGTGCTCGACCCGTCGACGGGCCAACAGGTCCTTTCAGTCGCCTTTTACGCAGTCGCGACACAGGGGGACACGGTCTGGGCCGGCTCCGGCGATGGTACCGCGCTTGGCGTAGACAACGGAGGCGGCTTTCAGCTCAGCAAGTGGAAGGTCCTCCGCACCTACGTCGCCGTCGCCAATCAGAACCTTACATACTTCTACCCGAACCCGTTCTCCCCACGACTCGACGTCGGCAGGATACACTACAGCGTAAATTCACCCAACAGTACTGTCACAATAAGGATTTATGATTTTTCCATGCATGTAATCAGAACGCTTCTTCAAAATGCCCCCCGCAACTCGGGGGAGAACGACGCAGTTTGGGACGGGCTTAACGAAAGCGGCCAGATGGTCGATAATGGAGTTTACTTTTACAGCGTGAGCGTCAACAATGGGAATCCCTTGTGGGGAAAGATATTGGTGGTCAGATGAAAACAATTGCTTTCGTCCTTCTCTTTTGTTCCATTACGTTTGCGCAGAGCTATCCAGGAGACTTCGCAAGAGTCGGCTTGAATGCCAAGGGCATGTCTCTCGGAAACTCCATAACAGCAATGACCACCGGCAACGTCTATCCGTTTTACAACCCTGCCCTGGCATCCTTCCAAAACGGTGGAAGTATTTCCGCGTCGGTGGCCCTGATGTCGCTGAACAGGCAGCTCAACGTCATCACATATACGCAAGGTCTGGCACCGACTGCCGGTCTCGCACTCGGCGTTATTAACGGCACAGTTTCCAATATCGACGGAAGAGACGGTGACGGCGTTCACACTTCGAACCTGTCGACAAGCCAGGACCTTCTGTTTTTCAGCTTCTCCAATCAATTCATAACGGGGTTATCGCTTGGCGTCAATTTGAAGATGTATTATTACAATCTCTACTCAGGTGTTACATCGACAACGATAGGATTCGATTTCGGCGGGCTCTATAAACCCACCGACTTTCTTTCAATTGCCTTTGTTGCTTCGGATATCGGAGAGTCGTATCACTGGGATTCGTCGAAGCTTTACGGGACCAGCGGTTCGAATTTCACGACTCCCTTTCCGCATATCTACAAAGTCGCGGCCTCTTACAGCCTCCCTGCGATCCATTCTTCCGTCATGGCCGAATATGACATTGCACCTTCCCCTTTGAACGGCCTGAGAGGAGGCGTTGAGTACGCCCCGCTCGACGTGCTCGTACTGCGTGCTGGCTTCGCTGCAGCAAACGAGCAGTATGTCGGGACAAAGGTAACCCCGACTTTCGGATTCGGCGCCAAGATCGCTTTTCTCGATCTGACTCCGCAGCTCGACTATGCGTATGTGTCGGAGCCGTTTTCTCCTTACGGAATTCAAACCATATCATTAATTTTCGACTTCTGAGGCATATGAAATCAATTACTATTCTAACAGCTTCACTGCTTCTTGCCGCCTCCTCGGCATTCGCACAGGCGGGCAGCGCAGGATTTCAAATCCTGGAACTGGGGTATTCAGCCCGGGATCTTTCGTTGGCAGGCTCAGCCGATGCAATCACGAACGAACCGATTGCAATCTACACGAACCCGGCAGGTCTCGCCTCCGCCGGACGCTCCGACGGCATCGGGCTGAATGCGATGCTGACCCACAGGACGTACATCGGCGGGACTACAATCGACATGTTCGGGACGAGTTTCAGCGGCGGCGGCATGTCGTTCGGAAC
>JBJKPN010000004.1:0-13332 GCA_046706365.1 Candidatus Kryptoniota bacterium | reverse complement strand
CGACGCATTCCCGGTATGACCGTTGAAACTGCCGGATGATGGAGCACGTATCTCAGTGCAAGCTCAGTGATCGACATGCGTTCTCTTTCGATTAACTCATTGAGCCGGTCAACGCGCTTAACGACTTCTGTCTTGCGCTCCGGGGTAAAATACCTTTGCCTGAAATCACCTTCGGGGAAAGTTGAATCGATCCTTAAGTTTCCGGTCAGCGACCCTTCGTCAAAAGGGACCCGGGCTATTATGCCTATATCGTTCCCCTCGCAGAATGGAAAAAGTTTATCCTCAGGCGACTGATCGAAAATATTGTAGATAACCTGGAACGCGTCGATCAATCCGGTTCTTGCCGCCTCGATCCCGTTCTCCGGCTGGTGATCGTTGATGGAAATCCCCCAGAATCTAACCTTGCCCTGGTCCTTCAACTTCAGCACCGCATCCTTCCACTCATTCTCATTCACCCATTCATCATTCCAGACATGAAACTGCTGTATGTCGAGACAATCCACCTTCAGGTTCTTCAGACTGGCTTCCGTCGATTTTACTATATGGTCGTACGTGAACGCTTCGCGTAGCGGGATACCTGTGGGCGCAGGCCACCTGTTATTCAATGGAGGAATCTTGGTTGCGATGAAGACGCGTTCCTTCCTTTCGCGGAGAACCCTCGCGATCAACTCTTCACTGTGCCCCTTTCCGTAGGCAAGCGCAGTATCCACGAAATTCACACCGAGATCGAAAGCGCGGTGGAGGGATTTGACTGACTCCTCGTCGGTGCCGTCGAGCCATAAGTTACCTCCCATTCCCCACGTTCCGTAACCGATCTCGCTTACATCCAATCCCGTTCTGCCTAACCTGCGATATTTCATCGTGTTCTCCATTGGACCGCGGTCGTGTCGACGTAAACAAACTTCCCGCCGACGATGGTGCCGAGTATCTTATCGTTGAGAATTGTCCCCGACGTGCCCTTCAGAAAGCTCTTTTCAAATATCGTGAAGTCCGCATACTTCCCGACTGATATCGTTCCTTTCTCCCTGTCCTGGAAAGCACCGTAAGCCGGCCAGACGGTGAAGGCGCGGATTGCCTGAGCAACCGTCAATCTCTGCTGGGGAAAGAAACCTCCGTTGAAATCGGAACTATCGACAAAAGCATCCGGAGTCAATCGGAAGTACTTTTCTGCCTCCTCGAAGCTCTGCGGAATTCCGTCTATGTCCTGTCTTGTCACGGCTGAAAACAACCCGATTCTCGGATCAGGACTATTGTCAGGAAAATCCGAACCCCCTATTAAAATGCTCCCGGTTTTCAGGAGAGTTTGCCACGCATACGTGTTCTTGATTCTCCTCGAACCGACTCTCGATTCGACCCAATACATATTCGAAACACATTGTGCAGGCTGCATCGACGGTATGATGCCGAGAGCGTGAAACCGAGGGATATCTCCTGGCAGGATGACGTCGACACCTTCCACTCTCAGTCTTGGATCGGATATGCCGGCAGACTTAATTGCTTTCGCATACGAGTCCAGCACCACGTCGATTCCACGGTCACCGTGTGCCTCGGTGCATACCTGAAACCCGGAAGCAAGAGACGCCACTGTGAGATTCTCGAGGTCCTTTTCACCGAGGTATGTAGCACCGTAATTCCCGGGGTCATCGGAATATGCCGACACCAAAGCTGCGGATCTGTTGTCGAGGGGACCGTCCATGTCCACCCTTACTGACCGCATAATGAAATGCCCATGGTCCATATCAACAGGGCCTTTCTTCAGGATCACGGGAAGCGTGGTATCGTTGCCGTTATACATCGCGTAGATCCGAATCTTCAACTTTCGGTCGCGGGCGAGGACACGGTAGGCATCAAGCATGCCGGGGTCAATTCCGGCGTCCTGCACTTCGGTAATTCCATATCTCGCACACGTGTCGGAGGCCAGCACGATCGCATTTTCCATCTCCGATTCCGAGGGAGGAGGAATCTTCGATGCAACGAGGTTTATCGCGCTCCCGACAAATATCCCTGACGGATTGCCGTCGCGGCTCTTCAAGATTAAACCGCCGCCCGGGCTCGTTGTTGAAGCAGTTATACCTGCGAGTTGCATCACCTTCGCGTTGACCCAAACGGCCTGTCCGTCGTTGCTCACAAGAAACACATAGTGACCCGGAACTGCCTGGTCGAGTACCGATGCCGGCGCCGCTTTAACCCCCTGAAACATCTTCTGATTCCAACCGCTTCCCCTTATCCATCCGTCCGGCACCGTTCTTAATGCCGCTTGCTTCACGAGCCTGACGACATCAGTCACAGTCCTGGCAGAAGTAAGGTTCACAGTCGCGAAGCTCATCCCAAGTCCAACCATGTGGGCGTGACCGTCTATCAGGCCGGGCAGCACAAAAGCGTCGTGAAGATCGAGGGTCGTCGTCCCCTCGTATCTCAAGAGAATCTCCCGGCTCGTGCCAACGGCGACGATTCTGCCGTCATTGACCGCAACAGCCTGCGCGTCGGGAAGCCGCGCATCCACTGTATAGAAACGGCCGTTCGTGAGAATGAGGTCAACTCTTGCTTTGGGTACGGAGCAGGATGCAAGTACCAACGCCAGTAACAAAGTCAGAAAGATTCCAGGGGTTTTCATATAATCATCGCGCTAATTCTAATGAATTTACAAAACGGACCGGGAATTCCCCATAACAAAGATTTCATTTGAGGAAGTCGAACTCCAACCGTAAATTCGTACGTGCTTCAGCCTGAATAAAGTGGGATACACTGCATGATGATCACCGTTGTACGATGCGCGCGCAATCTGTCGAAGCTGCTTCGGCGTTTTTTTTCTTGTCGCTACTGTCGAAAGAGTGCGGGACAGTTACCGATCGACTTTCTAATGAATCACGATTTTAATCGCAGGGTGCATTATGTTGCGAATCAGGTCTAATCCAGGACTTTCATCGGCGTTTCTATTTCTGTCGTTTGCGCTATTATCTTGCACAAGACCGACTCTTGAAAACTCGGGTTTCGTCGAAGTGACGAAGATCTCACCAGGAATCAAACTGGACATTCGTTACGCCACGGACAGTAATTTCACTCATCAAAGATTGTACCCCGTCGCCAAATGCTATCTCAGACAGGAAGCTGCCGAGAGCCTTGCTGCTGTCCAAAAGGACCTGAGAAAGATGGGGCTGGGCTTGCTCGTGTTCGACGGCTACCGTCCGTTATCGGTGCAGAAGAAAATGTGGGAGATCCTGCCGGACACGAGCTATGTGGCCGACCCCGCAAAGGGATCCAGGCACAACAGAGGCACAGCGGTGGATGTAACGCTAATAGACACCCTCGGTCACCAGCTTCAGATGCCTACCGGATTCGACAATTTCACGGAACGAGCTCACCGGGATTTTATGGACCTGCCTGAGAATGTCGCCGAAAACAGGGAGCTTCTGCAGCGTGTAATGGAGCGACATGGGTTCGTGGGACTCAGCACCGAATGGTGGCATTTCGATTTGAAAGATTGGAGGAAGTATCCTGTTGCAGATCTGCCTCTGAGGTGAGTGGTTTCAGGCATTCCCAGACTTGAGAATCGTCCGAAAATTCCGAAGAAATAGGGCAAAGCATGCATCACTTGTGCCAAATTTTATCGCGGAATTCATGGCGGGGATACAAAGTCTTGAACAAATGTTCCAGGCCGGTTACAGAAAAGATCAAATCCTGTTTTCCCGTAATTGCGGATTTTTCTCTAAGACAAGGACTGCTAAATTAGTGCATGGCAGGCGAACCAACCGAACATCGGTTTAGAACCATCCCCGGAAAATCTCCCAAAATAACTAATCAATAGGGATCTATATGAGCAACTCAAAAGAAAGACTCAGCTTCTTCGAAAATGTAAACCGCAATTTCGACAGAGCTGCGGAGTTCACGAGCCACCCAAAAGGTCTGCTCGAGCAAATCAAAGGCTGCAACAGCGTCTACTCATTTCAATTTCCCGTAAGAACGTCAAAAGGCTTCAAGGTTTTTCACGGCTGGCGTGTCGAGCACAGTTACCACAAGCTCCCGGTAAAGGGAGGAATAAGGTTCTCAGACAACGTCAATGAGGATGAAGTCAAGGCCCTTGCCGCTTTGATGACTTACAAGTGTGCCGTGGTCGATGTGCCGTTTGGTGGAGCAAAAGGAGCCATAAAGGTCAATCCGAAGGAATATGAAGCCACTGACGTGGAGCTCATCACGAGGCGATACACGGCCGAGCTCATCAGAAAAAACTACATAGGGCCGGGCGTGGATGTGCCGGCTCCCGACTATGGTTCCGGTCCGAGGGAGATGGCATGGATTGCCGACACTTATGCCGCCTTCAACCCCGGGAAGATAGACGCTCTTGCTTGCGTTACCGGAAAACCTGTCGCCGAAGGAGGCGTGAGGGGAAGAACTGAAGCGACAGGCCGCGGCATATTTTACGGACTTAAGGAAGCCTGCGATAATTCGGAAGACATGAAGAAGCTCGGACTGACACCCGGCCTTTCGGGCAAGCGGGTAGTCGTGCAGGGACTCGGAAACGTCGGATACCATGCAGCCAAATTCTGCCTGGAGGGAGGCGCGGTGGTAGTCGGGCTCGCGGAGTTCGAAGGTGCGATCTACAACCCGAAAGGACTGGACGTCGATGCCGTCGTCAAGCATCGCAAAGAGACGGGCTCAATTCTGAACTTCCCGGGAGCGGAAGATATTGCTCACACCCTGGAAGCTCTGGAGCTCGATTGCGACATTCTTATTCCTGCCGCTCTCGAGAGCCAGATTACAGAAGAGAACGCGCACAGAATCAAAGCCAAGATTATCGCGGAGGGTGCAAACGGACCCACTACAGCCGATGCAGAGGAGATACTCCTTAAGAAAGGGGTGATGGTCATACCCGATATGTACCTGAACGCGGGCGGTGTTACCGTGTCATATTTTGAATGGCTGAAGAATCTATCTCATGTCAGGTTCGGCAGAATGGACAAACGTTTCGAACAATCCGCTTTCGACAAGCTCCTTCACGCGTTGGAACAGGCGACGGGAAAAACGTTTTCAGAATCGGAGAGAAACCAGATTGCCAAGGGCGCGGACGAAATTGATCTTGTGAATTCCGGACTGGAAGAGACGATGACGAGCGCGTATAACCAGATCCGAGACATCTGGAAGAGCAACTCAAAAATCCCCGACATGAGAACGGCTGCATTCATAAATGCGATCAACAAGATCGGGACTGCTTATATCGAACTCGGGATATTTCCCTGATCTTCTCCTTAGAGGAATACCTTTACTTGAGAGGCGTCCGGCGGCGGCTATCCCGTCCGACTGAACGCCTCTTATTCTTGTGACCGCCCTTTACCACCGCATACCGCTTCAGCTTGACCACCCGCAGGATCTAACTTTCCTGACATGGCACACACTGACACCGAATTCAAAATGGCCTCTCGATGCGCACGCCGAATGTCGGAGAGGCAGCAATGTCTGTTCTCCATGCCAGGTATATGGCAAATGAACCGTCTCCGCTGCCTATTCCGATGCCGTAATCGGATTTGAAACCAGCCAGTTTCATCGTCTCCCACCCGCTTCCCATTCCGTCCGATGCCGGGGCATTGGCGACCTGTCCCACGTCTCCGAACACGAGCAGGGCAAAGGTGTTCAGCGGGAAGAAATGGGAGTGTTTGAACAACATCGGGCTAAAGAGAAACTCGTAGTTGAACAGGACCATCCGGTTGCCTGAGAATTCCTTGTACGGAAACGCATTCAAAGTGTTGAACCCGCCGATCTGATACGATCGCTGCAACGGAAGGTCTCCATTGGATGTCCCCCCTACGAGCCTCATGTTGAGCTGCAGGCCGCGGAAAAGAGGCTGGTATCGGACGGCATTGAGTGTCAGCATACGGAAGTCGAAGTCGCCGCTCACGGTCGTTTCACCACGAACACCTGCCATCCATCCCTGTTTTCTGTCCTTACCCCCGGTGTAGCTCCTGTGCTCGAGATCGACCACTATGCTTCTCATCCACCCGTTTGTGATGGCGGGATTGTCACGGAAAATTTTATGACCTCCAAAGATGGACCAATTTGTGCTTTGCTCCAGCGAGGAATACTTGTCGACATCAAAGCTCAGAATTACTCTTGTGTTCATTTCGTAATACTGGGCTACATGGAACGAAGCTCCCTCACGGGAGAAGTAATCCATGTAATCTTCGCGGGCAAGTATTGCAAAGAGTGAATTTTCCTTTGGACCGATGAACCAGTAGTCCTTTGAGTCTGTCAGGGAATGTCCTTCCGCCCCGATCTCGAACCTGTTTTCGTTCCCGAACCATTTGTCCAGGCCGACCTGGTAACGCCATCTGTGAAGAGCAAAAGCGTAGCCCACGAAGCCGTAAGGAGAGAAGCTTTCGGCTCCGCTCCAGTAATAGTCTTTGTGCTGCCCGAGACCGAGGAAGAGCCCGTCGACCCTGTTGTAGTCGGCGGCAATCCTTTCAAAAACTATATTCGGATTTCGCCAGATATCCGGATGATCAGTCATCTTCAGCCCGCGGACGAGTTCACCTCTTTCCTCAAGCTCGCCGCTTCCGCGTTCAATTACATTACCTTCAATTTCCGCATCGCCGCTGACATTGGCCTTGCCGTTTATAACCACGACATCGCCGTCAATCTTTGCCCCCCCTCTCACAAATGCATTGCCGTTTACCACGACCAGACTGCCATTGATCGTCCCGAAGATAAATGCATCGCCGTTCAATACCTTGACCCCGGTCTTCACAACTTCACCGCTTCCGAGCGTATAATCGCCGTTCTCGACGACTGCGCCCTCGATATCGTAAACACTCGCGGCATCACTCGCCAGTTTCTCCGCGTTCTCTGATTTCACCCTGATTTCTTCCCCGATCCGCTGGAGCGTCTCCGAAAGCTTGTCGAGCTCCGCCTGGTCCGTTTCAGTGAACTGCTGCGCCGTGTCAGTGCGGGCCTTGAACAGTTGGTAGGCATGTTCAAACTTGTTGAGCTCAAGTTTCAGCGAATCAAGCACCCCCCTGTTGTAAACCCCCGTGGAATCATTTGTCTGGGCGAGCGTAAGCGAAGGAATGAGAAACAAAGAGAAAATCGCGCAAAGTTGAAGCTGCCATTTCATTTTCCGAACTCCTTTCAACAAGGAATCTACGTTTTTGACCGAGTTTGTTACAGCAGGTTATCCGACTGTAGGGGGCTCTTCGGCAGCTGCTTCCAGGGGGTAGAAGTTAAGAGAGGGGAGATATTCAAGCGCACCGTGATAGTAGGCGAGCTCGAAATAATGCCTCATGCCGGCGATTTCTTCCTCTCCGAGATTAAATTGAATATTATCCGTCAGGTACGATTTGACCAGATTGAAATCGGCTCCATATTCCGCAGCGGCATCGCGGCAAACCGCATCTATGTTGTCCAGTCCGAGGTTCTTTGAGGAAATGACTGCCTGAATATCATCCAGCGTAAGGGCATCATGTTTGCCTGCCCAGACGGCGAACACGAACGGAAGACCCGTCATGTCGTTCCATTCTTCCGCCAAGTCGAGGTAGTTTTCGCCGGCCGATTCGGTCTTGAATAAGGCCGAGTCTCCGATGACCAGCGCCGCGTCGGCAGAGGCGAGCATGCGCTTCACATCTGGTCTGGCCGCGATGAATTCCGGCTTGACCTCAAATTTCTCTGCAAGGATAATCTTGGTAAGTACAACGGACGTCATCGAGCTAATGTCGACGGCAACGGATCGAATGCTCTTCAGATCTTTGTTAAAGTACATGCGGATACTGTTCACTTCTCCGTGAGCTATGATCCCGCATTCCGGGACGATTCTCAAAGTAGGACTATTCTTCGCATAGGCGATGCTCGGAATAAGAGCCGCATCGAGTTTCCCGGCATTGAGCTCCACAGCCAGCGACGATGGAATGGCCTTTGTCAGCTCGAAGTTGTGGGGAAAGAGATTCTTCTCTAAGCCGTAAATCAGCGGCTTTGTATTCAGAAAACTCACCGCGCCGAGCCGCTTCTTCGCCGCGGCAGTGCTTTTCAATCCGTCCATGTTGATTCCTGTGCCAAAGCTTAGATGTTTGCTAAGCGAAGCTTTCTAGAGTGTTATACAGTGCATCGCGCTCGATCGGAACGCGGCCTGCGTCCTTGATAAGCTTGACGAGCTGGCGTTTAGTAAGAGCGTTTTCCGTCGAGGCGCCGGCCATATGGAACACCCTTTCGTCGCGCACGGTGCCGTCAAGGTCGTCGGCACCGAACGACAGGCTGATCTGCGCCACCTTGGGACCCATTGAAATCCAGTATGCCTTCACGTGCGGGAAGTTGTCGAGCATCAGCCTGCTCACGGCGATGCTCTTCAGATTGTCGATCCCCGTCGCCCACTGAGTCGAATCTTCAACGTGAGGGTGGTACGCAAGTGGAATGAAAGCGAAGAAACCTTTCGTTTCGTCCTGTACCTCCCTGAGGCGAACAAGATGGTCGACGCGCTCTTCGACCTTCTCCATGTGACCGTACAACATGGTCGCATTCGACGGGATGCCGAGCCTGTGCGCGGTTTTGATAACGGCGATCCATTCCTCGGCACCTATTTTATCGGCAAACATCTTCTCCCGCACACGCTGGCTGAAAATCTCGGCTCCTCCACCCGGCATCGCATCCAACCCGGCCGCCTTCAGATCAAGGAGTACCTGCTCCACGCTCAGACCGTAAAGCCTCGCGAAAAACTCGATCTCCACGGCCGTGAATGCCTTGATGTGTATTCCTGGATTTATCTTCTTGATTCCCCGAAGCAGATCGAGATAGTAGTCATACGGAAGACCGTTGTGGAGACCTCCGACCATATGCATCTCGGTGATGTTGTCCTTGTCGCTCTCGACAATCTTGAAAATATGGTCGAGGCTCATCAGGAAGGCGCCGTCCTGTCCTTCTTTCCTGTAGAATGAGCAGAACTTGCAGTCGAGCTCGCAGATGTTTGTGTAGTTCAGATAGTAATTCTTGACAAAATACGTGTTTGCGCCGTTAATCTTTTCGCGGACAAGATTTGCCATGTGACCGAGAGCGAGAACGTTGTCGGTGTTGTACAGCCTGATTCCGTCTTCACGATTCAGTCGCTCTCCCTCAAGCACCTTCCGGTAAATGTCCTCCAAGTCGCCCATGAGGTGCATATCTGTGACGTACCCGGGTCCCGGGTCTTTCTGTTGTGCGTGTGGTCCTATCGGTTGAAACAATTTCGACTCCGGAATATTAAGTCGTCTTCTGACGAACGGCCTTGCTCGCCAGGCTTCTCAGATAATAGAGCTTCGCGCGCCGCACTCTGCCGCCGCGCAAGACTTCGATCTTCGCTATGCGTGGTGAATGCAGCGGAAAGATTCTCTCAACTCCAACTCCGTTTGAAATCTTCCGGACGGTGAAAGTCTCTTTCAGTCCGCCGCCTCGTCGGCTGATAACGATTCCCTCGAAGTCCTGAATTCGTTCCTTGTCGCCTTCAATCACTCTGAAATGCACCTTGATGGTGTCTCCAGGCCTGAATTGCGGCACATCGGTTTTCAGGTGAGCTGCTTCAACCAAAGATATTTTATTCATTGTTATTCTCCGTTTTCTCAAACTTTGACAGATATTTTCCGAGCAAATCGGGTCTGCGCTCGGTGGTTCTAGAAAGGCTCATCTCTTCCCGCCACTTTCTCACTTCCTCGTGGTCGCCGCCGAGAAGCACGTCGGGTACCCTCATGCCTCTGAATTCGGCCGGTCGAGTGTACTGCGGCGAATCGAGCAACCCTGTTTGAAAAGAGTCGCTCAACGCGCTCTCGCTGTCTCCCAGCGCGCCCGGCAGAAGTCTGACTACGGCGTCAGTCAATACCAGGGCTGCTATTTCCCCGCCGGTCAACACGTAATCCCCGACAGAAATTTCCTTTGTAATCAACCGCTCTCTCACCCGCTCGTCCACACCCTTGTAATGACCGCAGACCACGAGGAGGTTTTGCTTCATCGACAAATCGTTCGCTGCCGATTGGCTGAAAGTCTCGCCGTCGGCCGTAAGCAGGATCACTTCGTCGTACGTCCTTTCAGCAAGGAGATTCTCCACGCCTTCGAACACCGGTTCGGGTTTGAGGACCATGCCGGCACCGCCGCCGTAGGGTGAATCGTCCACGGTCTTGTGTTTGTCGTGCGCAAAGTCGCGCAGGTCGTGCACGACAATCTCGACGACGCCGCGCTCCTGCGCCTTCTTCAACATGCTTTCATCAAGCGGGCCGCGGAACATCTTCGGAAACGCCGTTAGTATGTCAATCCTCATCCGCGCCATTCAAACCAGTCCTTCAATCAGCTCGACTCTGATCATCCCTGTTTCAAGGTTTACTTCCTTGACAAAAGCATTCACAAAGGGAATCTGCAGCTCGCGGCCGGCCTCGGATCTAATCGACAAAATGCTCTGACTATTGTTCGACAGTACGTCTTCAACTTTCCCGACTATTCCGCCTTCGGAATCAACAACTCTCAACCCGATAAGTGTGTCTATGAAATAGGCGCCAGGCTCCGGAACGGCTCTCTCCGAGCCGTGAACCATCACTTCGCTCCCGACAAAAGGCGAGGCGCCGTCGAACGAATCCACACCTTTCAGTTTCATCACGACATATTCGTTCACCGGTTCCGCCTTTTCAACTTCATAACTCTCAACTCGATCCGAATCTTTGGGCCTAATCAAAACATCCTTCAAAGCCGAATACCTTCCCGGCACGTCGCTCATAGGCTGGACCTTCAGGTCTCCCTTGACTCCCCGCACTTTTCTGATCACACCTATTAGTACAAGTTCATTCATAATTATTTGCCGAACGATAACTCCGATTTTTTCTTCCTCGTGAGCGGGCACGACAAGCCTGCCTGCCTGGGCTGGAGCAACCAACGGGCTTCGAAATCACTAATCGGACCTGACCGGACTAAACTATTTGTCGACTATTTCCAGAATAGCACGCTTGCCTTCACGCGCAGCGACCGCACTTAAGAGAGTCCGAACCGCATTGGCGGTTCGTCCCTTCCGGCCGATTACTTTTCCGACATCCTCAGGATCAACCTTAAGCTGAAAGACGACCTTGTTGGTCTCTTTCTCCTCCTCGGTCAATTGAACGCTATCAGGTTTGTCCACCAGTTTCTTGATCACATATTCAACGAAATCATGCATCGCGGACCTCCTTTTTCACCTGAGCCTGATAACCACGCTTGCGTGCCGGAACTCTCCTTAGTCCGGATTCGGCGTGCCGAATTCCATCCTTGGTCTAATTCGGCAAACAAGCCACGGCTGCTGCTTCTTTCATATTCCTCCCAAGAGCAACGGGAGCATATTAGTCGTACGGAAGGACGGTTTCGGCCGACCAGACGGAGCCCGTACAGCTAAACTCGTGACGCATCAAAACTCTTTATGCAGCAGGTTGGCCCGGCTGAGAAGCGCTTGGTTCCGCGGCGGCGGTTGCATCCGTCGCCTTCTTGGCTTTCTTCGCGGCCTTTCGCCTCTGATTGCGCTCGGCCTCACGGGCAAGTTTTGCCTCCCGGCCTGCCTCCCACTCGGTCAACTTCTGCGCAACGGCAGTTTCATCCAGACCCTTCTTGATCAAGTACCATTTATACCACAAACCGGATTTGCGTAGCAGGCTGCGCACAGTGTCAGTGGGCAGCGCTCCGCGCTTCAGCCATTTAAAGGCCTTTGCCTCGTTGAATTTTATTTCCGCAGGATTCCTAAGCGGGTTGTAACTCCCGACTGCTTCGATGAAGCGTCCATCGCGTGGCGAACGCGAATCAGCCGCAACGACCTTATAAGCCGGTTGGTTCTTACGTCCCGTTCTTCGTAGCCTTAACCTTACCGCCAAATTTTCCTCCAAGTTTTAGGGCGTGATATCGCCGCCCCGTTTGTTTTTGCATGTTTCAATAAAACTGATGCCGCGAAAACCGAAATCATTTCGAATTACCGGCAACACCGCAGCAGCAAACCAAATCAGCGGACACCCAGACGCCTTTTCCCTTTCGAGAGACTCTTGAACATCCTCTGCATTTCCGAAAACTGTTTCAGAAGCCTGTTTATGTCCTGGACAGTCGTTCCGCTTCCGGCGGCAATCCTCTTACGCCGTCTGCCATCTATTATATGCGGCTTTTCCCTTTCCGAGATCGTCATCGAATTGATCATGGCCTCGATCCTGGTAAGGGCCTTGTCGTCAATTGTCGCGTTTCTGACGGCACCCGACACTCCGGGGATCATCGAAAGAACATCTTTCAAAGGCCCCATCTTCTTAATTTCTTTTAACTGATCGCGGAAGTCTTCGAGAGTAAACTCGTTCCGCCGGAGGCGCTGCTCCAGCTTCTCCGCCTTCTTCTCGTCAACCTGCTGCTGTACCTTTTCGACGAGCGTGACCACATCTCCCATCCCGAGAATGCGCGAAGCCATTCTGTCGGGATGAAACACTTCCAGCTGGTCGAGCTTTTCGCCGAGGCTCACGAACTTTATCGGCTTCTGAACAACGGACCTGATGGAAAGCGCGGCGCCGCCCCTTGCGTCGCCGTCGAGCTTCGTCAGTACCACACCGCTGAAATCGAGGCGCTTGTTGAATTCCTGCGCCGTGTTCACCGCATCCTGCCCCGTCATTGAATCAACCACGAACAAAATCTGATGCGGGTTGACTGCGGACCTCACTTCCTCCGCCTCGCGCATCATCTCTTCGTCTACGTGGAGTCTGCCGGCCGTATCCACGATCGCGATGTTCCGCGCATTCTTCCTCGCAAAATCTACCGACCTCTTTGCGATATCGACCGCTGATACTCCCCGCTCGGAATAAACGGGTATTTCGATCTGCTGACCAAGGGTCTCGAGCTGGTCTATCGCAGCCGGCCTGTGAACGTCACACGCGACCAGCAATGGATAATGTCCTTTCGACTTCAGATGATTCGCCAGCTTCGCCGCAAAGGTGGTCTTTCCAGAACCCTGAAGTCCTGCAATCATGATCACGACCGGTATTGCCTGAGCCAGCTCAAGCTCGCTGGTCTTTCCTCCAAGAAGCTCCTGAAGCTCGTCATAGACTATCTTGATGAAAACCTGTCCCGGGTTAAGGCTCTTTGCGACGTCCTTGCCAATCGCCTTCTTACGGATTTCCTCCGTGAACTGTCTGGCGACTTTGTAATTGACGTCACCTTCGAGCAGGGCACGACGTACCTCTCCGACCGCATCTGATATATTCTCGTCGGAGATTCGCGCCTGACCGCTCAGTCGGCGGAATATTCCCTCGAATTTTTCCGAAATTTGTTCAAACATATGACAAAAGATTCAAATTTTGCTTGGAAATTTACACAAAATGGGAGACTGTTGCAAATCATCGTTTCCGCCCCGAC
>JBJKPN010000003.1:0-23774 GCA_046706365.1 Candidatus Kryptoniota bacterium | reverse complement strand
GTCTTGGGGACTTTTGTGATGATCGCACTTGTCATGGTTTCGACTGCAAGCGCGGAAAACTCGAACATTAAGGGCACGGTAAGGGATGCACAAACGGGTGATGCCCTGCCGGGCGCAATTGTTCTTTTGAAGGGAACCGGACTTGGAGCTTCGACCTCCTTGGACGGAAAATACACCATTCAAAGTATTCCTTCGGGTGAGTATGTGATAAGGGTGTCATACATCGGTTACCTACCGACGGAATCCAAGCTGGTCGTCAAATCAGGGAGGACTTACACGAGGAATTTCAAACTTGAAGCAGTCGGTGTGAAAGGGAAAGAGGTGGTGGTCACAGCTCAGGCGAGCGGCCAGAGCGGCGCGATCAACCAACAATTATCCTCGGATCGAATTGAAAACGTCGTGTCCGCAGCACGCATCCAGGAGCTTCCAGACGCAAATGCGGCGGAGTCGGTTGGCAGACTCCCCGGCGTCTCACTTATCAGAGAAGGAGGGGAGGGGTCACAGGTTGTTATAAGGGGCCTGGCGCCCAAATACAATCAAGTGATGATAGACGGAGTCGAGATGGCGCCGACCGATATAGGCGACCGCGGGACTGATCTGAGTATGATTTCTTCCAGCATGCTGCAGGGCATCGAAGTCACAAAAGCCATAACCCCCGATATGGATGCCGCGGTACTTGGAGGCACAGTAAACTTTTCACTGAGGGAGGCTCAACCGAATGAATCGGGACATTCATTCAATCTTCTGGTTCAGGATGGATATGATAACCTTGAAGGTACCTATGGCGACTACAAGTTTGTAGGTAGCGCTGAACATCGATTCTTCAAACAACGGTTCGGAATCTTCTCGGAAGTGGACGTGGAAAAGAGGAATCTTACCTCAAATGAACTAGGCGCCAGCTATAGCCCCAATGCGCCTTCGCTAGGTAAATCGTTCCCGATATACCTGACCAGTCTGAATCTGAACGACGTGTTGAGGGAAAGATATCGGTACGATGGAACGATCACGATGGATTACAAGCTGGCAAACGGCAAGATCGATTTCATGAATTTCTTCAGTTCGGGTGATACAAAGATACAGAATCGGGGTGAATCGTACGGACTTGCATCCAACAATCACGGCTATTCCATCACGGATTCACGAAATGTGCTGAACGTAATCACGAACCTCCTTGAGATTAAGAATTCATTTCCGTTCTTCACCGTCGACCTGAAACTTTCTCATTCCTACTCGGAAAACAGGAACCCGAATGATTTATCCGCATCGTTCGTTCAAAACAATGTGGGACTCAACCACCAAAACTACTGGACTGAGAATCCTCAGCTGATTCCGCCGCATGCAAACGACAGCCTAGGTGCTACGTTTCTCCAGGGATTCAGTAACTCCAGTAGTTTTGCCAGGGACAGGGCCATTACTGCCTCACTTGACTTTCTGTCGAACTTCAATTTCAGCGACGAGTTTACCAATGCCCTTAAGTTCGGCGGGGAGTTTCAGTACAGGGAAAGGTCGTACAACTACGGCGAGTATGACGGAGGATTGATAGTTAGCGGCTCGGATGTCGGGAAGGCGATTCTTGCGGCATTTCCCTGGATGCAATCGAGCGTTAGTAATCCGGAGTACCTGCCCATCACTCTCTTTGAAGATCCGAATTTCCATTACGGGACATTTCTTGGGGGGCAATATCCCATGGGGGTTCCTGTAAACATAGACCTGATGCGGCAGATCCTTGCTGTCGTAAAAACCTATGCTCTTACCCATAATATTCTGGACTCATGGGGGCCGAACGCGGTACAATCGGCGACAAACAATTATTCAGGGCACGAAGACGAAAGTGCCGGATATGTAATGGTCACCTCGCACCTGGGATCTGACCTTACTTTCCTACCGGGCGTCCGATATCAGGTACTCACGACATCCTATAAGGCTCCACGCGGTGTGGAGCAGGGTGTGTCGAGCAGGACCTACAAGTTCAAAGATACTACCATGGTCGAGACACACGGATTCTGGCTTCCTATGGTCCATCTCATTTTCAAACCGGTGAGCTGGTTGCAAGTGCATCTCGCCTATACGAACACGCTGACATATCCGGATTACAGCACCATAACTCCGAGAATCGATGTTCCGACTGGCGGAGGGACAATAGTCTGGAACAATTACGCCCTCAAACCTGCCACTTCCGAAAATTATGATGCTATCGTGTCCTTGTTCAGCAACGCAATCGGTCTTTTAAGCATCGACGGTTTCCTTAAACATATCGATAATCTGATTTTTCCGACGGGGACTCGCTATGTTATAAACCCGGCCGATTACCCTGGTATCCCGAGCAGCACTGGCGGCGATCCAATTAGCACATTCATTAATAACCCCTTTCCCGTCGATTTGTGGGGAGTGGAATTGGACTGGCAGACTCATTTCTGGTATCTGCCTGCTCCGTTTTCGGGTCTCGTACTCGGTGCGAACTACACCCATATCTTTTCGTCGGCGAGGTATCCTCTAACGATTACCAATTTCAATTACACGACTTTTCAGACGACATACACTGATACTTTTTACACGGACCGTATGATAGATCAGCCGAACGATGTCGCCAACCTGGACATAGGCTATGATTATGGAGGTTTTTCTGTGCGCCTCTCCATGCTCTTCCAGTCAAACATCTTTGAGCAGCAAGCGTTCTTTCCTCAGATGCGCTCGAATACAGCCCGATACCTAAGATGGGACCTCTCGGCCAAGCAGGATATGCCTTGGTTCGGGACGCAGATCTATCTGGATGTCAACAACATAAACAGCGCTCGCGACGTCAGTCTCCTGGAAGGGACGGGATTCCCGCAATCTGAACAACACTATGGGTTGACCGCCGACGTCGGACTAAGGTGGCGACTTTGACCGAAGAATCACCGAGACTATCCGAAAGTCTTGCCCAAGGGCTTTCGGGAAGGCAGCTCGACGAGAGAAAGAACGGGAAGATGAACGACCGAGCTTCAGTGCGTTTGCGACAGCGAGCATCGCCTTTTCTACAACTAATCCAGGAGAAACCCAAGAGGAATCTCCCAACCAGCAACAAATCAAAATGGAGGAACTAAATGAAATCGATTCGTACTGCTGTAATGGTCTTGACTGTTGCAGTTCTATGTGGTGCAGTGTCTGTAGCATACGCTCAGACGCAAGACACCATATGGGTTTCTGCCTCACCGGTTGGCAACATAAACAGTTTCATACAGGGTGACACTCTCCAGAATGGAAGCAGGGCTCACCCCAACGCCGTTTACAAATTGTATGCAGATTCAATCTATTTCTATACCGGCACCATAAATGTCAGCTTCCCTCTCTCCATCGTTGCTGATTCCGGGTCCGCGCGTCCGCCGATAATAGCTCCGGCAATATTGCAGGACAACTCGTCGCCGAGCACACTGTTGAATGTGCTTTCCGGAACGCACGATCTCACCTTGAAGAACATCTATGCAACGGGTGTTCGCCCCGACCAGAAGATCAACAACAACTACAGTAACTTCATCAACATCGTGAGCGACAGCACCAGATTTGTGATTGACGATTGTATCTTCGATAATTTGGTCGGCGCCGCCATCGTGGTCAGCAGCGGGAACTTCAACAAGTTCTTTGTGACGAATTGTGTGTTCAGGAATATGATTCCCTACACGCAGTATTTCTACGGCCAGGCATTCCTGTCCGGTGGAAGCGCTCCGACGGATACGGTCGAAATGATCAATAACACGTTCTTTTGCATCAATGCATACGCCGACGCTAACGTGTACTATAATACGTACACTTTGTTCGACCACAACACCGTCTTCCTGAGTGCGGTAAATCCGCTGAACGATTTTGTAATGACCAATGCAGTATACAAGAACAATATATTCTGGGGGACCGCCGAGGAAGCACAGACTCATTCGGAGATTATGGGTGATTATCAGGATGACGCACCTTACGGAACTTCGACATTTAGCTTTGACTCACTTGACGCCTATTTCACTCCCGCCAATTTTGGCGTCACAGAACAGGGTCGGAAGATTACCGTCGAGAACAACAGCGTTTACTGGTCGCCTACGGTAAGGAGCTTCTGGGCAAGCTCGCTCATGGACACGTTAGTCCCGCCTTACTTCATGAATGCCAGGACACGAAACATGTTCGGTAACAAAACCGCATGGCCGGGGCTCTACGAGGCCAACAACGACACCGTCGATGCACCGGGATTTTCTTCGTCGGTGACATCACAGGAAGACAGTCTGATAGAGTATGTCCGGCTCACAAGAACGGACAGCTTGGGAACATTTCTTTGGGATTATAATCCCGGCAACAAACCTCTGTTTCCTCCTGCGTGGCCGTTGCCTGAAAACCTGACTTACACCAACCCAACCTTCATACATGGCGGTACAGACGGATATGCATTGGGTGATCTTAGATGGTTCCCTTCACAAAAAGCGACATGGGTGCTTGGGGTCAGAACTGTACCGAATGTTGTGCCTTCCACATTTGCTTTGAGTCAGAATTATCCAAACCCGTTCAATCCGTCGACGGATATTCAAGTTGACCTCAAACAGGCAGGCATCATGAGCCTGAAAATCTACAATGTTCTCGGAGAGGTGGTCAAGGTAGTAGACCAGGGTGAGAAACCTGCGGGTGAATACATCTACAATATCAACATGGATCAATTTGCCAGCGGCGTCTATTTCTATACCCTCAGAGAAGGTGCCAGTTCTTTCACCAAGAAAATGATGCTCCTTAAATAAGGAGGCCCTAATTTCTTGCGAAGGTGTTCTGTTCGTTAAGGATGCCTTCGCAAGAATCTATGTTTTTGAACCAGTCAGAACTCAGCCGACGGTAGCTTGTTATGGAATGTCAGGGGATTTCTTAGCATCTCTGACACTGGCGGATCCACATCAGAGAAAATAGAGATGGGAAAGGAGGTTAATGCAATTGAACAATGAGTTTTCTATTTGTAGCGTGTGAGTATCATCTTCAATGATGATGCTGAACATTCCAGGAATGCTCCAAAACAAAACGGAAAGGGTAGTTAAATGACTAAGGTTGCTAATGTCCTAGCACTAACAACAGCGATCTTGTTCTCGCTGACGGTTGCCTCATATCCGAAGACAATAGGGGGACCCCCGATGGTCTCGATTGTAAGCGTAAGCCCGACGAGCGGGACAGGGAATTCTCCTCTTAACGTTACTGTCGTGTACTCGCTCACAAAGAGTGCAGGCGTTGAATTCTGGGTTGATAATGTCGAGGTCGGTAACAGGAGTTCGCCGGCTGGAGAAAGTAGCTGGAGTTTCACGGGACTCGAGGGAGGCTACCATTCATTGGGGGTGTCATGCGCAGGTAACGCTCAATATAAGACCTATCTCGTTAACCCAACGATCACGGCAAGTGCTAGGCCTGGCGGTACCATATCTCCCAGCGGAACGATAGGAACTACATATGGAGGGAATCAGCCATTCCAAATAACTCCGAATAGTGGGTATAAGATAACAGGGGTCTATGTTGATGGCACCAACATAGGTGCTGTGTCTAGCTACACTTTTCAAGACATCACATCTGATCACTCCATAACTGCGTGTTTTTGGAACGGACCGATAATAACTGCGACGTACAGTGGAAAGGGCACTCTAAGTCCTAGTGGGCTGGTCCCGGTGGCTTCTGGACATGATCAGCCCTTTGATTTACTTCCCGAATTTGGTCAGTATATCGTGGAGTTGTCTGTAGATGGCACGCCGCAGCCAGGATATGCGGGTTTACAGCAAGACACTTTGTATGATTTCAAGAATGTAACAGGGAATCACACCATCCAGGTGACATTCTCTTCATTAGCGGGAAACGCAAGGCTCAAGAAGCCAATTGGGGTAACAGGCAACGAGGCAAAGGTGCCCTCGGTCTTCTCGCTCAGTCAGAATTATCCCAATCCTTTCAATCCGACGACTGACATAACCTATCAGCTTCCAAAGATCAGCAATGTCAGTATCATAGTCTATAACATGGTAGGTCAAATGGTGCAAGTGCTCGCGAACGGGACGGAGAATGCCGGCTACTACGCCGTGACTTTCAATGGCTCTAACCTGGCGAGTGGTCTGTATTTGCTTAGACTAGTTGCGACTCCGCAAAGTAGTGGACATTCGATTATTAGGACCATGAAGATGATGCTGGTCAAGTAATCTTGCTGTCATGCAGGTTCGGTCGGACTGCCGACTCTTATCGGCAGTCTGGACTATATCTCAAAACTTGCGCGCGGCTCCAGCCCGCATTCGGGCAGTGTCCGGAGGTGACCTAGCCGCATGTACGGCCGCTTTTACCCTGCCAGGCGGCGTTTAAAGTTGTTCCCGACAGCGTTTAACTAGACTGAGCTAGTCTACGAGCCTTGTTTCCTTCTTCCGCTCGCAAAAATGTCTTTCAGCTGAAGACCGCAAGGCCACTCCACCCTTCAACAATAGGAAAGCGAATGCTCGAGAAAAATGCGAAGAGAACTCACCCTGCATTCTGGGTACCCACACTTTACTTCGCAGAAGGATTGCCGTTCGTCGTAATCAACGTCGTATCGGTGCTGATGTACAAGTCGATGGGTGTTTCTGACGCCCGAATCGCCTTCTTCACGACACTGGTGATTCTCCCGTGGACGCTCAAGCCACTCTGGGGGCCTGTCCTTGAGATGTTCAAGACCAAGAAGTACTTCGCAGTCGCGGCGGAATTCCTGGGCGGAATCGGGTTCGGCGTGCTTGCCCTCACATTGAGATTACCTGCATTCTTTCAGTATTCGATCGTCCTTCTCGCTATCATAGCTTTCAACGGAGCAACACACGACATTGCGGCCGACGGCGTATATATAAATGTCCTTAACGGAAAAGAACAGTCTCAGTACGTGGGCTGGCAGGGGGCATTTTACAACGTGGCAAAGGTTTTGTCTCAGGGCGTCTTCGTCTTCATCGCGGGTCAACTTCAGAACTCGGTCGGCGTCGTCCATGCGTGGATGATTGTCATGGGGCTGTTCGGTGCGATTATGATCCTCATCAGCCTTTATCATGTAAGGCTGTTGCCTACCGGCGGCGAGTCCGTTCGGGTGAAAACTGCGAAAGAGGCATTCGGTACATTTTCCGACGTTGTGAAGACATTCTTTGAGAAGAAATACGTCGGCTGGGGAATCGCCTTCATTATATTGTACAGATTTGCCGAAGGACAGGCGATGAAAATCGTCCCGCTCTTCATGAAGGCGGGGCGTGCTTCAGGAGGTCTCGGACTTTCGACTTCCGATATCGGCATCATATACGGCATCTTTCCACCGATGGCCTTTATTCTCGGCTCCATCCTCGCGGGGTACTTCACCTCGAAAGTAGGTCTGCGCAAGGCTCTTCTGATCCTGTGCGCGTTTTTCAACATACCTTTTGCGGTATACGCTTTCCTTGCTTATGTTCGGCCCACCAGCCTGGTCGTCATCGGCACCGGGACGGTCTTCGAGTATTTCGGCTACGGCTTCGGTTTCGTCGGGCTGACGTTGTTTATGATGCAGCAGATTGCGCCCGGGAAATACAAGATGGCGCACTATGCATTTGCTACCGGGGTCATGAACCTCGGACTGATGATACCGTCTGCAATGAGCGGCTTCATCAGCGACTTTCTCGGTTACAAGCACTTTTTCCTGTGGGTAATGATCGCGACAATACCATCGTTTCTCGTCACGTGGCTGGTTCCCTTCAGAGAGGTGGAAGACGAGACACTTCCGGTCGCATCGTGAACCGCTGCAGATTTCAAAAGGGAGCAAAAGTGTGAGGAGTGAACCAGGCCCGAGGGGTCGACGCAGAAGAGGCCTTGGATGGGCTCCTACCTTCCTATCCCGAATGTCTCGCAACTGCTTGCCCGTACCGATAATACTGACTTTACAACTGGACTAATAGACAATGCGCTACGGCTTTTTCGACGACGAAAACAAGGAATATGTCATTGAGCGTCCCGACGTACCGGTATCATGGACCAACTACCTGGGCGTCAGGGACCTTTGCACGGTTATTTCACACAATGCGGGGGGATACAGTTTCCACAAATCGACCGAGCATCACAGGGTGACGCGGTTTCGCCAGAACGGAATACCCCTGGACCGTCCCGGGCACTACGTTTATGTCCGCGACGACGAAACAGGAGAGTACTGGTCGTTGTCGTGGCAGCCTGTCGGCAAGGACTTCGCCAAGGCAAAGTACACGACCAGGCACGGGTTGTCTTATTCCAAATTTCAATGCGATTACCAGGGGATTGATGCCGAGCAAGTCCTCTTCATACCGATAAATGACGACGTCGAGCTGTGGGACGTGAGAATAAGAAACAGAAGCGGCCGGCCTCGCAAGCTCAGCGTGTTTACTTACGTCGAGTTTTCCTTCCACCACGTCGAGATTGACAACCAGAATCTGCAAATGAGTTTGTACGCAAGCGGTTCCAACTTCAAGGACGGGATAATCGAATACGATTTCTTCTACGAACCGTGGACTTATCATTTCTTCGCGTCGAATTTTCAGCCCGACGGTTACGATTGTGTGCGCGACGCGTTCATCGGGCCGTACAGATCCGAGACAAATCCCGTCTCTGTCGAGCGCGGTGAGTGCGGGAACACAACCGAGCTCGGAGGAAACCAGTGTGCATCCCTTCACAAGAAACTGACGATGGCCCCGGGGGAGGACGCGAGGCTCGTGTTCATGCTTGGCGTCGGTTCGAGGGAAGAGAAGGGATGCGCAATGAGGAGGAAGTACTCCGATATGAGGAACGTAGATTCCGCGTTCTCGGAGTTGAAGGAATATTGGGGGAACAAAGCCTCGATCTTCAGATGCGAGACCCCTCACAAGGGATTAAACACTATGATCAACGCGTGGACTCTATACCAGGCAGAAACCTGCGTCGTCTGGTCGCGATTCGCGTCGTTTATCGAAGTCGGCGGAAGGGTCGGGCTCGGCTACCGCGATACCTCCCAGGATATCATGGGCGTGGTTCACAGCAACCCGGATATGACCAAACACCGAATAGTCCAACTCCTTAGAGGCCACACCAGCACGGGCTACGGTCTGCATTTGTTCGACCCTGCCGTGTTCGAGCCTGAAGCCGACAAACTTCCGGGTGTGAAACTGCCGACCGTCGTGCCGACGCCAAGTCCCCCGGATATTGTACACGGGATGGAGGATGTCTGTGCAGACGATGCATTGTGGCTCGTCCCATCCGTTTGCGAGTGGGTGATGGAGAGCGGCGATTTGGATTTCTTCCGCCATGTAGTACCTTATGCTGACGCGGGCGAAGGCACTGTTTATGAGCACCTCAGGAAGATCCTCGATTTCTCCGAAAAGCATGTAGGCAGTAACGGCATTTGCCAGGGACTCAGGGCCGACTGGAATGATTGTCTTAACCTCGGAGGCGGGGAGAGCAGTATGGTTTCGTTCATGCACTACTGGGCACTTAATTACTTTATCGATGCGGCCAAAGAATTGGGTGAAAAGGATGACGTCGAAAAGTATACAAGAATGGCAGCGAAGGTGAAGGATTCCTGCGAGAGAGAGCTCTGGGACGGTTCGTGGTACGTGAGGGGATTCACAAGAAACGGGAACAAAGTAGGGACAGACGAATCGGAGGAAGGAAAGGTCTTCCTGAACGCACAGAGCTGGGCGGTAATGTCGGGCGTCTCGTCCAATGAGCGGGGTGAAAAGGCGATGGAAGCCGTCGATAAGCATCTCTATTCGAAATACGGGCTGCATCTTGTTCTTCCTGCATACTCGACTCCCGATGACAGTGTCGGCTACATAACACGCGTCTACAAAGGCATAAAGGAAAACGGATCGATCTTCAGCCACCCGAACACATGGGCCGTTATCGCAGAGTGCAAGCTGGGACACGGCAATAGAGCCATGAAGTATTATGATGCCATTCTCCCGTATAATCAGAACGACATTATAGAGACCAGGCAGTCCGAGCCCTACTCTTACTGCCAATTCATAATGGGTAAAGACCATACGGCACACGGCCGCGCACGGCATCCCTGGCTGACAGGCGCGGGAGGATGGTTTTACACCGCCGTGACGAAATACATTCTTGGCGTCAGACCGACATTTAAAGGACTCTCGATAAATCCCTGCATCCCATCCGATTGGAACGGATTCGAAGTCGTGCGCAAATGGAGGGGAGCTACTTACCGAATCAAGGTGAAAAACCCGGACGGAGTCGAAACCGGCGTCAAACAGATTCGGCTGAACGGCAACACTGTCTGTAATCCCGTTCCAATTCGACCGGCCGGTACCATTAATGACGTAGAAATTATCATGGGTAAATGAGGGGGCGGTATGAAATGTGAATACGTATCCTTACGTAAGTCTTCGCTTCAGTTTCTTACCCTGACATGTGCGTTCGTCTTCACGCTTGCCGTCGCAGCCGACGGGAAACCCATGAAGAGCGGACCGGTCCAGTCGGCAGGGCGAGGCGTTGAGCATTATGAGAGTATGGGAGACAGCACCGTACCCGCGTATCTGGATACGAGTCTTTCGTTCGAGGCCCGGGCGGCCGATCTCGTCTCCAGGATGACGCTTAGCGAGAAGATATCTCAGATGCAGAACAATGCGGCCGTGATTCCTTCGCTCGGTGTCCCTGCCTACAACTGGTGGAGCGAATGCCTGCACGGGGTTGCGCGGAACGGGATAGCAACGGTCTTCCCGCAGGCAATAGGAATGGCCGCCACATGGGATCCGAAACTGATTCACCGGGAAGCGGAAGTCATTTCCACTGAAGCCAGGGCGAAGTACAACTATGCCATATCGAAAGGCGAGCACGGGATGTACGAAGGCCTCACATTCTGGTCCCCGAACATAAACATCGACAGGGATCCGAGGTGGGGGAGAGGGCAGGAAACTTACGGGGAGGATCCGTTCCTGACGTCGGAGATGGCGGTGGCCTTTGTCCGTGGTTTGCAGGGGGACAACCCGAAGTACCTCAAGGTCGTTTCAACTCCCAAACACTTCGATGCATACAGCGGCCCCGAACTGCTCAGGCATTCCTTCAGCGCCGGTGTCAGCAAGGCCGACTGGTTCGACACCTATCTTCCAGCCTTCGAAGCCGCGGTAAGGCAGGGAGGCGCGTTCTCCGTCATGGGCGCCTATAACAGCATTGATGGCGTTCCATGTTGCGCGAATCCATTTTTGCTCACTCACCTGCTGAGGGACAAGTGGGGATTCAAAGGCTACGTCGTCTCCGATTGCGGCGCAATTGGCGACATATATTACGGTCACAAATATGCCCCGAATATGATGACCGCCTCCGCCATTGCCGTCAAAGCCGGATGCGACCTCTCCTGCGGAGACGAGTATTCTGACCTTGGGCAGGCTGTCAAAGCGGGTCTGGTATCGGTAAAGGACATCGACAGGGCAGTGACCAGGCTGATGCTCGCGCGATTCAAGCTCGGGATGTTCGACCCCGAGGGAGCCGTCCCCTACGACCGAATTACAATCGCAGAGAACAATACTCCTGCACACCGCGAACTCGCCCGAAAGGTTGCGGACGAAAGCATCGTGCTTTTGAAGAACGCCGGCGGCGCACTTCCGCTCTCCAAAAATCTCAAATCGGTTGCAGTAATCGGTGCTTATGCGACCGACCTCAAAATCCTGCTCGGGAACTATCATGGCACTCCCTCAAATCCCGTGGACATCCTGCAAGGGATAAAGAATAAGCTCGGGCCGGATGTCGACGTAAGCTTCTCGCCGGGGTACAACATGCTGGAAGACAGGATCGACAACCCGGAGACTATCGGCAGTGAATACCTGACACCTGCGTTCGGCCTTCCGTTGCACGGCCTCTACGCCGAGTATTTCAACAACACAGAATTGAAAGGCGAACCGGTTCTTACCAGGGTAGATACGATTGCGGCTCCTTACTGGGGGGTGAAATCTCCCGGCAACGGTGTCCCGGCGCGCTACTTTTCGATGAGATGGACGGGCACGCTCAGACCGCCTGTCACCGGGAAGTACAAGCTCGGAATCATTACTGATGAAAAGGGAAGGCTCTTCCTGGACGGCAAGCTGATTGTGGATAATTGGAATCCGTACCAGATCAATGTGTTCAAGTCGAAGACCGTTACTTTGGAAAAAGGAAAGAAGTACGAAGTCAAAATCGAGTATGCAGACAGCGGCGACTATGCCGGAATCAGGTTCGAGTGGCACTATATCAGTCGCCAAAGGCCGGAATCTGGACTGATCGAAGATGCAATTGCCGCAGCCAGGAAGTCTGATGTGGTGATTGCCGTCGCGGGTATTTCCCCACAGCTCGAGAGCGAAGAAAACAGGAACATCGATCTTCCGGGGTTTAAGGGGGGAGACAGGACAAAACTCAGTCTGCCCGCAGGCGAAGAGGCGCTTCTGAAAGCCCTTCACAAAACAGGGAAAAAGATTGTCCTGGTGCTGGTCGGAGGTAGTGCACTCGCAGTGGACTGGGAACAGCACAACCTCCCGGCAATAATCGATGCGTGGTATCCCGGTGAAGAGGGTGGCGATGCGGTCGCCGACGTTGTCTTCGGAGATTATAACCCGGCAGGAAGACTCCCCGTAACATTCTACAAATCGGTCGGGGACCTTCCTCCCTACACCGATTACAGCATGCGGGGAAGAACCTACCGCTATTTTGAAGGGAAACCGCTTTATCCGTTCGGATTTGGTTTGAGTTACACCAAATTCAGGTATTCCGATCTCGAAGTGAATGAGCGGATTGCAGGGCCACTTGATACTCTGCACGTTTCCCTGAACATCCGCAATGACGGTGAACGCGACGGCGACGAGGTCGTGGAGTTGTACGTAACCAACATTACTTCGAAGGGCACCAAGCCCATCAGATCGCTCGTGGGATTCGACAGAGTGTACGTCCAGAAAGGCGAGACGAGGAATGTAGCGCTTGTTGTTCCGGTCAGGACGTTCAGACTCTTTGATTCCGAAAAAAACAAGTACATAGTCGCTCCGGGTGAGTACCGGCTTGAGGCTGGTGCGTCGTCGGGCGATATCAGGCTTACAAAAGTCGTCAAAATTATGGAATAAAATGGTACGCTTGAGTATCATTAGATAAGCCCGCGATTGAAACCTCTTCGCTGGCAATCAGAAGAATGCACGGAAAGGTCCGTTAAATGGTCAAAGTCGTTCTTATGTCTCTGTTTCTCATCTCTTTCGCAGCGGCTTTCACGGCGGTGAAACTCGAAGCTGAAGCCAAGTCAGAGATTCCCGACGGCGACGTTGCCTGCTTTCGGTCCGACGGATTCCCGACGGTTGACTCTCCTGTAATAGACAGGGCGACGCTTGCTGAAGCACTTCGCGGCCTGAACGTGGAGTATTTTGACAGCGCGAAACGCCTCGGGGAGGGGTTGAATTCCGGGAAGTTCAGAGTGCTGGTAATGCCATACGGCAGTGCATTCCCTGTCGACGCCTGGCAGGCGATCCGCGTTTTCCTTTCGCAAGGCGGGAGCCTTGTATACCTTGGGGGATATCCCTTCCACCAACCGGTTTTTCGCGAAAATGGCGATTGGGTATTGGGGACTCCCCAGCCTACTTACGCTCATGAACTTTTGATCGGCCCCGCTGACTCGATCGTCATAAACTCCTCGCCCTTCTACTATGAAGGTGCCAGGTTGACTTATCCAGGCGGCATGGGGTTCGGTCCGGAGGCTCTGGCGCTTCCTTCTCAGGTGTTCGAGCTCACGGTTCGGTTTGCCACTAAATTGAATTTCCCGGATGAGAGCGGAAGTGATGGACCGCGAAACGCAGTTCTGAGACCATTGGTTCAAGTTGTCAATGGTAACAACCTCCCGGTTGCCTGCCCGCTCCTTGAGATCGACCGTTTGCAGGGCGCCTCCGCCGGTGGACGGTGGATACTAGATCCCTCCGACATGAAACTCAATGCGGCAGCGATCAGAAGGTGCGTCGATCTTGCACTCCAGGGGGCCAGCTCGCTGGAAGCTCTCCCGGTTCGCGCCTGCGTCGAGAAGGGAGAAATTCCGACCGTAAGAATTAACCAGATGAAACCGGGTGAAGGCAATGATCTGAAATCTTCGTCAATGGTTCGGGTCGTCGTGAAGAATGGGCAGGGAATGACGGTGTTCGAAGGCGAGACCCGACTTGTCGGTACCGGCGGGTTTTCCACCGCTGAGATTGCCATAAAAACCGGGAAAGCGCTATTGCCGGGGTTGTACACGGTAGAGGTAGCAAACATAGATGATAACTGGAAGCCGGATTCTGTAACCACAGGGTTCTGGGTGATGGACAGGAAATTGCTCGAATCGGATGAGCCTTTGTCTGTTTCCAAGGATTGGATTTTGAAAGGCGGAAAGGTATTCCCAATAGTGGGAACGACTTACATGGCTTCGAATGTCGATCGGGAATTTCTCCTCGAACCCAATCCGTATCTGTGGAACAAGGACTTCGCAAGGATGCAGAAGCTCGGTGTCAATTTCGTCCGCACCGGAATCTGGACGGGCTGGAAGAGACTGATGCTGAGCCGCGGTGCGATCGACGACGGGTTTCTTCGGGCGCTTGACGCGTTTGTGCTGACGGCCGCCAAACATGACATTGTGGTTTGCTTCAACCTTTTTGCTTTCTCTCCGCCGATGAACGGCGGCTCCAACCCTTACCTTGATCCCCGGGCGATTGGCTGGCAGAAAGCTTTCGTCACGTTGATAGCTTCACGTTACAGGAACAACGGCTGGATAACCTATGATCTTATAAATGAGCCCTCCTATTCTCCTCCGGATCAGCTCTGGAACAATCTTCCCATTGGCGACAAGTACGAGGCGGCAGCCTGGAAAGAATGGATATTGAAGCACCATGGGGAGAATGTGCAGAGGATCCTGGACGACTGGCGCGATGGGAAGGATGATGTCTTCTCGGTTCCCGGTTCCGGGGACCTCGTCTATCAACAGGTGAGGGGAAATAGGAATCCGAGAAAAGGACTGGACTTCGAGCGGTTTACTCAATCGGTGGTCGCACACTGGGCCAGAGAGCTGAGGAGCGCAATCCGTGCTGCAGGGGGAGACGTGCTCGTGACTCTCGGCCAGGACGAGGGGGGCACCATGATGAGACCGAAACAGCAGTTCTTTTATCCTGATGTCGATTTTACCTCGATGCATACCTGGTGGTTCAACGATAATCTGTTGTGGGACGTAGTATCGACCAAAGTCCCCGAGGAACCCAGCCTCATTTCAGAAACCGGATTGATGCGTCTTGAAGACATAGACGGGAATGCCTGGCGTTCACCTGTTGCGGCCAGAAATCTCCTTGAAAGGAAGTTTGCCTACGCTTTTCAGGGCGAGGGAGCGGGAGTGCTTGAGTGGGCGTGGAACATAAATCCTTACCAGCCGATCGATAACGAGGCGGTGATAGGATTCGAGAGGCCCGACGGGACTTTCAAGATTGAAATTCAGGCACTGGAAGAATTTGCATCATTTTTCAAGAAAGCCCGGCCTTACCTGGGCGACTATGAAGGAAGCCCAGTCATTATTGTCAGCCCGGATTCGAAGATGTTCTCAGGCCAGAAGAACAGTATGCTGGGTGTCCAGAGAATCCTCAGAGTGCTGGCGGAGAGATTCGGTATTGTTCCGGAAATCCTGTCGGAATACAAACTAACCGAGAAGCGTCTGAAAGGGGCCAAACTGATAATTGTCCCCGATCCGGAAATGCTTTTCGATTCTGCGTCGGTGCAGCTCTACCGAGCATCCAGGAACGGAACGAAAGTCCTGATTACCGGCGCCGTCGAAGGAAACGAGTATGGAAAGCTTTCGAAAGACTTTCTGCTTCTCGGCCTGAATCACGAGAGCTCTCCAGTGAGCCACTATGAGCCGACGATCTGGGACTCGACTAACGGCCGTGAGGGATTCGCGACGTTCGGTGCACTGGAGGATGAATTTTTGAGAAAGAGCGATGCGCCTCCGCTCAGGCAAATGACCGGTAATATTCTGCAGGAACCTCTTCCGCTGGAATATGCGAACCAAAGGGCTCCTCTCACTGCACTCCTGGAGAGTGCACTGAAGTACGCGGGGCTGGAGACTCACCTTTATCATACTCCGGTTGCTTCCAGGGTTCTCGACACCGGAAGATATGCCCTCGTCGTATTGGTGAACGAATCGTCAGCTCAAATCGAACGGGACATACCGGTCGGGAATCATACGTTCAGTGTACCCGTAGCTGCGGGGAGAGTACGACTGGCTCTTATAGAGCGGGAGAGCGGTAAGATTGTCGTGGCTACCGGAGGAGCACCAATAACTATTGTCAAGTGAAGAACCAGTCCAGGCGAAAAGGCCGGTTTCGAAAATTCTTAATGAGATTGAGCAGGAATAAAATCCAGAGGTTTCAATGACGACTAGACGAGATTTCCTGAAGACCGGTGGGATGGCAGTCGCGGGGCTGTCGCTGATGGGCCCGAAGACCATCGGGTCCGGAGCGCCGTTTCCCTTCTTCCAGGCAGGCGGCGACCATGTGAGCAAACGTCCCGGGCCGGGAGAGAGGAAGTTCACAAGCGAAGCGGTCGAGGCGGAAATCAAAAAGGTAAGCAAAGGGATAGGCAACCCTGAGCTGGCATGGATATTCGGGAATTGTTACCCTAATACGCTCGACACGACCGTGAGGTTCCAGATGATAGACGGTCGCCCCGACACATTCGTGATTACCGGGGACATAGATGCAATGTGGCTCCGGGATTCCAGCGCGCAGGTCTGGCCGTATCTTCCGCTCACAAAGGAGGACAAGAAGCTCGGAGAGCTTATCCAGGGCGTTATCAACCGACAGTCGAAATGCATACTTCTCGATCCTTATGCCAACGCGTTCAACTACGGACCGACGGGGAGTCCGTGGGACAAAGACCTGACGGAGATGAAACCCGGAATTCATGAGCGGAAATGGGAAGTCGACTCGCTCTGCTATCCTATCAGACTGGCGTATGGATACTGGAAAACAACTGGCGACGTCGCCCCGTTCGATGAAAAGTGGCGCGAGGCAATGAAGCTTGTCGTCAAGACATTCAAACAGCAGCAGCGGAAACACGGGCACGGGCCTTACCGGTTCGAGCGTGTGACCGCATGGCAAACAGATACGCTCGCCGGCGGCGGCTATGGAAATCCGATAAAGCCGGTGGGTATGATCTGCTCCATGTTCAGGCCTTCAGATGATGCGACAATATTTCCTTTCCTCGTTCCATCAAATTACTTCGCAGTCCAGTCGCTGAATCGTCTGTCGGAGATGTCGGAGAATATTTCCGGCGACCATGGATTTGCGGGCGAGTGTGTAGACCTGGCGAATGAAGTCGAGGCGGCGCTGAAAGCATTCGCGACAGTGAAACATCTGGACTACGGCGAGATGCTCGCTTACGAGGTGGACGGCTTCGGGAACAGATCGTTCATGGACGATGCGAATGTACCGAACCTGCTGTCCATGCCATACCTGGAGACTTTGCCGGACAACGACCCCGTTTACCAGAACACCAGAGAGTTCGTGCTAAGCGGCGACAACCCGTATTTCTTTAAAGGCACAGCCGGGGAGGGAGTCGGGAGTCCCCACACGGGGCTTGGAAAGATATGGCCCATGAGCGTCATGATGCGTGCCTTCACAACTAACAGAGTGGACGAAATCAAGACTTGCCTGAAGACGCTTGTTGCATCGAGCGCCGGGACCGGGTTCATGCACGAATCGTTCGACGAAAATGATCCGGCCAAGTTCACCAGAAGCTGGTTTGCTTGGGCCAATACTCTCTTTGGAGAGCTTGTGATCAAGCTCTACAACGAAAGGCCTGATTTGTTGAAAGAGGAGAGCCTGTAGTTGATGGAATCCGATTGTCCGTCAGGCACCGTCATTCTCCTCGCCCGCTCGATTATATATAGGAGCCCGGAAGTCGCATTTCGAGATTACGAAGTATTAAACCTCAGGATAATACCATGAAACAGATTCTTTATCTTCTGGCAGTATCTTTCACTTTGTCCGTCTGTTCGTATACTTACGCGCAGGAGGACTACACCAGGTACGTCGATCCGATGATCGGCACGGCCGAGCACGGGCATGTCTTTCCCGGTGCTACTATGCCTTTCGGCATGGTGCAGCTCAGTCCGGATGAAAGGACGACCGGATGGGATTGGTGTTCCGGATACAATTACTCATCCACTTCTATTATGGGATTCAGCCATACGCACCTTAGTGGAACGGGAGCGTCGGATCTCGGCGACGTTCTCATCATGCCAACGGTAGGGAAGGTTCGTGTCGTACCAGGCACAAGTGCCGATCCTTGTGCGGGTTATCGCTCTCCCTTCAGCCATTCTACTGAGGTAGCCGCGCCCGGATTCTACAGCGTTCTGCTTTCGCGATATGACATCAGAGTCGATCTTACCGCGACCGACCGGTGCGGTATGCACAAGTATGTTTTCCCGGAGTCGGACAGTTCCAACGTCATTATCGATCTTCAACATGGAATAGGAAACAGGTGCACCGGCGGCTGGATGAAGATAGTCGGAGACAGGTGGATCGAGGGAATGAGGCAGTCTCACGGCTGGGCAAATCTTAGGTATGTGTATTTTGCGGCGCAGTTTTCCAGGTCGTTCAAGAGCTTCGGCACTGCAGAAGGCGATGTTATCACTGCAGGAAGCAGGGCTGCTCAGGGAGACAGCGTCAAGGCGTATGTCACTTTCGACACGAAGAAAGGCGAAGCGATCCTGATAAGAGTCGGTATATCGTTCGTGAGCCTTGAAGGGGCGAAAGAAAACCTGGAGAAGGAGATGCCAGATTTCAACTTCGACAAGTACAGGGAGCATGCCCGCGAAGCCTGGAATCGTGCGCTGGGAAAGATTCAGGTGGAGGGAGGAACACATGCTGAAAAGGTGACTTTCTATACGGCGCTCTATCACTCGATGATGGCTCCGAATCTGTTCGAAGATGCGGACGGCAAATACTTCGGAATCGATCACAAGATTTACACGGCTGAAGGTTTCACGAACTACACGACCTTCTCTCTCTGGGATATTTTCCGTGCCGAAATGCCGCTGATGACTTTGATCGAACCTAAGCGCGATCAGGATTTCGTGATGACTTTGGTGGCGAAGTATAAGGAACAGGGATTTCTGCCGATATGGCCCCTTGACGGCAACGAGACTTACACTATGATCGGCTACCCGTCTGTGCCGATAATATTCGACGCGTACATGAAGGGTCTCCGGGACTTCAACGTCGATACTGCCTTCGCCGCCATGAAACACAGCGCCGAGATGAATTGGCAGGGACTCAGGTATTACAAAGAGCGCGGATACATACCCGCGGACAAGCAACAGGCGTCGGTCTCGAAGACCCTTGAATACTCTTATGAAGACTGGTGCATTGCCCAAATGGCGAAGAAACTCGGGAAAATGGATGATTACAAGGAATTCAACCAGCGTTCGCTTTTCTATCGCAACCTTTTCAACAAATCCACAGGCTTCATGCGCGGCAAGTTGTCCGACGGCAGGTGGATAAATCCGTTTGACCCGTTCCAGGTCAGCAACGAATACACTGAAGCAAATGCCTGGCAGTATACTTTCTTCGTGCCGCAGGATATCGGCGGACTAATCAATCTCTTTGGCGGTAAGAGGCTGTTTGCCGACAAACTCGATTCTCTCTTCAATGCCCCTACCGAACTCGCGGGCAACACCGACCCCGACATAACGGGCATGATAGGACAGGACGCGCAGGGCGATGAGCAGAGTCATCACATCGGATATTTATACGATTACGCGGGACAGCCGTGGAAGACGCAGAATATCGTCAGGGAAATTATGACGAAGCTGTACACGGACAAAATCGACGGCCTATGCGGCAACGACGACTGCGGACAGATGTCGGCCTGGTATGTCTTCAGTGCCATGGGCTTCTACCCGGTCACGCCCGGGCAAAATGTCTATGCGATAGGCAGCCCGCTGTTCAGCAAGATCACGGTTGACGTTGGCAGGGGAAAGAAATTTGTCATTGAGGCAGCCGGCGTATCGGGCACAAACAAATACATTCAGTCGGCGCAGCTCGACGGCAGAAAGTATGACCATGCTTATCTGACTCAGTCGGATTTGATCGACGGCGGAGCTCTCAAGCTTGTGATGGGAGATTCTCCCGACAGGCAATGGGGCATTGATAACCCCGGGTTGTTCGTGATGGCCCCGGACAGAAACATCATACCGATGGTCTCGATAGAATCTTCGGGTGAGGTATTTTACAAAGCGGCACATGTTCAGCTGAGCTGTGCAAGGAAAAGTGCGCAGATACACTACACTCTGAATGGCGACAATCCCGGGCCGGCTTCTCCCGTCTACAAAGGCTCCATCGAGGTCAGACAGTCTTCGATCCTCAAGGCGGTTGCCATCGAGGGAAAGCACAAAAGTATGATTACCGAGGCTAAGTACATCAAGTCGCCGTATCCTCCGGCAGTTTACAAGTATCCTTTCAGTCAGGAATACAACGGGGGAGGGGCCATGGCTCTCACCGATGGGCGGACTGGAGATACGAACTACCAGGGAGGACAATGGCAGGGATTCAACGGGACCGACCTTGACGCGGTGATAAATCTCACAAAGGTGAAGAAAATCCATGAGATCTCCGCCGGATTCCTGGAAAATACGCCCGTCTGGATATTCCTGCCGGAGTATGTGGAGTATTTCGTTTCGCAGGACGGGAAGCATTTCACGAAAGTCGCTGAGATTCAGAACGACGTAAATGCCAGGAAAGAGGGACAGTTGATCAAGCACTTCACCGTGAAGCTCCATGATGTAACGGCAAAATATATCCGGGTATTCGCAAAGAATATCGGTGTGCTTCCGCCGTGGCATCAGGCGGCGGGGAGCAAGGCATGGCTGTTCGTTGACGAGGTTTCAATCAAATAGCGAATCCAATTCGAATGGCCCCGTTGGAAAGAGACGATTCTGTTGAACAAAAGTCCGGGAAGATCAAGATGAAAAGAGGTGTGATAATCGCCGCGGTTGCCGGCCTGTGTATCCTGAACGGGGTCGCGAGAGGGCAGGAATTCGACAAGGCTAAGTATGCCGAAAAAGTCAAACAGGAATTCCTTTTCGCCTGGAACAACTATAGGGAATACGCGTGGGGACACGATGAGCTTTCACCTCTCACGAAAACGTATCACGACTGGTATGGTCAGAGCCTGTTGCTGACCCCGGTGGAGTCTTACGACACAATGGTCCTGATGGGTTTGAAGAAAGAAGCCGAAGAGGATAAAGCACTTATCCTGGACAGCCTCTCTTTCGACAAAGACATCACCGTTTCTAATTTCGAAATAACCATCCGAATGCTTGGCGGACTCCTGTCGGCTTACGAGCTAGACGGCAACAAGGGCTTCCTCAAACTCGCCACCGATCTGGCGAACCGCCTAATGCCTGTGTTCGACTCGCCGACGGGTATGCCTTACAGGTTTGTCAACCTGAAAACGGGAAAGACAAGCGGGCATATTTCAAACCCCGCCGAAATAGGGTCGATGATAATTGAATGGGGAACTCTCAGCAAACTGACCGGGAATCCGGTCTATTTCGAAAAGGCAAAGAAAGCTTTGGTCGAATTGTTCGACCGGAGATCGAAGAAAACCGGACTGGTCGGCGCCGCAATAAATGTCAACACCGGCGAGTGGGTGGATCCCGAAAGCAGTATCGGCGGCGGGATCGACTCCTACTATGAGTATCTCATAAAAGGGGCGATACTTTTTCACGACAAACAACTGAGACATATGTGGGATGTGAGCGTTAAAGCGGTCGACAGGTATCTTGCCCAGGAGGTTGACGGCGAGCTCTGGTACGGACAGGCAAATATGGACAGCGGCGTGGTGAACGAACAATATTTCGGCTCGCTCGAAGCGTACTTCCCGGCAGAACTCGCCCTTGGCGGGGAGCTTGCAAGAGCGGAAGAATTGCAGAACTCATGCTACAAGATGTGGCTGTATTACGGAATCGAGCCGGAAGAAATCGATTACAAAACGATGAAAATACTCTCTCCCGGATACTACCTCAGGCCGGAGAATATCGAATCGAATTACTATATGTATGAATTTACGCACGACACGAAATACCTCTGTCGAGCCGCCACTTATTTGCAGACGCTTATTTACAATTGCAGAGTGAAACACGGCTTCGTCTCGCTATCGAATGTCAGAACCAAGGACAGGATCGATAACATGCCGAGCTATTTCCTCGCTGAAACGATGAAGTACCTTTACCTGACATTCGCACCCGGTTCGACTCTGAATTTCGACAAAGTAATATTCAACACCGAAGCACATCCGATGCAAAGGGACTTCAAAGTAAAATGAAATCCCACGAGGAAGTGTAAACAGTTCCAAAAATGACCGCAGGTTCACCCGGAGAGTTCCGGAGATCTGCGAGGAGATAACAGAGATGAAAAGCACATTGATAAGCCTGGCTTTGACCTCAATTCTACTGGTTCTTATCCCGGGAACTAACGTACGCGCGCAGACGGAGACTCTGCACATTCTTGATCACGGGCTGTTCCTGCCGGATCACATCAGTCAGATCGGGCCTACCGATCCTGTGATCGAGACGATCATCGATGGCAGGAAGGTTAAAGCGGCGGAAGGTCAAGCGATCGTATTTCCAAACGGGAAAAAAGAAACGTGGACTTCACACGCCGCAGACTCGACAGGATGGTTCAGGGGAGACTACCTGAACGGCGCTTACGGCTACTTCGATGTAAAATCAGATCGTAACCAGGTTGCGCTTCTCGAGTCGAAGGGAAACGATCTTGTCTACGTAAACGGAGTCCCGAGACAGGGAAATAAGTACGCATACAAAGACACCTGGCAGGGGTGGGAACCGAACTACAATTACCCGGAAATTCCGATCAGTCTCCGAAAAGGGAATAACCGCCTGCTGTTCGTTTGCAACCGCGGAATGCTGAAAGTCGGACTCGAGTACATTCGCTCCGCTATTCTGTTCAACACGCAGCACGTCACCGTACCCGATCTCGTGGTAGGTAAGGCTTTCGATGATTATGCGGCGATAACGGTCATTAACGCAACGGACAAACCTCTTCGCGACGCATACATAAAGGCGTACAACGACAGCGGGTTCTCTGCTGAATCGAAAGTGCCGATTATCCAGCCGATGAGCCTTCGGAGCATAGCCTTCAAGCTCGTAGGAACCGCGCCCTCTGCCGAGGGAGTCATGAATATTAAGCTTGCTATTTACGACGGGCCGGACGCACAGACCCACGAGCTGGCGCACGCCGAAATTCCGATAAAAGTCGAATCGCCATCCGCTACCCGAAATATTACCTTTCTCAGCAGCATCGACGGGAGCGTCCAGTATTATTCTCTCGTTCCCCCGCGCGGCCCGGACAACGGCAAACCCAAAGCCTTGTTCTTTTCCCTTCACGGTGCCGATGTGATAGCAAAAAATATGGCGAACTCGTATTACCCGAAAACATGGGGATATATCGTCTGCCCGACGAACGGAGGACCGTACGGCTTCGATTGGGAAGACTGGGGACGGCTGGACGCGCTCCAGGTTCTGCACATTGCCGAATCGACCCTGAACATTGACCCCAGCCGGGTATACTTGACAGGTCACTCTATGGGAGGCCATGGCGTGTGGATTATCGGCGCTCAGTATCCCGACCTTTTCGGCGCGATGGGGCCCAGCGCCGGGTGGATAAGCTGGTGGACATATGTTTTCCGGCACGACACTCTGAGCTCCCCAATGGCAAAGATGCTGCAGAGAGCGACGATGCCGGTTCACACATTCGGTCTCGACCGGAACTACA
>JBJKPN010000002.1:0-61264 GCA_046706365.1 Candidatus Kryptoniota bacterium | reverse complement strand
GTGAGCCTCTGGGACTATATAGGCATGACGCCGATGAACTGGAGCGATTATGCGGCGAGCTGGGTAAGCGGTCCCCCGCCGGCACCGAAGGTCACTGTCAATATGCCTTCATCAACCACCTCTGCGCCTGCTTACGACAGCATAAAAGTTGCCTTCAATGCTGAGATGGTCCCGGCAAGCGTATCCGGAGCCTTTAAGATTACCCCTCAGGTAAACGGTACACTAATATTGAATCCCGATATGATTCACTGGACATTCGCACCGGACACGCTGTTAAACTGGTCCACGACATACACCATCACTATCGATACCTCAGCAGCTACCGTGCTCGGAGTGCATTCGACTACTCCATTTACATACTCCTTCACGACAGTTCCGTTGGATACAATCCCGCCCGCTCTTCTGACCGTCTCGCCGGGAAACGGGGGAACCTCGGTAACGCACTCCTATTTCGAGTTCGTATTCGACAAGCCCGTAACATACAGTTCAGTGGTGGCCCATCTCTCATTCGTCGATTCGACAGGTGCGAGGGTATCGCTGGCAAAGGACTTCTTCGAAATCACGCCGAACAATCTGACGCTCGCCGCTTTTCGTTCGGCACTTGGACTCACACCCGGAATGAAATACACTGCCTCCGTCGGACCGGGCGTCACGGATTACTATGGAAATCAGTCGAAGACGGCGTTTTCAACCACTTTCACCGTCGACACCTCGGAAGCTTCCGGCGGCATAGTAATAGACGGTTTTGAGACCTTTCCAACCTCGTGGATGCTCGCGCCGGTTGGAAGCGGCAGCAGCGGAATAGACACAAATTCGACTTCGTTCTCCGTGGAGACGGGCAAGAAATACGACGGCTACTATGCCGGCGAACTTCAGTATGCTTTCGATACGACAAGTGCGAACGCCGTCTGCGAAGCTGAAGTCGCACAAGGATTAGATGTGAGCTACGCTTACTCGCTGGGGATGTGGGTCTTCGGAGACAACAGCGGCAACCAGCTCGATTTTGTTTTCGGAACTTCCAGGGAAAACATGGTTCCGGTCGACACCATCGACTGGTACGGCTGGAAATTCGTCGGGATGTGGCGCGACAGAACGGATTCCTCGACTGCATTCCTGAGAGGCTTTGCGGTAAGGCGTCTTTCGTCGGCATTGCTGACGGCCGGGTCGATATGCGTCGACGATATACAAACCAATGGAGAAGTCACTGGAATTGCCGCGCAATCGATTCAGCCCGTCTCATTCGGATTGTCTCAGAATTATCCGAATCCGTTCAACCCGACGACAGTGATCGATTATCAATTACCTGCGAACGGACGCGTTACGCTCAGAATATATGATGTGCTCGGCAGGGAAGTGGCGACACTCGTGAACGGCGCCGAGTCGGCAGGGGAGCACTCGGTCGTGTTTGACGGCGGCAGGTTTTCCTCGGGAGTCTATTTTTATTCTCTCACCTCGTCCGACGGAGCGAGGATTACAAAGAAGATGATTCTGATGAAATAGAGCAACCTGCGGCTCGCTTTTCAAAGTGAGTCGCAGGCGAGTAACCTGTAGCATATGTCCGGGATATTTTTGTAACTTAATTATCATGCAATTGTGAGTCCGCTGTGCGGGCATAAGTTTGTCAGGTGGATCTCCCGTAGCACATTTTCATCGACGTATACGCATTAAAGTCAGAGGGTCAACAGATGAAGTCGTTTGTTATTGCTTCTTTCTTATCGTTAATAATCGTTGCGGGAATCTCGTCGGCACAGACTACCGATTTTCCGAAGAGAGAGTTCCGCGGGGCATGGATCGCCACTGTCACAAATATCGACTGGCCGTCAACTCCGGGACTGCCGGTTGCACAGCAGCAGGCGCAGCTCATTTCAATCCTCGATCAGCTTAAGGCGATGGGCATGAATGCGGTCATATTCCAGGTCAGGCCGGAATGTGATGCTCTTTACCAGTCGAGTATAGAGCCGTGGTCATACTGGCTGACAGGAAAACAGGGACAGGCTCCCGTGCCGTTCTACGACCCGCTCAAGTTTGCAATCGAGCAGGCCCACGCACGCGGGATGGAGCTCCATGCCTGGATCAACCCGTACAGGGCGGTCATGAAGGTGGGGAATTACACGCTCGATTCCACACAGGTCAGCGTGGAACATCCGGATTGGATCCTTACATTCGGCACTCTCAAGATACTCAATCCGGGGATACCGGCAGTCAGAGACTATATCACGTCCGTTATCATGGATATTGTCCGGCGGTACGATGTGGACGGCGTTCATTTCGACGACTATTTCTATCCTTACGATGGAATAACGACGCAGGACACGGCGACGTTCAGAAAGTACAGCCGCGGATTCACAAATATCGGCGACTGGCGGCGGGACAATGTCAACCTGTTCGTGCAAGAAGTCCACGACAGCATCGAGGCGGTTAAACCCTGGGTGAAGCTGGGCATTTCTCCCTTCGGCATCTGGAGACCGGGCTACCCCGCAGGCATAAGCGGTCTGGACGCCTACAGCACGCTTTACGCCGACGCAATGGCGTGGCTTCACCAGGGAACGGTCGATTATCTCGCCCCGCAGCTCTACTGGCCCAATGGCGGCGGCCAGGATTACGCGAAGCTTATGCCGTGGTGGGCCGACTCTATAGCGGCTAACGGCAGGGAGCTGTACGTCGGTCAGGCAGCATACAGGATTCCGAACTGGGCAAGTGGCGAGATGGAAAGGCACATCCGGCAGGACAGGGCGGACGGACATGTCGCCGGGAGCATCTATTTCAGCACGAACAGCCTCACCGGAAACTTCGGTAATTTCGCTGATTCACTCAAACAGGTTTATTATCGCTACCCGGCTTTGATACCCGTGATGGCATGGAAAGGCACCGTGCCTCCGAACATGCCTTCCGGCGTCCAATACGCCGAATCCGATTCAGGTACAGCAGGCTTTTCCTGGAATCCTCCGGCGCCGGTAAACAGCGACACGGCGGTTAGATACGTCCTGTACAGGTTCAACCATCCGTATCTATCGTCCGCGGATATAAACGGACCTCAGGGCATTGTGTCGGTGCTCGACACTACATTTACCGTACCGCCCACACCGTCAGGCTCGGGACCTTATTATTATACCGTGACCGCGCTCGACAGGAATTGGAACGAAAGCCAGACACCCAGTCTTCTTGCCGTGTATCACCCCTTGACTCCGGTTGCGGCTAATCCCGCCGACGGCTACCTGTTCGGCCGCGACACTACACTCCTGCAGTGGCAGCGCTCGCCGCTTACGGCGTCATACACAGTTCAGGTTGCCGCGGACTCTGATTTCAGCACTTCCGTTTTGACCTATCAGCCGGGCATAACGGGGACATCATTCCCGGTGACCGGAATGGCGGGCCAGCAGAAGTATTACTGGAGAGTCTCGGCATCGAACGCGGGCGGCACGAGCGGCTATTCGAGCACATCGTCTTTTACCACCGCTTTTCCCGTCGCTCCCCTTCTTGCAGGTCCCGACAGCCTGAAGGGTGACGTGCTGTTGCAGCCAGTGTTCTCCTGGAACTCGACGGCCACAACGACCAAATACAGACTGCAGGTTACGAAAGGCGTTGTCTTTACTTCAATTGTCCTTGATACGACGATTGCGGCCGGGGCAGGGAGTCTACCCGATACGACTTTTGCGCTGACGGATTCGCTTGCGGGCAATTCCATCTACAGCTGGAGAGTGAGTTCCGGGAATGAGTACGGCTTCAGCCTCTGGTCGAGCGCGTGGAAATTCAGGACTGAAGCGCCCACATGGGTGGCTTCCACTGGCGGCATTCCGGGAGAATTCAGCCTTTCTCAAAACTATCCGAATCCTTTCAATCCGACTACAGTTATACAGTATCAACTTACCGGCGTTGTCCATGTAACTCTGAGGGTGTATGACGTACTCGGGAGAGAGGTTGCGACGCTTGTCAACGGGAGCGAGACTCCCGGAATCCATGAAGTTACATTTGACGCCGGCAGCCTGCCGAGCGGCGTCTACTTCTACAGGTTGACGGCAGGGAATCACATCGCAACGAAGAAGATGCTCGTTATCAAGTGACCAAATTGAAAATCGGAGATTCCGTTCCATGAAGACCAAGATTATTGCGGCAGTGATTTCGTTTATGGCACTGCAGGGGATCAGTACCGCCCAGATAACCTACGACACGCTTTACACTGCTCCGGCAGGGCCGGGCGTTACATACACGAGACTGTATGCGCCGTCGGTCCCGTATAACGTGAGCGTCCTGGAAGTGGACCTCAAGAATCCGTTCATAAGGATCGAAACCGCAAAGGGAGGAGATCTACTGACGGGTTTCGAGACGGTGAGTTCGATGGCCGCCAGAAGCAACTACGCCGGCCATGCCGTGGTCGGTGCCGTTAACGGCGATCTTTACGGAACTACGCCGATCAACGTACAGGTCGAGAACGGCCAGATACTTCTCCGCCCGTCCAAACAATCGACGATCGGCTTCGACAACACGAACGACGTTTCGATGAGCATAGTGTCCTATTCGGGGACGCTGATCGCCGGCGACTCTTCCCTCTCGATCGGAGGAATCAACGAGACGAGGAACACGAACGAGCTCGTTTTGTACAACGATTTCATGGGAGCCTCTACCGGAACGAACCAGTACGGGACCGAGGCGGCCATCCACCCGATTGGACGATGGCTCGTTAACGATTCCGTCGAGTGCGTGGTTGACAGTGTCGTGCAGGGGGTCGGGAACATGACCATAGCAAAAGGAGGTGCGGTTCTCTCGGGGCACGGAACCGCGGGAACATTCCTGTCGAATAACTTGCATGTCGGCGACACCGTCAAAGTAGCCCTGAGCCTGCTTCCGAGTCTCAAGAGACTTACGGCGATGATGGGCGGGTATCCGAGGATCGTACTGAACGGGACAAATTATGCTGCGGCGGGAGCCGCCCAGGAGGGCGCGCCTGATCCGCTAAACCCAAACCCGCGCACGGGAATAGGTTTCTCTGCAGACAGCTCGAAATTGTTCCTCATCACTCTGGATGGGAGAACATCACCTCTGACACTTGGAATGACCCTCGACCAGTTCGCTGACCTTATGATCCAGCTCGGAGTGTATAACGGAATGAACCTTGACGGCGGCGGTTCCACTACGATGGTTGTCCAGGACTCGGTCGTCAACTACATACCTGCCGAAAGGGCGGTATCGAATAGCATACTCGTGGTCTCTGATGCTCCCGAAGACGGAGTCGTCAGGTCGGTCCGTCTTTTGCCGGTCAATCCGATGAATAATTTCACGGCTTACAAGACGGTAAGAGTGTTCGAAGGGGACAGCGTGGCATTGCAGCTTTCAGGCTTCGACAGGTATTATGCGCCTGTTCAGATCGACCAGGCGAAGCTGAAAATGACGGTGGATCCGGAGCTTGGATATGTCACCCCCGCCGGATATCTCGTGGCAGGTACACGGCACGACAGCGGTTACGTTTATGCGACGTACGACTCGCTCACCGATTCGGAATTCGTTGTAGTGAAGACTCTGGCGAGCCTGTCGGTGGGACCTGCAAATGCCGTTACCGACACAATCAGGCCTCTTGCTTTCACGGCAAAAGGATTCGACACAGACGGAGTGCAGGAGCCGCTTTCAGCTCAATTCCTGATCTGGTCCACTTCCGACAGCACGGTGGGAACAATCGATGCGTCGGGAACATTTAAAGGGCGACGGGACGGGTCGGCATACGTGATCGCTTCCTATGAAGGGCTTTCGGATTCCACTCTCGTTACAGTCCAGGTCGGTCACGGTTTTACAGAGGTAGATTCTCTTCAATCGCTCGATGCATGGAACGTAAGCTACGCGAACGTCGATACGCCGCAAACGCGGGTCTCCGTCTCCGACAGTATTTCCTCGGTCGGGGCTAAATCTTTGAGGATCGATTACAGGTTCACTTTCAAGGGAATATCTAATTTCGTCTACCTCAACAGGGATGTCGAATTGTCGGGCGTACCCGATTCTCTTTATCTCGATTTGAGGGCGGATCATCTGAATCACCTTGTCACATTTACCGTTACGGACGCGGCAGGGAGGCGGTACACGTTGACCAGCAGCATAGCGAGCGATTCGGCGAAATTCATGACGGTATCGGCAAAGTTGTCCGCTCTTTCGTCCCAGATCGTATTTCCGGTGACGCTCAATCAGGTCGGGATTCTTCTGGGAGGCGGATCGAGGAGGAGCTATGACACCACTTACACAGGAACCATCTATATCGATAATCTTAGACTGAGTTATCCCGGAAACGTCACGGGTATCCGGGAAGTCACGGGGCCGCCTTCCGGCTTCGGTTTGTTCCAGAACTATCCTAATCCGTTCAATCCGACAACGGCCATAAGTTTTCAGCTGTCGACTCCAGGCCATGTGACATTGCGAATATACGACGTGCTGGGAAGAGAAATCGCCACACTGGTGAATGGAAACGAGAGCGCAGGGATTCATACCGTCAATTTCGATGCGAGCAGACTCCCGAGCGGCGTCTATTTCTACAGACTGAAAGCAGGAGACTTCACGGCAACGAAAAAGATGTTGATGTTGAAATAAACAGGAATTAAGAACGACGATTCCGCCGCTGTCGTGCACGGCGGATTCGGATGAGTGCACGGACGAACTTCAGTCGTGACGCCGGCGTGCTCATCGAAGAGCCCGCCTTCCAGGGCAAAGTGAATAAATAGAAACGAAATTGTCGGCTCTCCCATGAGGTCGTGCGGCCGCGAGTAATCGCGTCCCCTGGGTCCGACAAGAGTCCGTGATGCAGGCATAATCGCCTGGTCCGGATCAACTAGTCAGGGTGTTTAACGGAGGTCATAATCATGAAGATTCGGATTTTCTTTTTAAGCATTTTATTGTTCGTATCCCCACTCCTCGCGCAGATACACACCGTGTCTGTCGAGAAGCTGCCGCTTGGCGACGCCCGGCAGTGGAACCAGCCGGTGTTTTCTCCCGACGGCGCGAAGATCTATTTCACAACTTCAGGCTTTAACGGAATCTGGGAATATAACACTGCGGACAAGTCGGTGCGCCAAATCACGGACTCTCCGAGGTCCGGGTACGGCTTCGTCCTTTCCACCGATGGAAAGACCATTTCCTACCGCAGGACTTTCGAGGAAGGAGCGGCGTCCCGAACTCAGGAGCTGGTGACGCAGGACCTTGCTTCAGGTTCTGCCAGGGTCCTTGAGCGAGCCGAAAGCGTTTCGCTCCCGAAATTCGTGCATTCTACCGTCATCTATATGAAGAACGGGAAAGTGGCAAATTCGGTCTCGCCCGAAACGTCGACCGGCGTCACCGTGCTTGGGATCGAAAATACCAAGATCGCACTCCTCAAGGACGGCAAAGAAATTAGTCTCGATCCGCTGGGTAACGGCAGCTACATATGGCCTTCGATTTCACCGGACGGCACGAAACTGCTCGCATACGATATGGACCGCGGCACGTTCATATCGGACTTGGACGGAAATGTTATCGAGAAGTTGGGAAGAAAGGATAACCCGGTCTGGACCCGCGACGGGAAATGGATTGTCTACACCGACGACCGCGACGACGGGGAAAACATACTCAGCTCCGAGATCTACTGCGTCTCCGCCGACGGCTCGAAAACCGTCCGGCTCACGAACACCGACGACGTGATTGAACTGTTCCCGTCCTGCTCCCCCGTTGCAGACAAGATAGTCTGCAGCTCCCTGAACGGCGACGTGTACGTGATTACCTATTCAGAGGAGGGAAACTGATGAAGCGGATTATGACAACAATTGCATTGACCCTATTTGCGGTTTCCTCTCTTTTTGCCCAGCGCACCGACCTTTCAGGGTTGAAATTCTGCATCGACCCGGGCCACGGCGGCTACAACAGCAACGACAGGCATGTGATACCCGACCCGGGAATCGATTTCTGGGAATCCGAAAGCAATTTCGAGAAGGCCCTCCAGCTCAAGGCGCTTCTTGAGTCACATGGAGCGACAGTCATCCTGACCCGAAACTCGAACAGCGGTACGACATATCCCAACTCAAGCGACCCTGACGAACCCAGCCTCACGGCGCGGTGGCAGCTGGCAAACGCCAACAACGTCGACTGGTTTCACTCCATACACAGCAACGCGACCGGCGGCAACAATACGTCGACAAACTATACTATGGTACTTATTAAGGAAAATATCCCGACCAGGCAGGCTGCATTTCCTGCATCGATCGATATGTCGTCCCTCATTTACAACAATATCAGGGCGAAGGACAGAACTCAGCCTTCGGGTGGAAACGTATCGGGAAAACCCGGAGTCTATCTCGACTACACATTCTACGGCGGCCCCAACGGGGGGTATAATCTCGGCGTGCTGAGCGGCCTGGCGATGCCCGGTGAGCTTTCGGAGGGGTCGTTCCACGATTTCTATCCGGAAACCCGACGCCTGATGAACAACTCCTACCGCAGGATGGAGGCATATGGAATACTGAATGCGTTCCTGCAGTATTACGGCGTGCCCGCCGATACTTTTGCCATCGTGGCAGGAATACAAACTAACGGCGACAACGGCAACCCGGTGAACGGAACGTCAGTGCTCATCCTTCCAGAAAACCGGACATACACGGGCGACAACTACAATAACGGTTACTATCTTTTCGATTCGCTCGCATCCGGAAGCCACAAGCTCGTCTTTCAAACGCCTGATTATTCTCCCGACACCGTCGATGTCGTGCTGGCGAAGGGAGAAGTGAAATTCGTCGACCAGATACTCGAGTCTCTCATGCCGCCGGTAGTACTCTCCACATCGCCGGCATCGAACAGAATTAACGTGAGCGGGATTTCGCCGATAACCGTTTCCTTCACCAAGGCAATGGACACCCTCTCGGTGGAGAATGCGTTTTCAATCAGCCCTGCAGTAAGCGGGACATTCGCCTGGAATAGTGATTTCCGCTCGATGACATTCACTCCCGTAACGCATTACGATCATCTCACCGCCTATAGTGTAACTATCGGAGGCACGGCAAAATCGGCTACCGGCTTCTTCCTCGACGGGAACAACGACAGTACCGGCGGCGATCCCTACGTCTTTTCGTTTACGACCGAGCCGGCGATCGCTCCGTATATAACGCTGGTAAAGCCGGGCAACAACGACACCTCATACTCCGTGACCGGCGTAATCGGGGCGCGATTCTCGAAACCTATGGATACCGCATCCGTCCGTGCGGCCTTCTCGATAGTTCCCAAAGTCGAAGGAACCCTCGTGTTCACGACCAACAACACGACGTTCACCTTCACTCCGGCGTCCCCACTGCCTTACGGTACTTCCTTCACTCTTCGCATCGAAGGGACGGCTGTCTCGGCAGACGGGGTCTACCTGGACGGCAACCGCGACAGCACGGCGGGCGACGCCTTTGTACTGAATTTTCGCACCGTGGATAACCCTACATCGGTGGCGGATAAAGACGGCAGCATGCCGGATCAGTACGCTCTTCTGCAAAACTACCCGAACCCGTTCAACCCGACGACGGCGATCAGCTATCAGCTCAAGGCTGTCAGCTACGTGTCCCTCAAAGTGTACGATGCGCTCGGGAAAGAAGTGGCGATACTTGTGAATCGAACCGAAAGTCCGGGTACTTACACCGTGTCGTTCAATGCGAGCGGGCTCCCGAGCGGGGTCTACTTCTACAGGCTCAACGCCGGAAATTACACCGCAACAAATAAGATGGTTGTGGTGAAGTAGGCCTGCAGGCTGCGCACCTTCGATTCGTTTCCTGATTGCGCTGTTCCGTCTCGGCCCGTCGCGTCGGCGGAGGAAACGAAACGTTATCGGAGTTCGTCTATAAAACTAAACCTTCTTCCGGGAACTGGAAAAGTCGATTTCAGGCCAGGGTGCGCGCACGAAGTTTGCGATTAATTACGAAGCCGGCGCTGCCGGGGAAAATATATTGGAGAGCTGCTCATGAACAAACTCCACTGCTTCCATTTTAGTTCTATTTTGGTGCTTTTGGTCGCAGTAGTCGGGGCCTTTGCCATCGCATCTCCGGCAGACTCCGGAACGGCAGCCCGGCTTCGCGTCGTCAAGCCGGTTGAGACTCAATTGGGAACGGTCTTCACCGACGACACCGGGTCCAATCTCTACCTGATGCGTGGAGATACGACCGAAGTAATTCTTTCGGCTCCGGGCTGCGGCACCTATTTCACACTGTCCCCCGATAGATACACCGTGGGTTTCAAAGAAATCTTCAGCGATGGAACACAGGCACCCGCACTTCTCGACTTGCGGACTGCTCAAGTCTCGCTCCTCCACTCCCCCGTTTCCCAATGCGGTCAGGTTGCTTTCTCACATACCGGCGCAATCGCCTTTTCAGCAGGCGACAGCGTCTTTGTTCAAAACGGGACATCGTATTCCGGATTCTCAATCGGGACCTATTCCAATATCGTCGTGATTTCGGCGGACGGAAGCCGGATCGCATATACCGATGGCTGGGGGATCGTTCATGTGCGCGACCTGCGGACCGGATCGACCGACGCCGTTTCAGGCGCCGGATGTATGCTCCCGCTTTGGTCGCCCGCCGGACAAAAATTGTGCTTTTCAGATTTGAGCGGGCATGTCTTTGTCTTCGATGCTGGGGCCGCCCGGACATTCTCTCTTGGTGAGGGTTTCAACCCGGCCTGGACGTCCGACGGCAATTCACTTATCGTCGTCCGGAAGGTAATCCAGCACGATTCGCTGACGAACTCGGATCTATATGAGGTTTCCGGCGACGGAGCGAAAACTGTCAGGTTGACCTCGACTCCTGAGGTGTGCGAAAGCGATCCGAGTGTCGGTCAGAACGGTTCGATTGTATTCGGCGATTACCGCGGTTCGGATCTCTTCACGGGAACCATCGGGAGGAGCTTCACGATAAATTCGGTTGTCGAAGTCGACCGGGCGAAAATCGCATCGGCCGAGACCGAATATGAGACAAAAGAAAAGCTGGAGTCGGCATTCCCGCAAGGAACTCCCGCCGCGGTGCATTTTGAGGTGCCGTACACGAACCAGGTTTGGGACACTCCTTACGGTTTCGGAAGCCTCGGCAGCAGCGCCTGCGGGCCCACGACGGCGATCATGATAATCGCGTACTACAACCTCCTCCCCGCCTGGAATCTGTCTCTTGCAACTCCCACGAGGCACACGAGCGCGTTCGGGAACTACGTCCTGGAACCGTATCACTTCCATGGCAACTACTTCCCGGGAGGGGGTTACGGGTACATGTGGCCGGGTGGAGTCAATGAGGACCCCTATCATTTGATGGCGAAGTATTATGAACTCCATGGGCTGGAAGCTTCCGAGCTGGATTCACCGTCACTCGATACCGTCATAAGCGAAATCACAGCCGGATATCCTTATTCGCTCTGCAATGGCTTGACGAGCGCGGGGCACATCATCGTCATAAACGGAGTAAGCGATAAGCAAGGCACTTTGATTTGCAACGATCCGTACGGGAACAAGAATTCCGGAAGTTACCCGACTCCCAACGGGAAGGATGTTCAGTACGATTGGCCCGGTTACAACAACGGCCATCAGAATCTGAACGAGGCTTATTGGGGAGTCTCGGTCCGATATACTCCTCCCGCGGAATCAGACTCAATAGTGGATGACCTGCAGTTCACGGCGGATTCGGCAGGAAGTCACGGGTTTGTGCTCAACAATGCGAAACCCGCGTCCATGTCGCTCTGGCTCGATCGCAACACGGGGTACGACGGGCATGAGTGGTACACTTACACTCGGGACAGCGACACATGCACTGCTGTTTGGCGGCCTTTGCTGAAATCAGCCGGTGAGTACGGGCTCTTCGCATATATAGGTAATGGTAATGCAAAGGCTGCACGATACGAGATTTTCCACGGAGGCGATTCCACTACCGTTGTCCTTAACCAGGCTCTTTACAGCAATTCATGGGCGCCGCTAGGTGCCTACTCTTTCGATGCCGGCGACGGCGGATACGTGAAGCTGGGAGACGGCAGCGACAGCGTCGGAGAAATACTGACATTCGACGCGATCAAGTGGTCGTATCGATCTGCGACACTTGTGGAATCCGTACAGCCGCCGATACCCCACAATATCGTGTTGAACCAGAATTATCCCAATCCGTTCAACCCTTCGACGGCCATCACTTATTCGATCCCGAAAGGCGGTTATGTTTCAGTAGATGTTTACAATGCGCTCGGTGAGAAAGTCTCTTCTCTGGTCCAACGCAATGAGCTCGCTGGAACTTACACATTGGACTTCGACGGCTCGAGACTACCGTCAGGCGTTTACTTCTACACCTTGAAATGGGGGAATTACATGTCCGTGAAGAAAATGCTCATATTGAAATAGCTGCATTGTATATTGTAATTGACGTCCGATATTCTCCGGTCCTGAACGAACATATGTCGGCTGATAGACTCAAGAAACCCAGAGGTGAAGGATGCAAACTTTACTGACTATTGTCGCTTTCATTCCACTAATCGCCGGCGCGACCGTTTTCTCGGCGGCCAACGAAGCGGCTGCTCAGAGCAAAGAGTTGCAGGAGGCGATGAAACTCGAAGACCACGGCAGATTCATCGAAGCGACGTCATTGCTTCAGAAGGCTCTCGAAACGGCCAAGGGGAAGATATCCGGGGCAGAACGCGAGAAAATGTCGTATCAAATCGAGCGGATGCGCCGAATTCGCATCGACTACGGCCTGACTGCGGACGAACTTTTCGCCCAGCTCAGGAAAGGCGTCGAAGGCGTGACCAGGGATGAGTTTGACCGGTGGATCCATGAAGGGAAGTTCGACGCGCGCATGATCGACGATACGCTCCGGTTTGTCAATACGAGCAGAAGCAATCTTTTCTTCCGCAACCCGTCTATCGCGGCCAGGCGGATACCAGCCGTGAACGACAGCAAGAGGTACGAGGCTTTCCTCAACAGCTGCCTTTCGATTGAGAAGGCTGCAGACAGCCTCGGCACGCCCTACGTTCTTCCGAAGAAATTCGAAATGCAGATGACGCTGACTGCCGACTCCGGCGACGCCGCGCCAGGCGAGATAATCAAGGCCTGGCTTCCCATCCCGCACGGATTCCCGTTCCAGACCGGCTTCAAGCTTCTTGCCTCCTCGAGCACGCCGGTAGATATAGCCCCGCCGGAGAGTCCGATAAGGTCGGTTTTCATGGAACAACCGGCCGATGAAGACGGCGGTGCACGTTTTATGATCGACTATACCTATGAGACTCATGCCGTCCATTTCAATCTCGACCCGGCAAAAGTGGAGCCGTACGTGAAGTCGGACAAGCTGTACAAGGAGTTTACGAGCCAGGCCGCGAACATCGTGTTCACTGAGAACATTGCGAAGCTGTCGAAGGAAATTGTCGGCGGCGAGACCAACCCGATTGTAAAGGCCAGAAAGATTTACGATTGGATCGCGGGAAACATTATGTACAGTTTTGCGAGAGAATACTCGACGATTCCGAATATCAGCAATTACACCCTGACGAAGGGCTACGGCGATTGCGGGCAGGAAGGAATGCTGTTCATCACTCTTTGCAGATATAACGGCATACCGACCCGCTGGCAGTCCGGGTGGTATTTCTTCCCGGGCAACCAGGACATACATGACTGGACAGAGATTTATGTCCGCCCGTACGGCTGGGTCCCGGTCGATCCGTACATGGGGATACTGGCCATGAGGTACATGACAAGCCTGACCGAGTCGCAACGCGAACAGATCCGCGATTTCTATTTCGGCGGACTCGACCAATACCGCATGTCTGCAAACTCGGACAACAACCAGAAGCTTAACCCGCCCAAGAAGTACTTCCGTTCAGACAACGTTGACTTCCAGCGCGGCGAGATGGAGACCGGCAAGGGAAATCTCTACTTCAACCAGTGGAACTATCACATGGAGATAAAGGAAATTCCGTTGGGTGAAGAAGTGCAGTAATCGTTCATGGATTTGTACTTTATTGAACCCGGGGGCGATTGGCGACATTTATGTTACGGCCTCCGGTTCAGGCCTGAATTGGCTGTTCTGTTTGAATATATATAAATGAAATAACGAATCGCGAAGTACCGGGGACTGTACCAGGCGGCAATGCGCCGGGCGGCTGTTGTGATAGTGCCGGGCAAGAAGGCATTCCGGTTTCCGAAAATCCCGAAAGGCATTTCCGAAAAGGGCGCTTCCGAAGGCCCAATGCAGTTCCGCGCGTAATCCCAAATACCAGGTGAGAAATTGAAGAGAGCCATACTATTAGTCTTGATCGCATTTACCGCCACAGCATTCGGCCAGACTCCTGAAGAAATGACCAAATACTTTCAGGATGCATCTCAGGAGTTCAATGTTCCCCTCCCGGTCCTCGAGGCTCTAGGCTACATCGAGACCCACTGGGAACCGATTCCAAATATTCCGGGGAGGAGTCCGATGGGTTTGCGCGACGATCCGAGCAGATTCAATGATAATCTGGACGCCGCAGCCGGTTTGATCGGCAAACCAGTTGATACGCTGGAGCAATCCCCCTACCAGAACATAAGAGGAGCCGCGGCCTACCTCTCGAGCCTGAGGGACGGATTGAACAAGGATTCTGCTGTCGTTACCGACAGCCTGTCATCCTGGTGGCGGGTAATCGCGCAGTACAGCGGGATTCCGCAGCCGGCGATAGCCATGCAGTTCGCCTATCACACTCTTGAGTATGTGGCATCGGGCGTAGACACAAACGGTATCGTGATATCACCAAATTATGTCGACCTGAGCTTCTTCCCGGATTCAATAAAGGCGACCGGCTTCATAAGACCGGGCAACCCGGTTCCATCGCCGGTCTGGGTCGGAAGTCCGAGCTACTATCCCGGCCGCGGCGGCGCACCGATCGTATTCGTAATCATTCACGACACTGAAGAACAATTCGATTATGCCTACTCGCTGTTCGAGAATCGAAGCGACCAGGCAAGCGCACAGTATATTGTGCGGAGCCAGGACGGGTATACGATTCAGTGCGTTCGGGACAGCGACGAGGCATGGGCTGTGAGATGCTGGAACCCTATCACGCTGAATATCGAGCACGAGGGATTTGTGGCTGTCTCCGACTCTTCATATTACACTGAGGCCGAATACGAATCGTCGGCCCGGCTCACGGCACGGCTTTGTCAGGAGTATAACATTCCGGAGGACTCGCTTCATGTTTTCGGGCATGATGCATGGACATACCCATGGTTCAGTCTGATACCCTTTTCGGCATACACCCAATTTGTCGGCATGAACTGGGATTGTAATACTCACACCGATCCGGGCAAGTATTGGGATTGGCATCATTATTTCAACCTCATTCATTCTTATGACACGACGGAACCGGCAGTCGTTAACGCGATGCCCGAATCGGGCGCATCGGGCGTGCCCGGATATTCGAAAGTTGTAATAACGTTCAACTGCCCGATGGATCCGCGAACGACGGACTCTTCATTCAGCATCATTCCGCATGTGACTGGACGATTCTCTTTTAACCCCAATCAAACGCAGTTGACATTCATTCCCGACACACTCCTGCCGTGGTCGACGACGTTCACGGTGCATATGGACAGCCTGGCAAGGGGGAGCAACACGAAGGGCCTTTCCGCGCCATATTCATTCCATTTCACAACGACCCGGGCGGATACGTCGGGTCCGGTCGCACTGGCATTCTCACCGCGAAACAACGGCACCTCCGTCTCGCAATCCTACTTCGAGTTCGTCATGAACGCGCCGATTAACTACAGCGAATTTCCGAGCCGTGTCTCGCTTGTCGATTCGACCGGAAAGAAGATGGCGATTTACAAAGCCCTTTACCAGGTTGTTCCGAGTGTCAACAACCCGTACGACAGTCTTACCCTGATAGCGCTGGGTGCGTCGCTGAAGCTTACGCCCGGCATGAAGTACACCGCTACGCTCGCGGCCGGACTCGAAGGCCCTTACGGAATTCCAAGCAAATCGGCTTACACGACCACCTTTACCGTAGACACTTCGGAAGCGACAGGCGGCACAATTCTCGACGGGTTCGAATCGTCTTACGCGCAGTGGCTGCAGCCGTCAGCATGTCCGAATACATCCGGTGTCGACACGGCATCGACAAGCTTCTCGGTCGGGTACGGGAAGAGGTACGCCGGCAACGGCGCCGGCACGCTCAATTACGTTTTCGATGCTCCCGGAGGTATTTGCGAACTCGAAAACAAAAGCGGTTTCAATGTCGGCGGCGCGTATTCGGTCGGGATGTGGGTGTTCGGGGACAACAGCCGCAATGAGCTCGACTTCGTCTTCGGTTCCTCTCCGGAGAAGCTCGTGCCCGTAGACACTGTCGACTGGTACGGCTGGAAATACGTCGGCATGTGGCGGGACCCTTCGGATGGGTCGACCGGCATCCTCAAGGGATTTGCCATCCGGTCGCTCGATTCGGCATTGTTCAACGAGGGCACGATGTATTTCGACGACTTAACAGAGGACGGCGAGGTAACGGGCTTGAAAGATCCCGATCCCGGCCTGCCGATCAAATTCGAGTTGGATCAGAACTACCCGAACCCGTTTAATCCGACGACCACCATCGGATATGTTCTCCCAGCGAGCGGTCTTGTGACATTGAAAGTTTACGATGACCTCGGGAGGGAAGTCCGGTCGCTGGCGGACGGGTTTCAGACTGCCGGCAGGCATTTTGCGACTTTCGAGGCTTCCGGTCTGCCGAGCGGCGTCTACTTCTACCGCATTATTTGCGGGGAATACCTGGCCGTTAAAAAGATGACGCTGATGAAATAGAACCGGCTGCCGCGGTTACATCATGAGGGCGTTTCGCAGCGCATCGATGATGGCATGAAAGCTTCCGTTCACGGCCATGTTGCCGCTCCGCCGCCAGAGCCACGAGAATATCAAACCCAGGAACAGCTGAACACCAATTATTCCCAATACGATCGCCGGTGTCAAAGGATGCACCAGCGGCAGGTGCCATAGTCCCCAGAGCACCGATACGTAAGCAGCCGAGAGCCAGCCGAATTTCTTTTCGGAGCGGTGCAGGTATGAGTCGAGCGCCCCGCGGAAGAAGACTTCCTCGGCCACGAAAACCGCGGGTATGTAGAAGAGAAGCGATTGTATCATGGTCGACAGCCTGCTCACAATCTCCATATTCCCGAAGCCATGACCTCCTACGGTGCTATCGATGAAAAGGCGGAACGCGCCGATCGGAATCGTCGCCGCGAGAAGAAAGAGGACTCTTCGAAGGTTAGGCTTATCCAGGACTCTGAAGGCGAGTGCGGCGCCGGCTGCCCCGATGATCGCGGCAAATCCGTAAACTGCTGTAGCCCAGCTTCCTCTCCTGAATCCCAGGATGATAGCCTGTCCCGGCCCGATCAGAAAAACTGCAAACAGGAGTGTCGTCCAAATGTCCCACTTCATTTCCTGTCCTTTGAGAAGCCAGAGCTCTCGAAGAGGACGCCGAGCGACAAAGAGCTGGAACAATAATGTTACGGGCATTCCTATGACGAGGTAAGCGTTGGCGTCGAGGCGGAAGTGGAACCCGATCGCTATCTCCAGCCCGACCGCCGCGGCCACCGCCGCGTATCGGCCAGGAATGCCGGACAATGTGCTCTCCTGTGTGGCTGTGATATCTTTCGTGTTCGACGCCGGTCGCTCCGGCATGTTGTGGCCTTCGGTCATAGCGCTCCCGACCGGCTATCGCGTGTTGCCTGAAGTTCTAGACTTGTGATGATGACTGCTCATCTTCCTTGATTACAGAGACCTGTGATGCCAGCTCGGATGCAGCTGCCACGATAATCAAGCAAGGAACGATCTTCGCCGCGGGTATGGCATAGTGGTTCCTCCGCGGCGACACTATAACTCCACTTTCGAGGAGATCGCGCAGATGGTGATACAGTCTGCCGGTAGTCCTGAGGTCGGCGATCTCCTGTAGCTCCTGGCTGGTTCTGGCGCCGGTTAGGAGGCGCCTTATTATCTCGAGTCTTACCGGGTGCCCCAGGCTGGCAAGTATCGGAGCGGCATTTTCCCACTTGGTGTCGAGAACGAGCGGGGCCGGGCGCTCGATCTGCCAGGCGACTGAACCTGTCCCGGGTGAAACGACCGACCCGGCATAGAGGAGACTGCCGCGCGTGTCTTTCCTCTGGAACGGTTCGCCTTTTCGCCGCCCGAGTACGTCGACAGCCCAGAGCCGGTCGGGTGACGTCGATTCTGAATCGTCGGAGATTGAAGATCTGTTCGCTCCGTCTTCGAGTGCCTTGAGTCGGCTCTCCATTTCGGCAAGCTGGCGCTCGATATTAATCTCTGGTTCGTCCTGTTGTTTCGTCATAACGAGCTTATATTACGTAATTACGAAATAGATGGCAAGCACAAAAAAGGAGTACGTGATTGTGTTCCGTAATTACGATATGAGAGAGTCTCTGCCTGAAAATTGATTCTCCCGAGTCAGCGATGGCCAATGGAGTGCATGGCCGGAAAGGGAATGGAAAGGAGATAGAAGTAGTGGTGGAACCTGATAAGGCCGAAGCGCTGCCCCGACTTACATTAATCTGCCGCGATCTCGGATAGTACAGCAGGTGCAATGCTTCTCGCCTGGGGAGGCGCCGGCAGTTCCCGTACGTGCACGGCCACGACCGACTCCAATCTACTCCCCGCGACAGTCGGCATATTTGCATACACATAGGGTGCACATTCCTGTGAATTCCGCTAGAGATTGCAGGTTATGCGTTTTTGTTCCCATTGGTGAGAAGCCGGCGGCTCACCGCCGGATTCATCGGATTCTTGCTTAACTTCTCCCGGCTGGTTATATTTACATGCTTTTCTCGCGTGCGAATTCGCATGTCGTTCTGAAATATTATGTGAGAAATTCATTGAAAATAAATATTTCGAACCTCTCGGAAGGAGTTCACGACTACCAATTCGACGAAATTCCCTCCGATATCGGGCTGGATGAGCGTTTTTCAAATGCGGTTTCCGTGCAGGTCAAGCTTGAAAAGCGGCGCAGACAGCTTTTTTTAACCGGAAATATTAAGACCTCCGGAAGGTTCGTTTGTGATCGCTGCCTCGATGAATTCGGAAAGGACCTGGATCTCGATTATAGAATGGTCTATGTTTACGACAAAAGCGAAGCAGGCGAGATCGATAAGGACGAAATTACGGTTCTCAAGATGAGCACGAACGTTATTGACATCGATGAGGATGTAAGGCAGTATATTCTGCTCGCGATTCCTTTGAAGCTTCTGTGCAAAGAGAATTGTGCGGGGCTCTGCGGCACGTGCGGGGCGAATCTGAATCATAAGGCCTGCAATTGTCCGAAACAGGAAAATAATTCCGACTCCGTCGGGATGAAGCCGATAAGAATTGTAAGTAAAAATTAGGTTGCCCGAAGTATTTCTTCGGGGAAGGAGAAGATATGCCAAATCCGAAAAGAAGACATTCCAAATCCAGAGGAGCCAAAAGAAGGACTCACTACAAAGCAACGGCTCCGACGGTTTCAGAGTGCCCGCATTGCCACGAACCAAAGCTTCCTCACCGCGCATGTCCGAACTGCGGATATTACGCCGGCAGGGTCGCGTTCATTCCGAAGAGCGCTTAATTCTGCGGCAGAAGCACGATTTGTTAGTGAATTGTTTTTCAAACAGATCCCGGCCGGGGTCAACCGTCACCAGAAACTGATACAAGCATGCGAATAGCGCTAGATGCCATGGGCGGCGACGAGGCACCGCTCAGAATCGTTGAAGGTGGATTGCGTGCTCTCAGAGCGTCCGGAAACCGCTTTGAGCTCGTACTCGTAGGCCGGAAAGCTGAGATTGAGAAGGAACTCTCCCGCCATTCCAGTCAGGGGTTGAACTACTCTATAGTCGATGCCACCGAAGTTATCGAAATGCAGGAGACTCCCAATGTAGCTCTGAAGCAGAAGCGGGACTCTTCAATGGTGGTCGGCATGAACCTCCACAAGGAGGGCAAGGTCGACGCCATGATCAGCGCCGGAAACACCGGTGCCTTCATGGCCGCATCGACCCTGATACTAGGCCGCCTCAAAGGAGTGAGTCGACCCGCGGTCGGCACCCCTATTCCTACTATAAATGATGTCTGTTTTCTCATAGACTCCGGCGCGAATTCCGACTGCAGGCCGCAGCATATCGTGGAATTCGGCATCATGGGGAGTATTTACGCCAGGGAGATTATGAAGAAGCAGAATCCGACCGTGGCGCTTCTCAATATCGGGGAGGAAAGCTCCAAAGGGAACGAGCTCGCCCAGTCGTCATACCCGCTTCTGGAGAAAAGCGGGCTGAATTTTATAGGGAATGTCGAGGGACGGGACATTTTGATGGGCAAAGCCGATGTCATCCTGGCGGACGGATACGTCGGAAACATAGTGCTCAAATTTGCGGAGAGCGTCCTGCCGGCATTGAGACACAGGATCAGGCAGTATGCCGCCGGGAGCGTTTTCAGGACCATTTGGGCGGGCCTGATGGGCAAGACTCTCAGGAAGGTGCTCAGGGGATTCAGCTACGAAGCCCAGGGAGGTGCGCCGCTCCTCGGCGTAAACGGCGTATCGATAATCGGGCATGGAGGCTCGTCTACCCTGGCGGTGGAGAACATGGTCCTGCGGGCAGAAGAGATGATACAGCACAAAATAAGCGGGCTGATTGAAAGCTCGATTTCGAAATTTGAATCGTCCCGTCAAAGCGGGGATTCCCAGGGAAAGGCTTAACAAATGCCAAAACGTGCAGTGATAACCGGCGTAGGTCATTATGTGCCCGAAGAGAAGCTGACCAACGCCGACCTCGAAAAGATGGTGGACACGACGGACGAATGGATCCAGACCCGGACGGGCATTCGTGAGAGAAGAGTCTTGAGGAACGGTGCTACCAGCGACCTCGCTGCCGGCGCAATAAACGACCTGCTCAAAAAGAAGAACATGTCTGCCGAAGAAATAGACCTGATCGTCGTGGCGACGGTGACCCCCGACATGTTTTTTCCTGCCACTGCCTGCCTCGTACAGGAAAAGATCGGCGCGAAGAATGCCTGGGGCTTCGACCTCTCGGCGGCCTGCTCCGGATTCGTGTTTGCCCTTGTGACCGGTGCGCAGTTTGTCCAGACCGGTGCCTACAAAAAGGTCATCGTTGTCGGCGCCGACAAGATGACTTCCATTACTGATTATACGGACCGCGCGAACTGCATATTGTTCGGCGACGCGGCCGCCGCGCTGCTGCTCGAGCCCAGTGAGAGCGAAGAGTATGGTATCGTGGATTATATTTTGCATTGCGACGGCTCCGGCGGAAAGTATCTCAACATGCTCGGCGGCGGCAGCCTCAACCCCGCTTCTCATGAGACCGTGGACAAGAAGATGCATTACCTGTACCAGGACGGCAAGGCTGTCTTCAAAGTCGCCGTCGTCGGAATGGCAGATGTATCGTACGAGATTATGAAGAAGAACAACCTCACCGGAAAAGACGTGGACTGGCTCGTGCCGCACCAGGCGAACAAGCGCATAATCGATGCTACGGCAAACAGGATGGAGCTGGACAACTCGAAAGTGATGCTGAATATCGACAGGTACGGGAATACGACCGCCGCGACTATACCGCTGTGTCTTTCAGAATATTACCAGAACGGACAGCTGAAGAAAGGTCAAAACCTCGTCCTTTCTGCATTCGGCGCCGGCTACACATGGGGCGCAATATACGTCAAATGGGGAATGGAGAATTGTCAGGATTGACTCCGGAGACTTCTGAAAACGGCACTTCGGTGAAGACGGCATTCTTGTTCCCCGGACAGGGTTCGCAATACGTCGGCATGGGAAGAGACTGGCACGAAAACAGCAGTCGGGCAAAAGATATGTTTCGCCGGGCGAATGAGATTCTCGGCTTCGATATTTCGAAAGTTTGTTTCGATGGGCCGGAAGACGAACTCCGTCAGACTGCCGTGACGCAGCCGGCGATTTTCCTCCACAGCGCAGTGGCATTCACATCGCTTGAGGACCCACGTTTTAATGCCGCTGCCGGCCACTCCCTCGGAGAATATTCGGCGCTTTTCGCCGCCGGCGCGCTGGACTTCGAACATACTCTCATGCTTGTCGGCCTGCGCGGAAAGCTGATGCAGAATGCCGGCGATGTCCGTCCCGGAACGATGGCTGCGGTTGTCGGGCTGGATGCGAATGTCCTAGAAGAGGTTTGCAGAGAGTCGTCGCAGAACGGCGTCGTCCAGCCCGCCAATTACAATTCGCCGGGCCAGATTGTGATTTCCGGTGATGTCGATGCGGTCCACAAGGCGATGGAGCTTGCGAAATCCCGCGGCGCGAAGATAGCGAAGGAACTTGTGGTCAGCGGCGCATTTCATTCGCCGCTTATGGAGGCTGCAAAGGAGGAATTGAAGAAGGCCATCGATGCGGCGCCGATCAAAGACGCGAAGGTGCCTGTGTATGCAAACGTCACGGCAAAACCGGTCATAGCGGCAGCCGAAATCAGGGATGCCCTGATAAGGCAGCTGACGAGCCCGGTGAGATGGCAGGAAACCGTAACGAACATGTCCGGAGACGGCATCGGCCGGTTTGTCGAGATCGGGCCGGGAAAGGTATTGCAGGGTTTGGTAAAACGTACGGTGTCTGCCGCCGACCTCGCAGGCATAGATAAACTTAACGACGCGGAAGCCATTTCGAAATGAACGAAGACGAGATTGAAATATCCGGCCTGAAATTCGAACCCAGGATCTTCACAGAGGGATTCGAAGACAAGGACGGCCCCAACGCATGCACATCGCTCTGCTGCCGGCACGGGGTTTACCTTGATCCGGCCGAGCGGGACCGCATACTCGGCCATGCAGACCTCATCGAGAAATATCTCGACGAGACGCAAACCAAGGACCGCGAGAAGTGGTTCGACAACACAGAGGAAGAGGATCCGGATTTCCCGTCAGGTAAGTGCGTCAGTACGCAGGTGCATAACGACAAGTGCGTCTTTTTGAAGAAAGACGGGAAGTGTGCCGTACAATTGACGGAAAAGGAAGAGGGGATGCCCCGCTTCTCGCTGAAACCCTTCTATTGTATATTATTTCCGATTGTGAAAGTCGACGGCGTTTTCATGTACGATGACTTCTGTTCGGGCGAGTCTTCATGCTGCACGGCATCGCGCGGAAGCAGGAGCAAGATGATCGAGACCTGTTCAATAGAGTTTGAGCATGCTGTCGGTGCTTCGAAGTACAGGGAGATACTGGAGTACTACAGGAAGAATCTGAAGGATGGCCGCGGGCCGGCAGCTCCGGGAAAAGAAGGTATGGAAAAGTCAGGAGGGGAATCCGTTGGGTCTTGAAGGCAAAACGGCTCTTGTGACAGGCGGCGCGCGCGGAATCGGCCGTGCAATAACGCTCGAGCTCGCCAGGAGCGGAGCAGATGTCGCGTTCACTTACAGAAGCTCGGCCCGGCTCGCCGAGTCGCTCCTTGCCGACGTGAAGTCGCTGGGAAGAAAGGCGATTGGAATAGAAGCGGACGCCACTTCCACGAAGGGCGCGGCCGAGGTCGTGGAGAAGGTCGTATCGGAATTCAAGAGGCTCGATATCCTCGTAAACAACGCCGGGATTACGAAAGACAACCTCCTGCTCAGGATGCAGGAAGAGGATTGGGACGCCGTGATGCAGACCAATCTTAAGAGCGTATTCAATTACACCAAGGCGGCGGCCCGCACGATGATGGGCCAGCGGTATGGAAGAATAATAAACCTGAGCTCGGTCGTCGGATTGAAGGGAAACGCGGGCCAGTCGAACTATGCCGCATCGAAGGCGGGAATAATCGGTTTTACGAAGTCTATTGCAAGGGAACTTGCCAGCAGAAACGTGCTTGTCAATGCTGTGGCCCCTGGTTATATTGAGACCGATATGACCGCGGCTCTTACAGAGGAACAGAGGAAGGCGGTCACGGAAGCGATCCCATTGAAAAGAGTAGCAAGGCCTGAAGAAGTTGCAAGAGTGGTACTTTTTCTCGCTTCGTCGGACGCCGACTACATAACAGGTCAGGTGATCTCGGTAGACGGCGGGATGTCAGTTTAAATTCAAACATAATGGAGGAAATACCATGGCGGTAGATGTAGAAGCAAAGGTGAAAGAGATTATCGTGAACAAGCTGGGCGCAGAAGAATCCCAGATAAAGCCGGAAGCCTCGTTCACCAACGACCTGGGTGCCGATTCGCTCGATACCGTAGAGCTCGTAATGGAATTCGAGAAGGCCTTCAATATCCAGATCCCGGATCAGGATGCGGAGAAGATTCGCACCGTAGGAGATGCAATCAATTATCTGAAACAGAAAGTAAGCTAACTGCGGTCCGAGAGACAGATAGGGAAGGTTTATGAGAAGCGGTAAACGCGTCGTTGTAACAGGCCTTGGAGTAGTAACGCCGATCGGACTGACCGTCGACGAGTTTTGGCAGTCCATGATGGAAGGCAGGAGCGGTGCAGGTCCCATAACTTGTTTCGATACTTCCAAGTACGACACGAAGTTTGCCTGTGAAGTGAAAGGATTCGACCCGCTCAAGTATTTGGATCGAAAGAGCGTGCAGCGCATGGACCGGTTCACGCAATTTGCCATGGCTGCCGCGGTCCAGGCCGTCGAAAACTCGGGGATCGATTTTGAAAAGATCGACACGCAGCGGGCGGGCGTCGTAGTCGGAAGCGGAATAGGAGGCATGTGGACCTACCATAAACAGCAGGAGACGATTTTCGCCACGGGCGGACCCGACAGGATAAGCCCGTTCTTCGTACCGATGATGATCTCCGATATCGCCGCGGGCTACATTTCGATGCGCTACAAAGTCAAAGGGCCCAACTATGCGACGACTTCGGCCTGCTCCACCTCGAGCCATGCGATTGCCGACGCCGCCATGCTCATTGAGCGGGGCGACGCGGACGTGATGATCACCGGAGGTGCGGAAGCGGCGATCTGCCCGATGGGAATCGGCGGATTCAATTCGATGAAGGCCCTCTCCACCAACAACGACGACCCTTCACATGCAAGCAGACCTTTCGATGCAAAACGCGACGGTTTCGTCATGGGCGAAGGCGGAGGCATCCTGATTCTTGAGAGTTACGAGCATGCCGTCAGGAGAGGTGCAAAAATCATTTCGGAGCTGGCAGGTTTTGGACTGACGGCGGACGCTCATCATATTACCCAGCCCGCACCTGGAGGTGAAGGTGCCGTAAGAGCCATGCGCGGCTGCCTGAACGACGCCGGCCTGAAAGCCGAGGACATCGACTATATCAATGCTCACGGGACATCGACTCCGTGGAACGACAAAACTGAAACCGAAGCCATCAAAACGGTATTCGGCGAGCACGCGTACAAGCTCCACGTGAGTTCAACTAAATCGATGACGGGACATCAGCTCGGCGCCGCCGGGAGCGTGGAGGCGATCGCAACTATACTCGCGATATCCAACGATACCCTTCCTCCCACGATAAACTACGAGTTTCCGGATCCGGAGTGTGATCTGAACTACGTCCCGAACAAGCCGATCAAGAAAAGCGTCAATTTCGCAATCAGCAACACTTTCGGTTTCGGGGGACACAACGCTTCGCTGCTGTTCAGCAAATTCAGGGAATGACGGCAGGAGGCAGCCGTATAGGGGATTCTGAATCGGACATAATTATTGAGATAGCGGTTAGGAAGAAGCTGTGAGATTGCGGGGTCAGGCAATTTGAATTCTCCGTCAGGTTCCATTCGCGGAAGTGGCTTACATTTCACCGGGCGGTTATTGGACGGAGCGGCAGAAAAATAGAAAACGTATAGTTGCCGGCAGCGGGACCGGAGAGACTCGTTTGAGTAATCGAGGATCAGAAATTACATGCAGCCGATGATTCTTTCCCTGAAGAGATTTTTTCAGACACGGATACTGAGACGGGACTTTCGTCTGAAGAATAGGGCCGAAATGGAAAAGGCCCTGGGAATAAGGATAAGAAACGAGGAATTCTTTGTCGAGGCGACGACCCATCGCTCGGCCCTGTCCTTCACATCCGGTGAGAGGAAGAAATCCAACGAACGAATGGAATATCTCGGGGACGCGGTACTGAATCTCCTGGTCGCCGGTTTCCTTTTTAACGAATATCCCGAACTGGACGAAGGACAGATGACCCGGTTGAGAAGCCTTCTGGTCAACCAGCATGCGCTGGCGGAATGTGCGGCCGCTGTCAGGCTTTCGGATTTTATGACCATGAGCAGCAGCGCCCAGCAGGCCATCGAAAAAGGTTACGAGACCATCATTTCAGACGGATTCGAGGCCGTGATTGCGGCCATCTACCTCGATGGAGGGATCGAGGCAGCGAAAGAATTTGTGGGGAGGGTGGTAATGCCGAGGGAGAAAGAAATAGGCCATGGATTGTTCAAGACACTGGACAGAAACTTCAAGAGCGCACTTCTCGAACTGGCTCAGTCCCGCGGCCTCGGCGCACCCCGGTATAACCTGCTCAAGGAAGAAGGACCCGATCACGACAGGACGTTTACCGTCGAAGTGCTCGTCGGCGACGAGTCGCGCGGCATGGGATCCGGCAAGACGAAGAAAGCAGCGGAACAGGCAGCTGCCGAAGTAGCTTACGAGTCGTTGAAAGGGGAACAGGGCCAGCAGAAGAACGCCAAGGCCGATACTGCCGGCTGACACTGGCGGGTTCTCCTTCCGGCTTTCTCGCGAGCTTAAAGTAGTGCATTACCCGACAACCGGGGAAATTGCATCCAGGCCGACCGAATCGTATTATTCCCTGAACGAGGAAAGAATGGACAAGAGAGAATTTCTCAGGATTCTGGGCATCACCGGTGCCGGCATGGTGGCCGGCAGGTTTATCCGGCCGGTCCCGGGCTTTGCCGCCGCAGCCGGAAGGAAGAAGTATATGCAGTGGATCTGGATAGGAACGGACACGCAGGCCTCCGTCGACGACTGGAAAAGAAGATTTGCAATAATGCGCGAAGCGGGAATCGACGCCATACTCCCGGAGATATACAACAGCAGGCAGGCATTCTATGAGAGCAAACATCTGCCGGTCGGCCCACCGTGGCTCGAGACCATAATCCCACTCGCAAAGGCCGAGGGTTTGCAGGTTCACGCATGGATGTGGTCGATGCCGTGCAATATTCCGGAGGTCGTCGAGAAACATCCGGAATGGTTCGTCGTGAACCGGCTCGGCGAGTCGGCAGCAGTCAAGCCCGCGTACGTCCCGTACTATAAGTTTTTATGCCCGTCGAGGGAGGGGGCCAGGGAATTCGTGAAGGAAACCGTGGCAGAGCTGTCGCAAGTCGACGGTCTCGACGGCATCCACTTCGACTACATTCGATATCCCGACGTGATTCTCCCGGTCGCCCTTCAGCCAAGGTATCATATCAAACAGGATCGTGAATACCCGGAGTACGATTATTGTTACTGCGATGTCTGCCGACGGGATTTCGAGAAAGAAACCGGAACGGATCCGCTGAAGCTAAAGGACCCGCCGTCGGACCTGGCATGGAGACAATTCCGCTATGACAGAATCACTCATCTTGTGAACGACATCTACATCCCCATAGTACATAAACATAAGAAGCTTGCTACGGCGGCCGTTTTCCCGAATTGGCAAAACGTGAGGCAGCAGTGGTTCCGATGGAACCTGGACGGCGCCCTGCCGATGTTGTACAACAGGGCCTATGACGAGGGAATCGATTGGATAGGAAGGGAAACAGAAGAAGAAGTCAAATCTATGAGGAACGGCGCGCCGGTATACAGCGGCATAATGGTCAGCAGAATGACTCCGGATGATATCGCGAAGGCCGTTCGCGTATCGTATGGAGCAGGGTCGAGCGGTCTCTCCATCTTCTCGCTGGAGGGAATGACCGAACCTCTCTGGAAGAGTTTCGGAGAAGCGGTGAAAGAGAAGTGAGAGAAGGCGGGAACGGTTGAACGTGCAAATAGACCGGCTCGATCACATAGTGCTTACTGTGCGTAATATCGATGCAACTTGCGATTTCTACGCGAGAGTTCTGGGGATGCAGGTTGTCACCTTCGGGAACGGCAGGAAGGCCCTGACTTTCGGAAATCAGAAATTCAATCTTCACGAATCTGGAAAGGAACTCGAGCCCAGGGCACAAAACCCTGCACCCGGTTCTGCCGATATTTGCCTGATTTCTTCGACTCCGCTTCCCGTGGTTGTCGCTCATCTGCAATCGTGCGGCGTCGAAATCCTGCAGGGATCGGTCAGGCGGACGGGCGCGACCGGACCGATCGAATCGGTTTATGTAAGGGATCCTGACGGAAACCTCGTCGAAATTTCGAATTATTGAGAAGAGTCGGCAATCGATAAATACTTTCCTTCCCATTCAGGTGCGCGGCAGCGTCTTTCATTCTCTTGTCGTAACGAAAACAATACAGAACGTACGGGCTTGATTATTTGACGCCGTTTGCGCATCATTTTCCCCAATCTAATTCATTTTAAATTGAAGAAATAAAGATGACTGTAAGCGTATTTGACATATACACGATAGGGATCGGACCGTCGAGCTCACACGTAGTCGGGCCGATGCGTGCAGCAAGAAGTTTCGCAGCAATGCTTGAAGAGAAGAACATGCTTGGCAGTGTGTCCTCGGTGAAGGTGGAGCTGTATGGCTCGCTTGCCTACACGGGAAGAGGGCACGGCACGGACCGGGCGATACTGCTCGGCCTGATGGGAATTACCCCTGAGGGAGTCGACCCGGACAGGATTCCGGAATTGATCGGTTCGGTGCGTTCATCCCGCGGACTCAAACTCTCGGGCGTCCGAGTGATTACATTTGAAGAAGAGAACGACCTGCTCTTCGTTACTTCGAAAACTCTCGCGGCTCATCCAAACGGAATGCGTTTTACCGCATCGGACGAATCCGGCCGGCAGCTGATCTCGCAGCTCTATTTCTCAGTCGGCGGTGGATTCGTGGCGACCGGCAGTGAAGAGCAACTGACTCCGCCTGAAAGCAACCGCGGTCCGGCTCCGAATCCCTTTTCCAGCAGCAGGGAGCTCCTGCGATTGTGCGCTGAGAAAGACATGACAATTTCGGAGCTCATGATGGAAAACGAAACAAGCTGGCGGCCAAGGACCGAGGTGCGCAAGGGACTTCTTAAGATCTGGAAAGTGATGCAGGCGTGTGTGGCGAGAGGCCTGAAAACCGAGGGCGTGCTTCCCGGCGGACTGGAGATAGAGCGGCGAGCCCCACAGATTCACAAGGAGCTTGTAGACCGGCCCGAGGAGTCGCTCCGGGATCCGTTGACCATCCTGGATTGGGTGAATCTCTACGCGCTGGCTGTGAACGAGGAGAATGCCGCGGGAGGACGCGTCGTGACTGCTCCGACGAACGGCGCCGCAGGAATAGTTCCGGCGGTGCTCCATTACTATTATCACTTCAGCCCGGGTCCCGACAACGACGGCATTATCACGTTTCTCCTCACGGCGGGTGCGATTGCGGTGCTGTATAAATTGAACGCATCCATATCGGGAGCTGAAGTCGGGTGCCAGGGTGAAGTCGGCGTTGCCTGTTCCATGGCCGCTGCGGGGCTCACGGCCGCGCTCGGCGGTACGAACGAGCAGATCGAAAACGCCGCCGAGATAGGAATGGAACACAACCTCGGACTTACATGCGATCCGCTCCGCGGCCTCGTCCAGGTACCGTGCATCGAGCGGAACGCCATGGGCGCCGTCAAGGCGATAAACGCGGCGCGAATAGCACTAAGGGGAGACGGCATTCACAAAGTCTCGCTCGACCAGGTAATCGCAACTATGCGGCAGACGGGCATCGACATGACGAGCAAATACAAGGAGACTTCCCTCGGCGGGCTTGCCGTCAACGTTCCTGAATGCTGAGGACGGCAACCGGGACTCGCTCATGAAGTGAGTCGCAACTTACTGCAGAATCTTTTCCCAGTAGACCACGTCTATCCATTTGCCGAACTTGTAACCCACTTCTCTGAAATGAGCGATCTTCTCGAATCCGAATTTCCTGCAGAGCGCCTCGCTGGCGGGATTCGGGAGGGAGATGCCTGAAATCACGGCGTGAAATCCCAGCTCCCTGAGTCTGTCGAGCATCGCCTTCTTCAGCTCCGAGCCGATCCCCCTGCCGGCCGCTTCTGAAGCGAGATATGTGCCTGTCTCCACCGAATGCAGGTAAGCCGCGCGCTCCTTCCACCGCCTGGCGTGAGTATACCCGACGACTTTTCCGTCAAGCTCGTAGACAAGCCACGGGTATTGTCTGGCAACTTCACTTATCCGTTCAGACATCTCCGAAGCGGTGACCGGGATCTCCTCGAATGTAGCTATGGAATTCCTTACGTACTCGTTGTAAATGCCGCAGATCGCCTCCGCATCATTTAAACTGACTTCTCTCATAGAGCCGCTTGCCATGGTATCCTCGACTGTTTCCGTGATAATCTAAAAGGGCTGTGTGTCATTTCGAAAGAATTGCGAGTTACTTTTGTAGTGAGCCGCAATTTCTAAGAAACCCCTCGAATCGGTCGTCACCTGGACCCTCACGCCGAAGGACGGCGGGACGGAAGTTCTGCTGGAGCACACTGGCTTCAGCGGCATGAAGGACTACTTCGACGGCTTCTGGAATTCGAAACTGAAGAAGCTGGAGAATCTCTTGAACGAGAAGGCGAAAAAGTAGAGGGCTGATTGCGACTGACTTATTAAGTGAGTCGCAGCCGGATACTGCCTCAGTTTCAGACCTGGCGGCAGCCTCAAGCTTATTTTAACCGCAAAGGGCGCAGTGAACGCGTCGAGAACGCAGAGATTTACTATTTTCTCCTCCGCGGTCTTTGCGCCTCCTCTCCTTTCTTTGCGGTTAGATTCAAACTGAGCCTCCACTCGCAGTCGGGTTCGGTTGTACGTCAAAGAGCGTGTACGTATATTCGGTTGCGATTTGTGGCAAAAACCGGATCGGCTCACCGTCCGGGCGTGGGGCGGTGGTGATCCTGCATATCATCCCGCCGACTTGAAAGGGAGGTTTTCAAAGTGGGCAGATTCGTGGCGCTTTTGTTGCTCATTCCGACCGTCTGCAGCTTCGGTCAGTCCGCAGATTCCAGGATGCTCCTTCGGAGCCAGTTGATCGCAAATTCAGCTTTCAGCAGGAACGACACTTCAAACGATATTCAGGCAATGCCGGGGGCGAGGTGCAGGCACAGCGCCTCCAACATTGCAGCACAGTTTGTCGGGGGTGCGATTCTCGGGCCCGTTGTTGCGATACCTTCGCTCTTCTTCCTGGCCGCAGGTGCAACTCTCAATGCGGATGAAGAGAGGAGCAGCCACGATTCGCGAGTGGGAGTAGAAGTTGTCTGCGGCACGGTGGCCCTGGCTTTCTACACTTTTGGTTCTGCCGTAGGGGTCCATTATATCGCGAAGGCAGAAAATGAAAGGAACGATCTTCCCACCACCTGGCTATACTCGGCAGCAGGCGGCGCCGTTGCGGCGCTGGCCGTCGTGGCACTCATGCCGTATTTCGATTATGTTCCGACTGCCAGTGTTGCTGTCTTGTTCTTTCCTGCAATCGGCGCCATGGTCTACACGTGCCTCGTTGCGGACTGGCCGGCCACAAGGAGCACGAATCCGGGCGTCGTCGTCGGGTCTGCCGCCGGCCCGCGATCTTACCAGGACCCGGTCCAAAGAACCACTGTCGTGAGGGTTAATCTCGTAACACTGACTTTTTGATCACCCAAAGTGGCAAGGTGTGACTCACCCGGAAGGTGAGCGTACCTGTCCGAATCAGGAGGGCTATAGCATGAAAAGAATTTCTTTCGTAATCCTTTTCCTATCAACAAGCGTCCTTTCCTTTGCCCAGCTTTCATATCCGCCGACGCGCATAGTGGACAGTTCCGACACTTACTGGGGAAAGACCTATAAGGATCCGTACCGCTGGCTGGAGAACATCAAAAACAAAGAGGTCGAAGACTGGTTCAAGGCTCAGGCTGACCTGAGCGACAGCGTCATGAACAAGATACCCGGCAGGGACAAACTGGTCAGCGAATGGATGTCGCTGGACTCGCTGAAATCCGCGAATTATTCCGAGGTCGTTTCCGAGGGAAGCAGGATTTTTTACCGGAAGACGCGCGGGGGAGAGAACGTCGGCAAGATCTACTGGCGCCGCGACTGGGACAGCGAAGAACAGCTTTTGTTCGACCCGTCCGCATACGAGGAAGGTATCACGACAACCGTGGTTAGTTTCGTTCCAAGCTGCGACGGAAAGAAGGTTGCGCTTGGATTATCGTCCAAAGGAGCTGAAGTCTCGGAGATACGAATTCTCAACGTCGATGACGGCACGCTTCTGCCCGAGCGCCTCTTCCCGACCCGCGGACCGATTTGCTGGACGCTGGACAACATGTCGGTTCTCTATCTCTGGCAGAAGAGTGCCGACAACAAGAGTCCCGATTTTGAACTTAATTTAAAGACAAAAATCCACGAGGCAGGCGCCGACCCTTCGTCCGATGTGGATTTCTTCAGCAACCAGAGCTATCCCGATTTGAACATTGCCCCGAATGAATTTCCTATTGCTTTCGTGGACGAAACGTATCCTGAATACGTATTCGGTTTTGTCTACACCGTGCAGCCCGAGATGAAAGCCTTTTATGCACCGGCGAGGGAGACAGAGAATCCAACGATTGCCTGGAAAGTTCTCTGTACGACTTCCGACAGTCTGGTGCGGGGAATCGAATTCCACGGACACAGGGTTTACGCCGTAACTTCAAAGGGATCGCCCAATTACAGGCTTGTCTCGACAAATGTCGAGCATCCGGATTGGGCAAACGCGGAAACCGTATTGCCTGAACAGAGCGATGTCCTGCAGTATATCGTCAAAAGCAACGACTACCTGCTCGCGGTTTATTCCAACGGAATTACACGTCGGGTGCTTGCTTACCACTTCTACGACGGGAAAACGAGAGAGCTGTCGCTGCCGATGCAGGGGACCGTGGATGTCAGTTGTCCGGACAAATTCTCCAACAGGTTTCTCGTGACAATCTCATCGTGGACTCAGCCGACCGAATGGTACGATTATGATGCGGACAGGGATTTCTTTTCCGAAAGTAGTTTCAACTCGAACGTGAAGTATCCCGGATTCGAAGACCTTGTCGCGGAGGAAGTAGAAGTGCCGGGTCATGACGGTGCGATGATTCCGCTTTCGATAATATACAAGAAGGGTATTCAAAAAGACGGCGGCAACTGCTGCCTCCTGAACGGGTATGGAGCCTACGGCTACAGCATGACCCCCTCTTTCAGCATCCTCCGGTCCGTTGCATTGAAGGGGGTGGTGCTCTCTTACGCACATGTCAGGGGCGGCGGAGAGAAGGGCGAATCGTGGTACAGGGCCGGCTTCAAGGCGACGAAACCGAACACCTGGAAGGATTTCATCTCGTGTGCGGAATACCTGGTGAAGAACGGCTACACTTCTCCGGGCAAGCTGGCAGGGACGGGCACGAGTGCGGGCGGGATACTTATAACCCGTGCGATTACGGAACGGCCCGACCTTTTCGGAGCGGCGATCTGCAACGTCGGCTGTGCGAACGCCATGCGGATGGAATTCACGCCGAACGGTCCGCCCAACATTGCAGAGTTCGGCACGGTGAAGGACTCGCTGCAGTGCCTGGCGCTGTATGAGATGGACGGCGTGCAGCACGTGCGGAAGGGAGTGAAGTATCCCGCGCTGATATGCGTTGCCGGCTGGAACGATCCCCGGGTTGTGGCCTGGGAGCCGGGGAAGTTCGCAGCTGCGGTTCAGCAGTCGTCGGTGTCGGGCAAGCCGGTTCTGATGAAGGTCAACTACGAGAGCGGACACTTCACGGAGGAGAAAGTGGTCACCTTTAGGAATTTCGCAGACCAGTTTGCATTCATCCTGTGGCAGACGGGTCATCCGGATTTTCAGCCGGAAGAGTAGACCGGCAGAATATTGTCCTGGCCGACAGAATAGGCGGCTAATTGACGGATCCTCGTCCGGCCAATTCATGAGTTGTCCGGACGAGTCCGGCTACCCCGTGTGTTCACAAGCCGGATTAACAGGATAATTCGGAAAAGGGAGGCAGCCCGATTATCTGATTAGTACGGACCTGTTATTCGGAGATTATGCATGAATTGCCCGGACAACACTCCTGACAATCACCCCGACTGTCGGAAAAAAAACACTTCGGTGATTTACAGTTTAAAATGAAACTTCGACGTCAGATGTTGTTACCCAGGATCGTCGGCAGGTTCAGGATGAATTCTTCGAAAGGGATAAACGAAATTAATGGCTTATCCGGGGAGAAGCTTTGGGAGCGGAACTACTACGAACATATTATCCGGTCGGACGTGGACCTGAATCGGATTCGGAAATACATTTCGGATAACCCGATGAAATGGGCCGCAGGACACCGCGGGATAAACAAATGAACCGGCTGCTTCCGGCTGAAACGGATTTTCATCAACGCACCTCGAACCTTGAACCCGTAACTCTGAACCCCGAACAACGAATCCAGAACCACGTACTATTTCTACTTTCTTCCCCTTCTTCTCACATTCCGTCCCCCCCTCCTCCCTGTCTCCTTTCTCCTTATTCTTTGATCCTTCTTCTCTCCGGCCATTTCTTCGAGCCGCCCGGCCACTAGTTGGAACACAGTGTCCTTTTCATATTTGCCTTTTGTGTCCTGCTTCCCGGCAGCCTTTCCGGTCAGGATCTCGATACCTTCCTGTATCTTCTCGACGGGGTAGATATGAAACTTCTTCGCCTTCACGGCTTGTACCACCTCGTCGCGGAGCACCAGGTCCTTCACGTTTCGCGTAGGCATGATCACTCCCTGCTCACCGGTCAATCCCTTCGCCTTGCATACCTGGAAGAACCCTTCGATCTTCTGGTTGACGCCGCCGATCGGCTGTATGTCCCCCTTCTGGTTCACGCTCCCCGTGACGGCGATGCCCTGCCTGATCGGGAGGTTGCTGAGGCTCGACAGTATCGCGTATAGCTCGGTCGACGAGGCACTGTCCCCGTCGACGCCGCTGTACGACTGCTCGAACGCGATGCTCGCGGAAAGCGAAAGGGCCTTCCGTTTCGCGAAGTTCTCCCTGAGATAGCCCGAGAGCGTCATCACGCCTTTATCGTGTATCTTCCCCGACAGGTTCGCCTCACGTTCGATGCTCGTAATGCCCGCCTTGCCCATTCCGACGGCTGCGGTGATGCGGGTCGGCCTGCCGAACGAGTGGTAGCCGATGTCGTAAACCGAGAGGCCGTTTACCTGCCCGACGCGCTTGCCCGTCGTGTCTATCATCAGCACGTCCTGCTCGATCATCTCCTGGATCTTGTCTTCGATGAGTTTGTTCCTCTCGATCAACGCATCGAGACTTTTCTCGACGTCCTCCCGGTTGACGAGCTTGTGTGAGTTCTTGCTCGCCCAGAAATGTGATTCGCGCAGGAGGTCCGCGATGTCGCTGAATCTTGTCCAGAGCTTATCCTGTCTCCCGGCCCGCCTTGCAGCGTATTCTATAACGGCCGCCACGCCGGACCTGTCGAAGTGCATCAGCTTCTCCGTCCGGCAGATTCTCGAAATGAACCTCGCGTACTCGCTTATTTTCTGCGGATCGCGCCCTACCTCGCTGTCGAAGTCCGCCTTCACCTTGAAGATCTTCTTGAAATCCTCCTCCGCCTCGTAAAGTATATTATAAATGTACGGATCGCCTATGAGGATCACCTTGACGTTGATCTCGATCGGCTCGGGCTTCAGTGCGAGCGGGCTGAACTGGAAGAAAGTGTCGAGCGGCTGAATCTCCAGTTTCCTGTACACGAGCGTCCGTTTCAGTGCCTTCCAGACTCCCGGCTCGGTCAGCGCGTCGAGCGCGTTCAGGACAATGTAACCGCCGTCGGCCCTGAGAAGCGCCCCGCCTTTGATCTTCGTATGGTCCGTCTGAACGAAGCCGCGCGCATCGGCCGTCCGTTCGATCGTCCCGAACAGGTTGGTGTAGGTCGGACTCGTTTCGATTACGACGGGACACGGTTCTCGTCCGGTGTTGTCCTGGATTACATTCACGCGATAAACGATCAACGGGTCGGACTCTGATCTCGCAGAAGATGTTCCTCTCGGGCTCTCCGATTCCGCTTCCTCGGTACGTTTGAAGATGTGAATGTTGTTCAGGGTGTATTCCTGCACGAGCTTCAGGTAATCGAGGACATTCTTGTTCGTCTTGTGCCTGCTGACGAGCTCTTCGAATATCAGCTCGACGACGCCGGCTACCGTTTGCCGCTCCATGTCCTCGACTTTCCTCATCATTTCCCTTGCGAGTGCGGAGCCCTTTCTTGCGATGGATATCAGCTCTTTTCTGAATTCCTGAAGTTTCTGCTCGATATCTGAGTACTTGTCGCCAGTTATCTTTCCGTCGGCGGCAAGATGCTCGATCTCCTCAACTGCGACGGGTCTTCCCTCGTAGGTGGGAAAAACCTGCGGCTGCGTAACGGGGCCGACCTGCACCGGGACGAGGGCGAACCCCTCGGCCTCGATTTTCTTCTGGAACTCCTGAAGGAGTGCCTTCTCGCGCTTCTCATAGCCGTCCACGATCTTGTCGCGCAAGTCGGTATAGGCTTCGCCCGTAAGAAGCTCGGGGATCTTTCTGCTCAGGTACCGGACGGTTGCACTGATGTCTTCCTTGAACTTGCGTCCGACTCCGCGCTCGAATTCCAGGAGATGAGGGTTGTCCGGCTCCTTGAAATTGTAAACGTAGCACCTGTCGGGAGAGGGAGTGCACTCGACGGTAATCTCCTCGAGCAGTCTCTTGATTGTCGTCAGTCTGCCGGTACCGGCGAGCCCGCTCACGAAGACATTGTAGCCGGGGCTCTTGATCTCGACTCCGAACTTCAGTGCCGTGACCGCCCTTTCCTGTCCGATTATGTCATCTATCGGGTCCAGCTCTTCCGTGGATTTGAAATTCAGTTCGCTTTCCGGGCAGTGCCAGGTAAGCTCTTCCGGTGTCAGTTCGCGATGTTTTCTTGGGGTTTTCAAGCTTTAGCCGCCTTTTTTCCCAATTTATTGGGGGAGGGAATGAAAGACAATGGAACAGGAGAGGAAGTCAAAGGTCAGAAGCCGGAGGCCAGAGATCGGAGGTCGGTTAATAGAATGTAGTAGGAAGTAAGAAGTATGTAGCGCTGGTTAATGGCGAACTTAGGGAAACAAAGGTTGGAAACATCTCCAAACCGCGAAGGGTTTAACGGACCTTCCCGCGCGTCCACCTTAACAAGTGCATAGGCTCTCCTTCTCCGTGTTTCTCCGTGCCTCTGTGTTTTGATTGAACGGAAGCGGGTAGGTTGAGGTCATAAGTGAAAAGTCAAAGGCAAGTGTCAGAGATCCGAAGCCATAGGCTGGCCACTGGCTTGGAACGGGCGCGGGCATCGACAGGCAACATGTAACACAAAGAAAGATGATCTATTATTCACGACTGTCGACGAGGAGAGCGAGCCTCGTAGAGGGGACCTGTCTCTAGAAAAGCCTCCGTGATTCTCCGTGTCTCCGTGCCTCTGTGTTTTGATTGAACGGAAGTCGCAGAGGTTGAGGTTGAATTTCACGAGTCGATTGCGAACATTGGATCGGGCGGCAACTTTTGCGGGCTTGGTGGGTTATTTATATGAAGGCTCGCAATTGCTCGGGAGCTCAACAGGCTGAGAATATTCAGAAAGGGAATCGTGCCGATTTCTGAAGACAGGGCGGAATTCATGGCGGTTTACAATCACCACAAGACAGGAATCTACCGTTTCTGCTGCAAGATGCTGAACGACACGGAAGAAGCGAAGGACGTCGTGCAGGAAGTATTCACACGGTTCTTTCAGAGCCCGATCCCGTTCGACGCCGGGCTGCCGGTGAAAGTGTGGCTGTACAGGTCCGCGAGGAACAGGTGCCTGAATCTGATCCGCGACAGGGGGAAACTCCGCAACATGGGGGGCGACGGCGACGAAATACCCGAACTCCTCTCGAGCGACCCGGAGTTCAGCGATTCACCGCAAATGCTCAGGCGGCTGCTCGACAATCTCCCGACGGATTACCGCGAAGTACTCGTCATGCGGGAGTGGAACGAGCTCAGTTACGTGGAGATTGCCGAGGCCCTCGATGCGACTGTCTCGGCGGTGAAATCGCGCCTCTTCAAGGCGAGAAAGATGGCGAGTGAAATTTACAAGAAGCTTTATGGAGATGTGTGACATGGACTGCGACTTTGTGGAGCAAAGACTCAGCGCTTTCCTCGATCGTGAGGAAGAGACGGAAAGCATGGACGCCGCGCTCTCACACCTTTACGGCTGCGAGAGCTGCCAGAACTTTTTCACCTCGGCCGTCAAACTCCGGACCATGGCAGGTGACGACCGCGGGGTTTACCCGTCCGAGCTCGACGAAGCGATGCTTCGGCAAATGCGGAACAAAGGCAAACCTAACTTAATGAGTTACCGCCTGAGACTCCCGGCTTATGTCGTGTCCGCGGCCGCAGTCATACTCATAGTCGTCTCGTTCGCGTTCGGCTTCATGGTAAACAAAAGCATGAGCCAGCGCGAGCTGCAGCGTGCCCTGTCGTCCCAGGGAATGTATGTAATGCCTCAGCAGACCGTGTATCCGGTTGTGAGCCGAACATATGAAGGAGATCGCCAATGAAAACAAGGTTATCGTTTGCAGTTCTGCTCGTCATTCTGGTGACGGGCTGTTCGCCGCTGCTTGCGCAGGATACGACAAGAATATATCCCGTGCCCGTTCCTTCCAGGCAGGTTCCTCCTCCGGATTTCGTCCCGGTCGACAAGGAGCCCGAGATTGTCAAATCCGTGATCCCTTACTACCCGGAGCTTGCGCAGAAAGCTGGAATAGAGGGAAGGGTCATCCTCAAGATTTGGGTAGACGAACAGGGAAAGCCGAGAGACGTGACGATTCTCAAGAGCGATGCGGAAATATTTGATCGTCCCGCGGTGGAAGCAGCGATGAAGTACAGGTTCACTCCAGCTATGCTCGGCAAGAAGCCGGTGGGAGTATGGGTGGTAATTCCGTTCACATTCAAGCTGAAGGAGTCAAAATCTCCCGCGGAAAAACCTGAGGAGACTTCCGCGCCGAGCAACCTCGACTATGTCGTACTGCAGGCGGCTATTCTGGAGTATAACCAGGCAATGCAGTACGAGCGTACTCATGAATACGGCAAGGCGAAACAGGCCTATCATGATTTTCTGGAGCAGGTAAAGAAAAGTCGTGTCAAACCGGATGAGATGATACGCCACGCCGAGTTCATGATACAGGAGTACGAGAACGAGCTTAAGAAGTCGAAATGACTCGACTTCATAAGAACTCACTTCTGGAAGCGCTGATGTTTCTAATTGTCGCCTGTGGTTCGGCGACAGGAACGCCTTCGGCCCCACTTGTTGAATCCGACAGCGTGACGGCTTTGAGCACGGCGATGAAGTATTTCAATTCTGCCGAATATAAAAAGGCTCTGGTTTTCTTCGACAGTCTCGTTGCATCGGATTCGACAGCCGAACTACATTACTACCGCGGCGTCTGTCTCTACCAGCTTGGGGATTACAATGAAGGACTGGAGTCGCTCGCGGCGGTGGACTCCGCAGATTCCCTTTTCCCGCTCGCCTGTTTTTATCGCGCTGAGATCATGATCGCGATTCACAATACCGCGGAGGCAGTCAGTCTCCTCAGGGTTGCCGTAGCACGGGATTCGACTTACAACCCGGCAAGAGTTGAACTTGTGAACGCGCTCTGCACCGAGGGTAAATATCGGGATGCGGAGGAGTTCGTGAGGGAGCACTTCGACGTTAGGGAAGTGCTTGCGCTCTGCGACGGACTCATTGCCGCACGCAAATACGACGAGGCTTACCCTTTCATTGCAAAGCTCCTGGCGGCCGACTCGACGAATTCCGCCGCGCACCTCATGCTGGCCGAAGTTTACTACAATACCGACAAGTTCAGCGACGCTTCGGAACAGTACTCCTTTGTGCTCGATACCTTCGGTGCTACCCCGTATATCATAAAGAGACTTGCGCTTTGTCACGGCAGGATGGAAGGGAAAGCGAACCTCGAGACCGCGATAAGCCTGATGAAGCGTTACCTGGCCATTTCCGGGGACACGACTTCCGACGACATCGGGAACATCGGGCTGTGGCACTACAACCTCGGCGATTACGGGAAGGCGGAAAGTTATTTCAGGCATGCGGTGAAGCTCGACACGCTCGATCCGCAGGCACGGCTGAACCTCGGACTGGCATTGATGCAGCTCGGCCGCCCGAATGAGGCTATAACGTCTATGAAGATTGCCTATTCGCTTTCGAAGAGCACGCTGACTTTCGGTCTTTCGATATTAAAGAGCATAGCTGCGGTCCAAATCAGAGTCAAAAATTACAGGGGCGCAATCGCCAATTACAGGAGAGTCTACGAGCTGGATCCGGAAGACGGCGAGGCGCTCTACGGGCTTGGGCTGGCCTACGACCAGTCGCATCATACGAGGGATGCCATGTACTGGTATCGAAGGTTTCTGAAGAATGATAAAACCACGGATAAATCGTTCGCGGAATATGCAAAGAGAAGGTTGAACGAATTGCTCAATAAGGGGAAGAAAACATCATCCTAATCTCTTGGCGAAGTTGATTGAATCGCAGGATCCTCACGGGACACGGAGAAACTGTGGAGTTATAAAGAATCCATTTTGCTGTATTTGAATCAAGTCGAGAAGGGGAGGTTTTATGAAAACGACAGTCGTCCTGATTTTCTTCCTTGCTCAGTACTCTCTCGCCCAGGCTCAGTCGGACAGCTTGAAAATCCTGCCGCCCGATTCGTCAACGGTTGGGGAGCAGAATCTGATTGGGAAGATTGAGAAGTCGCGGCCGTACGTTGAGAGCGACGGAGTTGTGATCGGAAATACCAAGTACTTCATATTGATCGCGAGGACCGACCCCTCAATAGATCCCGGAATGATAATCCGGAACCCTGACACTCCAAACCCCGACCGGATGCCGGAGCCGCGATTCAACACTCCCGGCCGCCGAAACGGGCTTAGTCCGAACATCGACAACATGCCGGAGATTCCTTTCAACAATCCCGGTCTTCCGGCTCCCGACACGACACAACACCGCAGATTCAAATAAAAAGAAACGGGACCCGCCGGCTTTTCGCTGACGGGCCCCGCTTTCCCTTTGTGGCTTGAGGCTGGCAAATCTATGTAAACTTGTTTTTCAAGAACTCTCTCTTGCCGGGCAATCAGAATCCCCAGCGGTGGAAATCATCGCCGCGTCCGCAGCGTCCGTCTTCAAACGACTGACGTACCGCCTGTCTTATCATGATCTGGTTTCCCAAAGTCATATCGGTCGGGTCGAGGATGCTGCCGTTGTAGGGATTCGTGAACCATGATCCCAGATTGAAATTCAAGGCGACGTTAATTCCTGACGCCGCGCTGGTTATGGTGAATGTTCCCTTCACTTTGAATTCGAGATTCTGGTCGTCCTTGAACGCGAACGGAACCCAGGTGCTGTCCTTGTAGACAGATCCCCACACCGCGATGCTGTAGTTGGTGATCGCCGAATCGCTCGGATTTCTGTTCGGATGATTGAAATGCTCACTGTCCTCGAAAGGTTCTCCTCTCCCGAGCCTGTAAATGGCGAACTTGATGCCCGTGTAGGTTCCCGGAGGAAGTGTTTTGTTTGCAAAGTTTATCGCCACGGTGTCGTGAATGTGGATTACGAACGGGCCCCAGAAAGTCGTGCTCGAATCGTTCCTGTTGAGATAAATGGACGGAATATTATCGCTTGTATCGACTTCTACTGTATCGATGTTTGACTCGAAGTGGATCTTGGCCAACACGACAATCGCGCTGTCGATGCGGATTGAGTCCGCGGACATTACCGAACTCACGGTGGACATCGACGAACTTCCCTTCGCGATACCGATGGCTCCGGAAGTGTTCGAGAATGCAACCGACATTGTCACATTTCCCTGTCCGGACGACGAGGATAAGGGGTTCGTAGATTGGGAACACCCGAACAGGACCAGCGACATTAAAACCAGTAAGATGCTCGATCGTGTCAGCATCATTTCTCCTTTTTCCCGAATAAGATTCACATAGCGTGCCGGGCAGGGAGGCTGAATTGGCGGCGAGAATACATTGTTGATGACGACAATAAGGTAATAAAGTCTGATGGCGTGCAAATGCTGCCTTCCGGTCTGCAAGGTTTGCGTACCCGGACGAAAGGTGCATATTGTCGATGAAGGATGAAAATTATTGCGACTTTTCCTTTTTTTAAATTCCTGTGAGTCTTACCTTCGTTTATGTAGTGGGATACTATTCCACTAATTAACCACGCCCCACAAATTTGTGCAAAACGAACGAAGACGACCGTTTAAAGATAGAACCCGAGAACATGCAAAGACTTCTGCTCCTCCTCACAATCCTCTCCGTATCAACGGCTGCTTTCGCCCTGAACAATTCCGAATATCCCGCAGCCGGACTGACTGAGCCAAAAGTCTTCCTGGACTGCGGAACATGCAATTTCAATTACATAAGAACCCACGTCAGGTTTGTCAACTATGTCCGCGACCGTAACGAGGCACAAGTGGAGGTGCTTGTTACTGCGATGCCGACAGGCGGTGGCGGACGTGAATTCACGCTGATCTTCCTCGGCCGCAAAAGATTCGAAGGCATGAACGATACGCTTGAATGTGCATCTGCTCCTTCGGAAACCTCCGAAGAGATAATGGAAGCCGTATCGAGAAAGCTGGAGCTCGGGCTGGTCCGCTACGCAGAAAGGATGCCGATAGCGAGATGCCTGTCGGTCGACCTGTCAAAACACGAGGTGCAGATTGAGCCGGGAGATAAGTGGGATCACTGGGTGTTCAACATCGGGGCGAGCGGATACCTGAACGGACAGGCATTGACCACCAAAGACTCCTGGGCCGGCTCGGCAACTGTCAGCAGAACGACACGGTCGTCCAAGTTCCTCTTCAGCGGAAGAGGAGTGTACCAGGAAGATCGCTACACCACCGACGGACAGCCTGTCATAGCCATCACCCGGCAGAAGACTTTCGAAGGCATGGGAGCATTCAGTCTGGGGAGCCACTGGTCGGTCGGAGGAATACTCTCCTCCTATTCTTCAACATACAATAACGAGAAAGAGCAGATAACGCTCTCGCCAGAGATTGAATACGATATCTTTCCGTATTCCCAGGCGACGCTGCGGCAGCTCAGGTTCCGTTATGAGCTAAGCTACCAGTACTCGTCGTATTATCTTGAAACGATTTTCAACAAACTCTACGAGAGGCTCGGACAGGAGAACCTTTCCCTCATCCTCGATTTGACACAGCCGTGGGGGACGATAAATGCTTCGCTGAACGGCGCAAACTACTTCAATAACTTTTCCGAGAATCACCTTCAATTCTATACTCAGATATCTCTCGCCCTCGCGCACGGTTTCTCGGTGAACCTGTCGGGTGCCGTTTCGCTGATCCATGACCAGATATCCCTTCCCCAAACCGGTGCGACCGCCGATCAGATACTCCTCCAGCAGACCGAGCTGGCTACCCAGTATTCTTACTGGACATCATTAGGATTGAGCTTTACCTTCGGTTCGATTTATAATGACATAGTCAATCCGAGGCTTTGGTGAGCCTCACCGGCGGGAAAATCAGCGCTTCAAAGACTGAGGTGTTCTAACAGCAGCGCGGCCCCTCGCTGTGGTCTGAAAAAACGCCTTTCAGGAAATCCCTTAGAGCACGCAGGAATTTCGATATTGCGGATGTTATCGCAATCGCAGTCACTTCGTCTCCGCTTTAACGCCTTCCATCATCCGTACGAAATCGTCGAACAGGTAGTCGCTGTCGTGAGGACCGGGAGAGGCTTCGGGGTGGTACTGCACGCAGAATAACGGGAGGCTCTTGTGCCGGAATCCTTCCAAAATGTCGTCATTTAGGTCGATATGCGTGATTTCATAATCGGCGGGAAGCGAACCGGGGTCGACGGCGAACCCATGGTTGTGTGAAGTCACCTCTACAGTCTCGTTGGAAAGTCTCTTGACCGGATGATTGGCGCCGCGGTGTCCGAATTTCATCTTGAACGTCTTCGCGCCGGCTGCAAGGGCGAGAATCTGGTGGCCGAGGCAGATGCCGAAGATAGGCTTCTTCCCGATAAGTTGTCTCATGCTGTCGATCGCGTAAGTGACCGCAGCAGGGTCGCCCGGGCCGTTCGAGAGAAATATTCCGTCAGGATCCGACCTCATGATTTCATCAGCGGAGGTGTTGGCGGGAACGACCGTTACGTCGCATCCCCGTTCGTAAAGCTTCCGCAGTATGTTGGTCTTTATCCCGAAGTCGTAGGCAACGACCCTGAATTTGAAATCGCTCCTGCCGTTCTTGGAAAATGTGTAGGGTTTCTTCGTGGTTACAACTTTCGCCAGGTCGAGGCCCGACATCGACGGGAACGCCTTGGCCTTCCCAACCAGAGAGGCGTCGTCCAGGTCCGTCGTCGAGATGATCGCGTTCATTGCGCCGACTTCTCTTATGATCCTGGTGAGTTTCCGTGTATCTATCGCTTCGATTCCGACAATATTGTTTCGCTTGAGGAATTCGCCGAGGCTTTCCGTCGCGCGGAAATTGCTGTAGAATTTGCTGTATTCCCTGACGACAAAACCTGCCACCTGCGGCTTCGAAGATTCGAAATCTTCAGGGTTGATTCCATAATTGCCGATATGCGGATAGGTCATCGTGACTATCTGGCCGCAATAAGATGGATCGGTAAGGACTTCCTGGTAACCGATCATGCTTGTATTGAATACGACTTCGCCCGCGGTCTCGCCTTCGGCGCCGAACGATTCACCGCTGAAGACTACTCCGCTGGCAAGTGCTAGTTTTGCTTTCAAATCTGCTCCAATTTATAACCATAAAATTTAACAATACCTGCCAACCTTTACAATTTTCGCATCTGGAAAAGATATTGCAGGTATGGGAGAATTGGATCCAATGACTTGTCCGGAATGATCGATCGTCCTTTATTTCCTAATAATATCAGATGAAGCGGCGGCGCGGCGAGATCCTTTCTTGCTTCTGTAGCCCATTTGTGACAATATTGTTCGAGAAATCCATGGAAACGAATAACGGCCTCACAAAACCGAGGAGTCTGAAATGAAGAAGATTGAAGCTATCATCCGGCCGTTCAAAATCGACGACGTCCGAGAGGCGCTGATAGAGATCGGTATAAAGGGAATGACCATCACAGAGGTCAAGGGATACGGTCGACAGAAGGGGCATACCGAAATGTACCGTGGCTCCGAGTACCAGATCGATTTCCTGCCTAAGATGAAGATCGAAATCATCTCTCCCGACAATAATGTCGACAAAATTGTCGAGACGATCATCAAGAGTGCAAAGACCGGGCAGGTCGGTGACGGAAAAATCTTCATTTATCCGGTTGAGGAAGTTATTCGAGTCCGAACGGAGGAGAGTGGAGAATCGGCACTCTGATGGCAAGTTCCAAACACCATCTCACGGGCTCCAAACAAATGGAAAAGAACCAATAGCCAGGTTGGAAGAGAACGAGTGTCTATTGGTTAATTGTCTTACTCCTGGCCGTTGTTTGGAGGTTGGAGCTTGCAGGTTGGAGTTGTCTTAGGAATGGCTGCAGACAATAAACCGACGGCAACTTTCCATGCAGGCTACGTTGCCCTGGTGGGCGAGCCGAACGCAGGCAAATCGACGCTTCTCAATGCACTTCTCGAGCAGAAACTATCGATAGTTACACCCAAGCCTCAGACTACCCGTCATAAGATCGCTGGGATTCTCACGGGCAAGGAATACCAAATCATTTTCCTGGACACGCCCGGGCTGATAAAGCCGAAGTATGCACTTCAGGAAATCATGATGTCTTTTGCCGGTGAGGCGATAGAGGAGGCCGACGTTGTCGTCTTGTTGGCCGACGCGAGCAGCCGCGGGGTTGGCGGATCGGTGAAGAATTCATCCGCGGTTGCCAGGCTCACGGAATTGAAGGACAAGAAGCCCGTCTTCATGGTACTCAATAAAATAGACCTTCTCAAAAAGGGGGATGTGCTTCCTCTTATTCAATCTATGAGTGAAGTCTATCCATTCACCGAGATAATTCCCGTCTCCGCCCTGAAGGGGGAAAACCTGGACGATCTGCTGAAAACCATCGTGAAGTACCTCCCCTTAGGAAACGCGTTTTATCCCGAAGATTACGTAAGCGACAGGGACGAACGATTCTTCGTGAGCGAACTGATACGCGAAGAAATATTCAAGTTGTTCAAGGAGGAGGTCCCTTACGCGACGACAGTTGAAATTGAGGAGTTCAGGGAAAGCGACAGCGAGCGGAAGACCTTCATCCGCGCGGTCGTCTACGTCGAAAGGGACTCGCACAAGGGGATAATAATAGGGAAGGGAGGAGCCGCTCTCAAAAAAGTCGGACAGAACGCCCGCAGGCAGATCGAGCGGCTGGTCGGACACGAGGTTTTCCTCGAGTTGTTCGTGAAGGTCGAGAAGGAATGGCGGGACGACAAGGGGAAGATCAGAAGGCTGGGATACAGGTAGTAGAGTCAAAATTCAAAGGTCAGAAGGTGCAACGCGAAAGCCAGAAGTTGCAAGTTTGAATCGGGTGATCGGTCCGGGAGGTTGGCCGGGAAAACCTGCAAAGAAAGAGGGCTGAAGAAAGATTAGCAAAATGGATGAAGCAAAGAGAATAGCCGGGTTATTAAAGCAGACTTATAACGGGGAGCCCTGGCATGGGCCCTCCCTGAAGGAGACACTGGGGGGCGTAGATTTCGAGGCGGCATATTCAAAAGCGCCGGGCGGGGCTCACGCCATCTCCGTCATAGTAGAACATCTTTCGTTCTGGATGGAAGTAGTGTCGGAGAGACTCGACGGCAAGGATGTCGACCCGAGTCCGGAAGAAGACTGGCGTGCTCCCGTGGATATGACGAAAGAGGGGTGGAAAAGGACGCTCGAGCGTCTCGATAATGCTTATCTTGAATTGATGCGACGCATTGAGAAACTCACTCCTGAACAGCTGGAGACCGCCGTCGTCGGAAAGAAATACGATAATTACACGATGCTGCATGGCGTCATTTCCCATAATGTCTATCATTCAGGGCAGATAGCAGTCCTGAGAAAAAGCTTCACAAAGAAGAAGTAGGACCACAGCAGCGAACCGACACCTACGTTCTTATCCGGCGGACCGCGGCTCCTTGCATGACCTATCCCCCGATGGTTATTATAAATCCGACAACAGGAGAATTATAATGGCAGACATTCAACCATTCAAAGCGATCTATTACAACACAGATGTCGTTAAAAATCTTTCGGAAGTCGTGGCTCCTCCTTACGATGTGATAAACAAGGAGCAGCAGCATGATTTATTCAACAGAAACACGAACAACATCATCAGACTCGACCTGAACCCGGCATCCGATCCGTACCCTGCTGCGGCAGCGGAAATGCAGAGGATGCTTGGAGAGAAGGCGCTGGTGCGGGACGGCGAGGCTTCGGTCTATCCCTGCCTGCAGACTTTCAAGACACAGGACGGCAGGAACGTGACCCGGCGCGGCTTTATTTCGTGGATAAAGCTCGAGCCGTTCGAAGCGGGTGTCGTCCTCCCGCACGAGCACACGCTTTCCGGGCCGAAGATGGACCGGCTGAAACTCATGACGGCGACGAAGGCATCTTTCAGCCAGATTTTCAGTGTTTACGGCGACCCGGGCAAGACTCTCGAGAAGGAGTACGATAAGCTCGCGAACACGAAACCTTTTCTGGAAGCCGACCAGGATGGGGTCAACAACAGGATTTACAGGATCACCGATGCTGCTGCCGTGAAAACATTTCAGGATTTGCTGGCGAAGATCCCCGTTTACATTGCCGACGGCCATCACAGGTACGAGACCGCGCTCGAGTACCAACGGATAATGAAAGAGAAGAATCCGAAGCATACAGGCAAAGAGGCTTATAACTATATAATGATGTACTTCACAAATATCTTCGACTCCGGGCTGGTGGTCTACCCGACACACAGGATCCTCCACAGCCTGAGCGGATTCAACGCGGAAAAACTCGTCGACAGCGTGAAGGCTCATTTCGAATTCACATCAAAATCCGACATAGATTCACTCGCCTCTTCGCTCCTCTCGGCGGGCGACCATGCTTACGGCATGATCCTTCCGCAGAAGAAGTACTATTTAATGAAACTGAAGCCCGGCTCGGACGTGCTGTCTATCGTCAGTGAAAACGTTCCGCCGCCGGTCAAAAGACTCGACGTAACTCTGCTGCATGATTATGTCCTCACCCAGATTCTCGGGATCTCGAAGGAAGCTCAGGAGAAAAAGCTGAACCTGAATTACACGATCGACAGACACGAAGTGGACGATGCCGTCCAGTCGGGGAAGGGACAGCTGGGCTTCATACTGAATTCAACGAAAGTCGAGCAGGTGAAGGAAGTCGCCGACGCGGGTGCCGTGATGCCGCAGAAGTCGACGTATTTCTACCCGAAGCTCCTTTCCGGACTGCTCTTGAGCGCGCTGGAGTAAGCCCTGGCCGTAACCTTGTCAGGGTCCAAACCTTGACAAGGTTGTTGGAGGCTGGTGCTGTCTCATTTGAACACAATGTTTATCGAGCTGAATGTCGTTCCGTTGATAGCACCATTCGTAGTGCTTGTGTAGGTGCTCCTGTTGTACTGAAAATCAAAATGGTTGCGCAAATATGCAACCCACCCGTACTCGGGATCCCAGACCCCCAGCGATGCAACCAGCTTAAGGAAGCCGTTCAGCTTGAAACTCTCTCCTCTGGTTTTGTAAAGCAATCCCCCCGGACCGGTATACGAACCCTTGCGGAAATACACGCATTCGGCCAGCTGCACCTGCCAGCCCTTCATCAAATCAACCGATCCGTAACTTTTCCCCAGAACGAGGTTACCTGCCGGCCGCAGGTCCCCGAGTCCGCTCTTGTAGGCAAAGCCGTAAACGAAGGTCGTGTCACCGGGGGCGGGGACCATCTCGGAGTATGTAGTAGTTACGAGCACATCCGAGGCTTCTCTTGCCCATGTGAAAGTCAGCAGCTTCCACGGATGTTTATCGATCCGGGTGGTGAATCCGAGTTCAAGATTCCATCCGAGTACTGCCTGGCGGGGGAGAGGATCCGATTGTCCCGCATAGACGATCTCGCCGCCGACATTTCTCGCCGCGTATCCGAACGACATGTCGAAAAGGGGGTAAACCCTGTCGGTTAATTTCACCGGCTTTCCGACGATGCCGGATGCGGCATCGATGAAGGGTATTTGCAGCAGCATTCCGAAATCGTGGGCGGGAGTCTTTACAAGAAGGGGGCCGCCGGTCTGGCTGGAAAGTATCGGGCCGAGATTGGACTCTATCGACTTGAAGCTGTATCCCATTCCGAATCTGACTACATAGTCGATCCCGACCGCCATCGTAATGTCTTCGGCTTTGTCGTATGCATGGAATTGGGATATTATCGTCGAAGTGCCGGGAAAACCGGTTTGGAACATACCGAGATCGAGATAGACTTGCGAATAGCCCACGCCGAGGCTGATCGAGACGGGAGATTTGAAATACCTGTCAAGCTGCAAGCCCGCACTGAGTGCGGTCGCATCGAGACTCATGTTATTTCCGTTACCGCCGGGGAGCCATGTGGTCCTCGGAGAATAAGTGCTCAGGCTGAGATAATGATCTATGCTGAAGAGCCCGAGTTGAGCCGGATTGGAAAACGTCGATATTGCGTCGTCGGAGGGGAGCGAGGCTGCGATACCGCCCATCCCGTTTCCCTCCACCGAATTCGGGATAAGCAGGAAAGGCACTGCTGTCGTCTCCTGTCCGTAGCTTCTTCCGATCAGGCAGACGACACACGCCACAATAACCATAGGGAAACAGCGACCCATTTTACAGCCCTCCTGTTATGTTGCCACCGAGGAAAAAATAGAAGCACTTTGCGGTCTTTTCAAGGTACGAAATGCCGGTCCCGAATCCTGTGAGGGCTGGTGACGGCTGAGCCATCTTATATCGGCAGAGTTTGATTCCGGAAAACCAGAAATTCCCATCGAGAAATTTGGCGCACATTGGTTATCTTATGTGGTATGAGAGTCACCCCCGAGAGTTTGTCCGGCCTCAGAACGGACGTCCCCCTGACCGATTTCACTACAATCGGACTTGGAGGGAAGGCTAAATACCTGGTCCGGTGCGGAACCACCGATTCGGTAAAATCGGCACTGACCTATGCAAAGGATGAGAAACTTGCAGTTCAGATCCTTGGCGGCGGCAGCAATGTGATTTTTCGGGACGATGGATTCGACGGGCTCGTGGTGAAAATCGATTTGAAGGGAGTTACATTCAAAGAGGAGGCGGAGGGCACGTTTGTGACTGCTGCCGCCGGGGAAGTTTGGGACGACCTTGTGAGCCTTTGCATTGGGAAGAACCTTGCGGGAATCGAGTGCCTGTCAGGCATCCCGGGATCCGTCGGTGCGACTCCGATCCAGAACGTCGGCGCCTACGGGCAGGAGGTGAAAGATACGATCGTCTCCGTCGATGCGATAGACAGAGAATCGCTCGAGCCTGTGGAGTTCGCTTCGAACGATTGCCGCTTTGGCTACCGCACGAGCAGGTTCAAGTCGGAGGACATCAACCGATTCGTGATAGTCGGGGTCAGCTATAGACTGGTCGGTGACGGGGAGCCGGAATTAAAATATGAGGAGCTCAGGAAGCAGATCGAAGCCGAAAAAGAGAGAACAGGAGACAGGAAGAAGGAAACGGGAGGAAGGGAAAAGAAGACGAGCCTGAATGAAGTAAGAGAGGCTGTTCTTTCTCTCAGGAGGAAGAAGTCCATGGTCGTTGACGATAGCGATCCCAATTCCCGCTCGGTCGGCTCCTTTTTTGTCAATCCTGTATTGACCTCTGCGCAGTACGAGGCTTTTCTCGGAAAGCTGAAAGATCACAAGATAGAGCGGGCGCCCGCTTTTGAAGCCGTGGACGGTGTGAAGCTCTCGGCTGCCTGGCTGGTTGAGAATGCTGGCTTTCCGAAAGGATATCGTCAGGGCGGAGTCGGCATTTCGTCGAACCATGCGCTTGCCCTCGTGAACCGCGCGGGAACGACGCGGGAGCTCCTCAGCCTTGCAGCGGCTGTCGAGGAAGCCGTGTTCAGGAAGTTCGGCGTGTTGCTCGAAAGGGAAGCGGTCGTCGTGCAGAAATCGGATTCACACGAGGATGAGTCCGCAAACAAACAGCGAAACATAACTACATCAGAGTTTCAGAAATAGGAAGACTAAGTTGTTAAAAAACATTCTAAAGAAGATATTCGGCAAGAAAGAAGCCAAGCCTGAAACCAGGAAGGTCGAAGAAAAGAGTCCGAAACAACCCGAAAAGAAGGGACAGCCGCGGCGGAGAGAAGATCAGAACAGACGGCCGCATGGAGACGGCAAGGGAAATCAGCCTCAGCAGAGAACCCACCAGGGCGGCCGGCCCCAATCAGGCGAGCGGCGCCAGCCAACCGGGAAGCCCCAGCCTCACGGGATTCAGAAAGAGAACAGGAAGAGTTTCACTGAAAACAGGCGCGGCCTGGAAAAGCCGAGAACCGAGCCGAAGAAACCAGTCGGCAAGCCGGCCGAGAAGAGAGCCGCTGAAAAGCCAGCCGTTGAGAAAACGACATGGGATTCATCACAGTTCGTCGTTCCGCCTGCGGAGGGCAAGACACGTTTTCATGATTTCGCACTTCCGCAGGAGGTGATGCACGCCATCTCGGATTTGAACTTCCAGTACTGTACTCCGATTCAGGCGGGAATACTTCCGAAACTTCTGGAGGGACTCGATGCTGCCGGACGGGCGCAAACGGGGACGGGGAAAACGGCGGCGTTTCTCATCGCAATCCTGACACGCCTTATCAACAACCCGCTGAAGGAGCAGAACCGAAAGGCACCCCGGGTATTAATTCTCGCGCCCACGAGAGAACTGGCGATGCAGATAAAGAAGGATGCGGACGGACTGACGAAGTACACAGACATCAAAGTGCTCGCCGTTCTCGGGGGAATGGAATACAGAGAACAGAAAGAGACGCTTTCAGAAGGTAAAGTCGACATCGTCGTCGCGACTCCCGGCAGACTCCTCGATTTTAAGAAACAGGGGAATATCCATCTTGATAAGATCGAAATACTCGTCATCGACGAGGCAGATCGGATGCTCGACATGGGGTTCATCCCCGATGTGAGGAGGATTATCGAGAGCACGCCGCCTAAATCGAAGCGCCAGACAATGCTCTTCAGTGCGACGTTGACTCCCGAAGTAAACAGGCTGGCTTCCAGATGGACCAGCGAGCCGAGCATCGTCGAGATTGAGCCCGAGAGAGTCGTGGTGAAGACTATAAAACAGGTCTTCTACCTAACCACCGACATCGAAAAATTCAAGATTCTATACAACCTCATAACCAAGCGAGGGCTCGACAAGGTCATAGTCTTTGCCAACCGCAAAGACACCGCCCGCGACCTCAAGGATCATCTTTCGGCACAGGGGATCAATTGTTCGCTATTATCCGGTGATGTGGAACAGCTTCGCCGGATCAAGAGACTGGAGAATTTCCGTTCGGGAAGTACGAATGTTCTCGTTGCGACCGACGTTGCGGCGCGCGGACTCCATGTCGAAGGCATCAGCCACGTGGTGAACTTCACACTCCCCGAGAATCCGGAGGATTATGTGCACAGGATCGGCAGGACTGGGCGTGCCGGCGCAAGCGGGACTTCAGTCAGCTTCGCAACAGAAACGGATGCGTATGCCATACCGGCAATCAAGAAGTTTCTCGGCGAGGATATTCCTTCGATCTACCCCGAAGACGATTTGTTGACTCCGCTCCCAGAGCCGAAGTTCCCGCTCCCGAAGAGAAGCCAGCCCCTCAAGAAGCATTATTCCGGACACCGCGGTCACGGATCCCGTCCCCGGCCCGGCGGACACGGCCCTCATAAGAGCTGACACGGGACAGGTTTACTCTCGGTGAACCGGGGCTTGATCAGCCTTCTGAATCGAGAGTAAACTTCCAGCCGCAGTAGAACTCATTTATCGGGTCCGGCGGGCAGGAAATTACCGAAGTCCTTATCCGTGGGTCGATAGCTTCCGCAAACCGAGCGAATTCCACAATGCCAACGGGTTTGCACGCGAAAGGAGCAAGCCCCTTGCGCATGCGAGTCGACTGCACGCGGCATTCCACCATTCTGAAGACGAGCGTATTTTCGTCGGTAAACTCGATCTTCTGCTTGTTTATTGCAGAGTACATTCGAAATCTGAGAGCTGTGTCGAGGGCTTTGAGGCCGCCCTTCTCAGGAAGGCCTAGTTCGGTTTTTATCCTTCGTGCCTCGGCCACCGCAAATCGCTCCCACGATTTCGTATCCAGCTCGACCGCGGTTTCCATCCCGAATTTCTCTTCGGCCGCAAGAAACCAGCTCCCGTCATGGGCAAGCCAGTTTTTCGCGAACATTTGAACGACTCTTAAGAGCTCTTCCCTGGAGAGATTCTCGAAATTTTCCATGTGAAAAGGTTAAGCCTTTCGAACCTTTCATTCAACATGACTGTTGAATTTTACTCCTATGAAATGACGGGCTGGATGATTAAAATGTATGCGACTAAAGTAGACTTTATATTTTTACCTCGAGAGCTGCAAAATTCGTAGAAAAACCGCGTGTGCTGACAGCACGAGTCGTTTCTCCCCCCCGTCGCAAACTCAGCAACGTTCAAGCCGGTTTGGCCACATCCATCGAAGTAGCGACTCGTTTCACCTAAACCCCTGGAGGAAAGATGCATAGGGATTCCCCGACCCAAGGCCGTTTCTTTGCCGGTATTGCCGGCGTGAGAAATCTTTTCAGGCTGTTCTTGCTAATAGGTCTTGTTGGAACGATTTTTATTCTGCCATTTTACACCGACTCTTTTGCAAACCAAAGTAATTCTGCCGGAGAGTCTGTGCTCCGCGCAACGCTCAACAACGGCTTGCGAGTGATCGTTGTCCGGAACCCGCTGTCACCGGTCGTGACGACGGAGATAAACTACCTCGTCGGCTCGGACGAGGCCCCTTCCGGTTTTCCAGGCACGGCCCACGCGCTCGAACACATGATGTTCCGCGGAAGCCCGGGCCTGTCTGCAAACCAGCTCGCCGATATCACAGCCGCAATGGGTGGCGACTTCGATGCCGACACACAGCAAATGGTAACTCAATTCTTCCTGACCGTTCCCGCCGAAGACCTCGACGTTGCCCTTCACATCGAGTCCATCAGAATGAGATCGATCCTGTGTACCGACAGCCTGTGGGCCAAAGAACGCGGCGCCATCGAGCAGGAGGTCGCGTCCGATCTCTCCAGCCCGGAATATGTTTTCTATACCAAGCTGCTAGCGCAGATGTTCGACGGAACTCCGTATGCACACGATGCACTCGGAACCAGGCCGTCGTTCAATCAAACAAGCGCGGCGATGTTGCAGAAATTCCACCAGACTTGGTACGTCCCCAACAATGCGGTGCTCGTAATCGTGGGAGATGTGGAACCTCAGCAGGCGCTCTCCCAGGTGAAGGAGCTGTTTGACAGCATACCCTCGAAGCCGCTCCCCACGCGTCCGGAATTCAAACTCAACCCTGTTAAGCCTGATACGATGCGGCTTTCCACGGACCTCCCTTACGGTTTCGCAGTTATCGCTTACAGAATGCCCGGGACAAACAGTCCTGATTATGCGGCGTGCCAGATCCTCTCGGACGTGCTGAGCAGTCAGCGCGGCAAGTTGTACTCACTCGTGCCCGAAGGAAGAGCTCTCTACGCCGGATTCCAGTACGATGCTTTTCCAAAGGCGGGGCTCGGTTTCGCCCTGGCTGCATTCCCCAAGGGATACAATTCCGAGGAGCTTCTCAAGGAGGTCAAGCAGATCATTTTCCGTCAGATTCAGGCCGGAGCATCCCCGGATATCGTAGCGGCCTCCAAACGACGCGAGGTTTCGGAGGGTGAGTTCCAGAAGAACTCGGTATCGGGTCTCGCGCAGGAATGGTCCGATGCGGTAGCTATTGAAGGAAGGCAATCTCCGGATGAAGACATTCAGGCAATGGAGAAGGTCACAGTCGAAGATGTGAATCGCGTCATGGATAAGTACCTGAACACGTCGAACACCATCGTGGCCATCCTTACGCCGCAGGCTTCGGGAAAACCCGTTACTTCGAGGGGATTCGGCGGCGCCGAATCATTCGCTCCGAAGGAAACCAAGAATGTGACGCTGCCGTCATGGGCCGAGACCGCGGTAGGTAGGCTGGTCGTTCCTAAATCGACCGTCAGCCCGACGGTCAAGATGCTGCCGAACGGCATAAGGCTTATCGTACAGCCGGAATCTGTCAGTAAGACGATTTCGGTTATCGGCAGCATAAAAAGCAACTCCCTGCTGCAAACTCCGAAGGGTCAGGACGGAGTGAGCGAAATCCTCAACCAGTTGTTCGAGTTCGGCACGACAACTCAGAATCGTATTCAGTTCCAGAAAGCGCTGGATGATATAGGCGCGAACGAATCAGCGGGCATAAGGTTCTCAGTCAGCGTCCTCGCCAACAACTTTGATAAAGCCGTCGAACTTCTTGCGGATAACGAACTTCACCCTGCGCTGCCGGAACAGGCGTTCAGTATTATCCAGCAGCGAACCGCCGCGACGATCGGAGGCGAGCTTCAAAGCCCGGATTACCTCACAACCAGGGCTCTTCAAAAGGCTCTTCTACCGGGCAGCGATCCAGTCTTGAGACACCCCACTCCGCAGTCGGTTGGCGCGGTAAATCTTCAGGAGGTCAAGGACTACTACGATCACGTTTACCGGCCGGACATGACGACGATTGTTGTCATTGGCGATGTGACGCCTGCGAAAGCTGAGGAGGTCGTCGGAAAATATTTCGGAGGATGGAAGGCTACCGGCCCGAAGCCAAACACGGATCTTCCGCATGTCCCCTTGAATCTGGCATCGGTTGCTGCCGTCCCCGATCAAAGCAGGGTGCAGGACCGGGTGTATCTCGCGGAAATAATCGGCCTGACACGCTCAAACCCTGACTACTATCCGTTGATACTCGGCGACCACGTCCTTGGCGGTGCCTTCTACGCGACGAGGTTCTACAGGGACCTTCGTGAGGACAACGGGCTGGTTTACTATGTCGGATCGACATTCCACATCGCTAAGACGCGCAGCTCTTACGAGGTCGAATATGGCTGCGACCCGGACAACGTTTCAAAAGCGCGTGCTATTGTCATACGGGATCTGAAGCAGATGCAGGATTCGGAAGTCACGCCGAAGGAACTGAGACAGGCAAAAGCGCTCATGATGCGCGAGATTCCTCTCGCGGAGTCGAGCGAGAACAGCATTGCCGAGGGGTTGCTTGGCCGTGCGCTCGACGGGCTTCCGCTCGACGAGCCGATTCGTGCTGCGCGCATCTACATGAAGCTTACTGCGAAAGACATTCAGAATGCCTTCAAGAAGTACATACGCACAAACGACCTGGTCCAGATAACCGAAGGGCCGGCGCCCAAGTAAACTTTTGCCGGTTGACCGCTGCCTCCCGGCGGCGGTCAACTTGTTCTTCCTGCAGGTGTTGACTAAATTCACGGACAAACTCGTCGCAGTAAAACATATCGTCAGTGAAACAGGAAGGGCCTAAGCGGGACTGAAATGACGGGCAGATCACCATTTCCATCTATCGAATCCAGAGTCCGATTGGTCTGCAACCCGTGCCGGTTGACGGGACAGCGGGAAATCCTGGTTCAAATCGGAGCACGGGATGAGCGAGCCTGTTGAAGCTGTTCATACAAAAACCTTTCGTCTTCATTCCTACGAAGTCGATCGAAACGGCAAAGCCAGACCGGATATTCTTCTCTCCTTCATGCTGGACAGCGCATGGAGTCATACCAAAGACACGGAATTCAGCTACGACGAACTGAACGAAGAAGGGCATCTGTGGGTGCTTTCGAGATTTCTAGCCGTGTTCCACGAGATGCCGCAGTGGGACGACGAGATAACGGTCGAGACCTGGGGAAAAGGGACCGACAGGCTTTTCGGCCTCAGGGATTTTGTCGTTTACTCGAAGTCCCGCCGGAAACTCCTGTCCGCAACATCGGCCTGGCTTATCGTCGACAGAAAAACGATGCGCGTGCAAAGGATAGATTCTCTTAAGAGAAATTTCCCGGTTCAATCGGGCAGACAGGAACTCGATTCGAAACTCGAGAAGATAGAGCAGGAAGATGCCGTGCGAACGGGATTGGAGCTCAAAGTCAGGTACTCGGACCTCGACGTCAACAAGCACGTCAATTCTTCAAAGTACATGCAGTGGATACTCGACAGTTTCCCTGCCGATTACCCGGAAAGTAAGGGCCTGGAAACCTTCGAGATAAATTTCCTGTCCGAAGCAGTGCTGGGCGACAGAGTAATTGTATCTTCAGGAGGGACGGAGTCCCGGAACTATTGCGATGTAAGGCGCGAGGAAGACGGGACGGAGCTCTGCAGGGCAATAGTAAAATGGAAGTGACAGTAAATCTCTTCGGTCGTTCATACCATTATCATAGGAGGTAAAAATGAGAAGGCGATTCATTTTCTACACCTTATTCCTTTTGGTCGTTTCAAGTCAGCTCTTCGCTCAACCGAAGACGGCGCTTACGAAACAGCAGCAGACCTGGCTGGAAAAAGGCTACAGGTTCAACAAAGCAGGTTGGGTATACCTGCACATCGAGGGAACGCCCGAGGAGCGCGGGTTCCAGCACGGCTATCTCCTGGCTCCGGAAATCAAAGAATCGCTCCGCGTACTCAGGAAGAGATGGGACTATCTCAGCGGAATGAACTGGAAGTACTTTGTCGATGCCGCAGGACGGATTCTTACGCCGAGAGTCGATCCCGAAAATCTTGCTGAAATCGACGGGATTGTCGAGGGAATGGATGCGGCCGGCGACACCGTCACACAGAATGAAATTGTGGGACTCAACGGGTACATGGAGCTCATCGACTACTGGTGGCCGCCGATCGCAGACTCGCTGAGAATAAGCTCTCCCAAACCGAGACAGGAATCGTGCAGCTCCTTCATCGCGACCGGAAGCATGACGGCCGACGGGAAAATAGTTCTCGGCCATAACACAATGGGAGGCTTCGAAGAGCCGCTCTGCAACGTGATCATCGACATCAAGCCGGACAGCGGCCACAGGATTCTGATGCAGACATTTCCCGGCTTCATTCACAGCGGTACGGACTTTTTCATCACAGATGCGGGTCTCGTCGGCTCCGAGACGACAATCGGATCTTTTTCGGGATTCGACCCTAACGGCGTCCCGGAATTCTCGCGTATGAGACATGCGACTCAGTATGCCAACTCTATAGATGAATGGTGCGACATGATGAAGAAAGGCGACAACGGCGGCTATGCGAACGCCTGGCTTATCGGCGATATAAAAACCAACGAGATTGCAAGATTCGAGGAGGGGTTGAAATACACTTCTCTCCAGAAGAAGACGGACGGATATTTTGTCGGCTCGAATGTTGCGAAGAACCTGAAGATACTGCGTTTCGAAACCACGGAGCAGGAAACGAATATCAAATATTCATCGGTCGCGCGCGACGTACGGTGGCACCAGCTGATGAAGCAATATGCCGGCAAGATAAACATCGCGTTGGCCGAGAAATTCGAGGCGGATCACTACGATACGTACCTGAAAAAAATCCATCCCGACCAGAGGACTCTTTGCGGTCATTCCGAGCTCGATTCAAGAATGGACGGAGGCCCGGGCAAACCCTTCTCTCCATGGGGAACGCTTGACGGAAAGGTCGTCGATGCGAATATGGCCGAGCATATGTCATTCTACGCGAGGTGGGGCGACGCCTGCGGCACCCCTTTTTCCGCGGAGAAGTTTCTTACCGAACATCCGCAGTACCGTTGGATGACCGGGCTTATTAAGGATCGTCCGACAGAGCCCTGGGTGAAATTCACAGCCGGAGAAAAATAAGCAACTCTCATCCGAGTCCGCGACCGGAACCGTAAGCATCCCGGGTCCGGTCGTGGACGCTTTCAAATCTAATCAAATAATGAGGTGTCTATGAAAAAGAGCTTTGCAGCCTTGATGGTTTCTCTATTCCTGTTCTCCGTTTTGGCGATTGCGCAGGAGCAGGGAAGGTTCATGACTGATCCCGACATACACGGGAACAAAATAGTATTCACTTATGAAGGCGACCTGTGGCTTGTTAACTCTAACGGCGGGACGGCAACCCGAATCACGACTTTCCCCGGTAACGAATACAGAGCTCGCTTTTCGCCCGACGGCAAATCGATAGCGTTCACTGCAAGTTACGACGGCCAGCAAAGCATCTACGTAATGCCGTCCGACGGCGGCGTGCCGACCAGGATTACCTACAATCCCGGCGGAGCCGAGACAGTGACATGGACTCCCGACGGGAAGCGCGTCGTCTTCAGATCGTTCTGGCAAAACTACATTTACAGGGATCCGAACCTGTACTTCGCCGACAAGGGCGGCTCCGCACCGGAACAACTCCCGATTGACCGCGGCAGGGATTGCAGTTTCAATGCTGACGGAAGCGCAATGGTTTATGTAAGAAAGGGTCTGGAAGATTACTACTGGAAAGGTTACAAGGGCGGCTGGTACCCCGACATCTGGATGTATAATTTCAAAACAAACAAGTTTACGCCCATCACTACTTACGTCGGTGTGAATGCGTACCCGATGTGGATAGGCGATTACATGTACTATGTCTGCGACAGCACGAACGGGATCTCGAATATTTACAAGAGAGACCTGTCGACGGGGAAGGTGACCGTTCTCACGCATTACAACGACGTAGATGTCATGACTCCATCCACCGATCACAAACAGATCGTCTTCGTTCATAACGGTTATCTGAACGTAATGGATGTCGCCTCCGGAGAGGTGAAACAGATATCCGTCATGGTTCCTTCCGACAGCTGGGAACTGCGTGACAGGGTCATCAACCCGAAGGATTACATTCATTATGCGACAGTCTCCAACGACGGCAGGGACGCCGCGATAGAAGCAAGGGGCGACGTCTTCATCGTGCCTACTGAAAAAGGACAGACGCTCGACCTTTCCAACACGCCGGGCACGCGCGAAAAGTATCCGCAAATATCTCCGGACGGAAAGTGGGTGGCGTTCTTCTCCGACAAGAGCGGCGAATATGAACTGTACATGCAGAGAGTCGACGGAGGAGAATGGATTCCACTCGCCACTTCGCTCGACAGGACCGATTACCATCTCGTCTGGTCACCCGACGGGAAGAAGATTCTCTTCGGCAACAAGAACTTCGACTTGTTCTATGTCGATGTCGCGACAAAGGAGCTTCACAAATTTGCATCTTCAAATCAGCTCAAAAACGACGAATTTTACTGGCAAATAAGCGATTACACCTGGTCGCCTGACAGCAAGTGGATCGCCTACAGCTTCGTCCACTACAACAAGAACAGCGTCATTTATCTTTACAGCCTCGATCAGAACAAGAGCTACGCAATCACGAACGACTTCTACGACAACATCAACCCGACATTTGATGCGAATGGGAAGTATCTCTATTACCTGTCGAGCCGGAACTTCGACGTGCAGATGGACTTCTACGAAGACGACCACGTAATAGATACTCCGCAGCAGGTGATGGCGGTGCAGCTGCAGGCGGGACTGAAACCTCCTTTCGAAGATGCGGTCGAAAAGGACGAGCCGAAGGCGTCGAGCACTTTCCGCATCGACCTGAACGGGATCGAGCTGCGCACGTATCCGCTTCCTGTGCCGGCAGGCAACTACTTCTACCTCAAGGCGGGTGACGGCAAGGTGGCGTGGTGTTCCGTTCCCAAATTCACGGAAGAGGAGTACGGGGAAATCTTCCAGCCCGGCGGCGAGACGAAATGGGAGCTTCATATCTTCGACATGAAGGACAAGAAAGAGACGACGTTGAACCAGAAGATCGCCAACTTCGGGACGTCGCTCAACGGACAATACATGTTGATCCAGAGAGAAAAGGACATCTACACCACCTCATGGGACGAGGCCTACAAGACGAAGGAACTCGGCAATAAGTTGAGCCTCGACGGGATGAGATACACCGTCGATCCGAGAAAGGAATGGCTGCAGATATTCAACGACACGTGGAGATGGTACCGGGATTTCTTCTTCGACCCGAACATGTTCGGCCTGAACTGGAAGGCGATCGGGGAAAAATACAGGGCGTACATTCCGTACATCACTTCGAGGCAGCAGCTGAACTGGGTGATGCAGCAGATGGTCGGCGAGCTGAGCGTGTCGCACACTTACATATCGGGCGGAGACATGGGTCC
>JBJKPN010000001.1:0-40391 GCA_046706365.1 Candidatus Kryptoniota bacterium | reverse complement strand
GCGGTACCACCGTCTGCTCCCGATGCCGCCGCATTGTGGGCATTCGCCTTGTTGCCGGATACCGCTCCTTCGTTCAGCAGACCGAGAGCGGCAAAATCCTCGACGGCATACCAATCTTCATACGCGTCGCTTCCTTTGGCAACCCACGGTGCACCGTTTATGCAGACGCTGAATGAGGTCAGAAATCCGCGCGGCGGCGAGGAGACAAGCGCCGAGTGAAATTCCACCTGCCGTTTTTCATACGCTTCAATGGACACATCGGATTTTTTCCAATGCCAAAAGACAAAAGCTAACATATTCTGCTCCTGGTTCCCGTGATATTTTCGAGAAGCCGGTTATTCATCGTAGTTTACCGTCCACCTTACACCGTGCCTGTCCACAAGGTTGCTGTGCCAGTCCCTTATCGTCGCGTTCCCTGCGAATAATCCCGCATGTCTCTAGCTTCTTACCGACAAAAACAGGGGAAGGGAAGTGAAAGTTTCAATCCAACGCGGACCGTCTGAACCGATCTGTGTTCATTGTCTGGCTATTTCCGGCGTCACAAACCGAAGTACCAAGTGTTGGGTGGAGAGGATATCTTTGTCGTAGAACCAAACAAGGAGGATACCGTCGTGGAAAACATTACGCTCGGAAGGTTCTATCTGAAAGAGCTCGAGGTGGAAGCACCCGCCTCACGTAAGTGTCTGGGACGGGTTCCCGAGACACTTTTCTCGTGGAAGCCTCACGAGAAGTCGATGCCGATGGGGTATCTTGCGCTGATCATAGCGGAGATTCCTCTCTGGTTAACCTATATCGTCGAACGGTCGGAAATAGACTTCGCAACAATCAAGCATTTCCAGCCGAAGACGACGGCAGAACTGGTCGGACATTTCGAAGAGAATATTGAAGGAGCCAGGAGAGCTCTTCAGGGAGTAAGCGACCAGATGTTGACGGAGCCGTTCTTTCTGAAGAACAACGGGCAAACCCTGTTCAGCTCGCCGAAATCTGAAAATGTCGGTTCGTCCATCAACCACCTTGTCCATCACCGCGGACAGCTGACCGTGTACCTCAGGCTGAACAACATTCCGGTTCCGTCGATATACGGTCCATCAGCGGACGAAAGGAACTTCTGACTTCGACTGAAGAACTACTCGTGATGGGCCGGGTCGTTCGAGTGCCCTGCGCGAGGACCAGTGCTTTGCGGTCGGGCAGGGAAGAGTGATTTCTCTGCCCTGAAACGGCTCTTCTACTTTAGAAGTACCATCTTCCTCACGAGCGTGTAACTTCCTGCCCTAAGACTGTAGAAGTAAACGCCGCTTGGGAGCCTGCTTCCGTCAAAGTTGACCGTATGGATACCTGCGCTCTGCCGGCCCCTCACAAGGACGGCGACCTCTCTGCCGAGTATGTCGTATATACTAAGCGTGACTTCGGTGCTCATCGGCAGCTGATAGTTGATCGTCGTGGTCGGATTAAACGGGTTCGGGTAATTCTGCGAAAGGGAAAACATGGCAGGCAGAGCCGAGGGGTGTTGAATCACGCCTGTAGTAACTTCGGACAGGGGCCGCTCCCAGACTCCGTCTATCGACCCCGCGTACAGCGTCGAATCTGCGATCACGAGTGCGTAAACGCTTTCCGTGTCGGTCAGGAGGCCGGCATTGAAAGCGTTCCAGATTCTTCCGTTGTCCTGTGAAATGAACGTGCCTGTGCTGTCGGTCGCAGCCACGATGTCGCTCCCGATCGCGGCTATCGATCTTACGTCTACCCCTGTCAATCCTGATGCCGTCCAGGTCGAACCGTTGTCCGCCGACATGAATACTCCTCCGCTGTCGGGAGCGGAAAAAGTCCCGGGATAATTTGCCGGGAGATTGACCGGCACCGAGCCGGTAATTTGCTGGGCTCCGGCGAAGACGATTGTGCTTCCGGTATCCAGGCTGTCGATCGAGAACGATGTTACATTGACATTAGCGAGACCCGTTGGGCTCCAGCTTATCCCGTTGTTTGCGGAGAGGAAGACTCCTCCTCCGTATGTTCCCGCCAGAACATTGGAACCGCTGAACACGATGGCCTCGATGTAAGTGTCCGTGAGCCCAGAGTCTACCTCCGTCCATGTCGCCCCCGCGTTTTTCGAAAGGAAGATCCCGTTGGCGGTGCCGGCAAAGACGTTCCGTCCGCCGGCAGCAACACACTCGACATATGGATTGGACAAACCCGAGCTGGATGCCGTCCAGCTCATTCCGTTGTCCGTCGACAGGAAGACGCCGCTCCCGTTTGTTCCGGCGAAAAGCAACGAGCCGGACTGGCAAACCGAATTGATATATGTGTTCGACATACCCGAATTGCGGTCGGTCCAGCTGGCGCCTTCATCCGAAGAGAGAAACAAACCGCTGCCGCCGGTTCCCGCGAACACACCATAGCCGGTCGACATCAGAGATACTACCTTTGCGCTTCTCATGCCGCCGCTTGTCGGTGACCAGCTGCTTCCATTATTCGAGGACGAAAACACGCCCGCTCCCCAGGTCGCGGCGAATACCTTCCCGCCGGCAGCGCTGAGAGCGTTGATATCCGTGGGGGCCACTCCGGAATCGGATTCGGTCCAGCTGGCGCCGTTGTCCTTTGAGATGAAGATTCCGCCGCCGAGTGTTCCGGCGAATACGGTCGATCCGCTGGAGACAAGCGAGATTACGTTTGCTCCGTTGAGTCCGGAGTTGGCAGGACTCCAGGATGAGCCGTAATTTGTGGAGAGAAACAGGCCTCCGTTGTTTGTTGCGGCGAACACGTTTTGTCCCTCGGCTGCGAAAGCGACCACCGCAGTTTCGGTCAGTCCGGAATTGACGGGTGCCCAACTCTTCCCGTTGTTCGTTGAAAGGAACACGCCACCTCCGCTCGTCCCGGCAAAGATGTCGGTGCCGATTGCGGCGAGACAGTTTATCGATACCACCGTTAGGCCCGAATCGACTGCGGTCCAGCTCGTGCCGGAGTCTGTCGACCGGAATACGCCGGAGTTGGCGGTGCCCGCGAAGAGTCCGCCCGAAGCGGCAATTAGAGATCTTACGTTTAAGTCGCCGAGACCCGAATTGACCGGAGTCCAGGTCGCGCCATTGTTTGAGGAAATGAACACGCCGCCTCCTGCGGTCCCGGCAAAAAGGGTTGTGCCGCTCTGCGCGAAGCAGTCGACGTGCGGAAAAGTCAGACCAGTGTTGACGGGAGTCCAGCTGGCTCCGTAGTTTGTGGAAAGAAAGGCGCCGTTTTGGGTTCCCGCAAAAAGGTTCGTCCCGCTGACGCCCAGCGAATACACGAAACTGCCGTAGGGCCCGTTTGTCTGAGTCCACTGGGCGTGAGACAGCGTCGCGGCAGTTAAGATGAATAATCCCGACAACAGAAATCGTAAAGTACTTCGCATGGTGCTATCTCTTCCCTCTTTCAACGTGGACTACAAGATTATTACCCCCTACCGCCATCATAACCGTATACCAGCGACCGTAGTTCCCATGGCATCCGGGGCGGCCTTACGCTATTCTATCGGTTTTTTGGCCCTATTTGATGAACTCCGGGCATCCGATCACGGTGCCGGTAAGCTGGCCGGCAACGTGGGCGGCGATCTCGGTTCTGCAATGTTCACGCGTCTGGTCCTTTGGGGTGTCGTCAGTCCGTTGTGAGGACTATTTTCTGAGCTGAGCCTGATTTCATGAAACCGATAAAATTTTTCATGTCCTGGAAGTTCTTCGCCTCGATGACCGGTCGCGTTATCGAGAAGACCTCATCCACCAGCAAATGCCCGTTTTCACCGATGCTGTATTTCTTTTCAAAGCGAAGGCCGTTTTGCTCCTTCGCCGCGTTTGCAGGAAGGTTTCTGACGCGGTATTTGCCCTCCGGGAGAATTACTTCGATCGTCTTCGTATATGTGCCCGGGTACTTGAATCGGATATCATATTTTCTTTTGTCCCTGGCAAGCCAGCTCCAATCACCGTAAGACTCAAACGGGTCAATGTTAAGAAATGTCAGATCACCCTGACGTTCAAGCGGACTGGGCCACGTCATCCTGAAGTTAAACACAAGGCAGGAGTCCGGTCTATCGGCATTTTCGAGGGAATAATCGACGAGCTTTGTCTCAAGGGACTGGTCGGAGAGAAGCGAGCGGCAATACTTCGCAATGTCCTCCTTTGTCATATCGGCCAGAAAGGATCGCATTTTCAGATTTTCCTGTCCCTTAAAACTCATGCTGGCGTCGAAAGTCGTTTCCTCCGCCTCACCGACTTCGACTTTCACGCGTATGTCCCGGGCGTTGTCGTTGACCGCACCCTGCGGTATTTCATGCAGAGTGGAAGTGTTGTCGTCGTTCAGCACGAGGGCGATTGTTCCCCGGTCCTGGTACGGGATTTCGCCGAGGCTGCAGTGATCGGCCGTCGGGTCAAGCCAGTATGCGATGCCGTCTTTCGTACATGCGCGAACGATCATGTGGTTGAAGTTCCATGAGGGGAACCCGGGATCGATCTTTCCGACGCCGGATGTGAGCAGCAGAGCCGGTTTCGCTTCGACGCCTGCGCTTGCAAGAAGACTCAAAAGAAGAACGGATTTATCCTTGCAATCGCCGTACATTCGTTCCAACACCTGCTGGGGCCTCGACGGCTCGAAGCCGCCCTCGCCGATTGCGACGGCGACGTACCTGAGGGTCTGCACGAACGTGAAGAGCCTTCTGATTTTTTCCGTTTCCGTGGTGCACCCTTGCGTGAGCCGAGCTGCCTTATCGGAAATGTCGTTCGTGGTTACCAGTTGCGGCCTCAGGTAGTATTTGCAATACCAGCCGGAGATGTCATCCCACGTTTTCCACTCCGAGGGAGCAAATTTCACATACATGAGGTGATCGAGATGCGGACCCATCATGGGGTCCGGCTCGAAGGCGGGAATGTTGCGCTTCGTCCAGGTAAACGTAACCGTTTGGTCTTTCAGCAGTTTTGACGGCGTGCGATTCTTGTCGAACATCGGCTCCGTCAGCGTGCAATTGTAAGGCTTGTACCTCCATGTCCAGCCGACTCCGCCCTGAAAATGCGACTGCATGAGCAGCAACGGCGCAGTGAGTTTGAAGGTGTTGCAGAGAACCGGGATTGACCTCTGTATGTCCCATTCCCCCTGAATGAAGGGATGGGTTTCGTGAATCTTGTAGCTGACCTCCAGAATGCAGTTCTTCTCCGCGGCAGGAAAGGTGAACTTCACTCTTCGTTCGTCGGAATAATATACATGTCCTTCTCCGACTCCTGTAGAAACGTGAAAATCCTCTTTCTGCAGCTCTATTACTGAACCGTCGGCTTTAATTGTCCGCGCCTGAATGTCGACTAAATCCTCGCCGCTGTAAACAGAAATCTCGACCGACGCGTGATCGTCCACATTCTTGAATAACTTCGTAACCCTGGTAATCTTTTCGTCGGTGACCAGATCGTACTCGTCGTCGATGATCGCATTGACGTCGTGTTCCTCCCAGAGGACCACGGCGTCCGCTTCGGGGTAATCCTGCTGTTCGGGGAACGCCTTCAGATCGAGCTCGGTCTTGACCTTTTCGAGATCAACGAAAGAGACCGAGGAACACGATACGCGTGAAAGCTGGAGCAGGAAAGGTAGGAGAATCATGAGTTTCATTCTCATGGCATACCTCCGTGGAATGATTTCGACTTAACTGCTGACCGCAGTGGATTGAGCCTCCGCCCATTAAACCGCCTCGCCGCCCAAGTCGTGTCCGGCGAAGCCTCCTAATCGTCAGAACTTATCACCATGGCGTCGATTTTGCAAATCGGGCGGCAGTTCTCAGGCGTTACTTCCTGCCGGAGCTCGTGCTGGGCAGGCATGTTCCGAAAACGCCTCAGCCCCTTGGCGCCAGAATCCATGCTTTTGCCGAGGAGAAGATCCCCAGGTACTCTTCTCTTAAGCTCTCGGGCAACATTGCCGCGGTGGAAAGAGGGTATTCTCCCGAGTACATGGGATACTCCTCAATGTCAAATCCGAGTTCCCCGTAGAAATCCACCGCCTCCGCCTTGCTTGAGAAGTTGTTTGCAAAGACGTCTCTCCCTGTATGCTCGGATATATTCTTCATGGACGGTTCGGCAACCTTTTTGGCTTCCGGCCCCAGCATTGCAAATATCTTTTGTCTGATCTCCCTGAAGACGATGTCGGTTGTGATCCACTTGCCCCCGGCGGGGAGGAGAAGGTCGTGGATGTTTCTTGCCATCTCCGCCTTCTCTCGAATATCCAGGTACATCAGGAGTCCCTCGTTGCACACTGCGAAGCGCTTGCCGGCAAAGTGCGCGGCCGCATCTTCCATCTCGGCTTTCTTCAGGACATTTGCCGGCTGCAGGTGCAATTTGTCGAGCGGAACACCCGTGCGCCGTGCGATGGAAACAATGACCGGAGAGCTTTCCGAGTGCATTTCCGGCAAATCGGTACCGACGTAAAATCCGCCGTCCGCCGCAATCTCCAGCCCCCGCGGGGAGAGCCCGCCTGCCAGCTCCATCACATTACTAATGCCGCTTCTGTTGAGCCCGGAATTTATCGCCTTGTATCTCACTTCGAAGATCAACGGAGAAAGCTTGCCCATCGTCAGTATTCTTTCGCCGACGAGTTCTTTTGCCGTCTCTTCTGCTTGAACGGCTTCCGCGATTTCCTTTGAGTACGGTATGTCCGAGAGAGACCTCCAGTATGCGGTTATCTTTGCCGTCGGACTGATTCTGTCGTGGTCGTTTCTGGTGATTGTGGTTTCCACTCCTCTTTCCATTAATTGTTTTCTTCCACTATCTATGACGTTTCAGATCTCTTTGTATTTGAACCTGTTCGCGAAGGCGGATGATCCGACCGCAATTCAGCTCATCTTTGCCGGTAACTTACTTCACAGCTTAACGGTGAGACTGAGCACTCCTGTGAGAACTATTATCCAGATCGCGGCAATCGCGGCGGCGGCCTTCCAGCTTTTCCTCAATTGCAGAGGTTCTGCGACCGCTTTTCTTCTCGACTCCATCATGATGTCGCGGGGTATCATCTTCACCGCCAGCGATATCAGGCCGGGAACTATGATCACGTCGTCTATAAAACCGAGAACCGGGATGAAGTTTGGTATGAGGTCGATGGGACTCAACGCATAGCCGAGGGCCAACAGTATCACCACCTTCGGCAGAAAGGGAAGACGCGGGTTTTTGTATGCGTAGTAAACGGCCGCGAGTTCCCTTCTTATTTTTTGAGCTTTCGCCCGAAGTCCGTCCAGAGTTTTGAGACTTCGTCCCATTTTCCGATTGTCCGTCCTATGTCCTATTCAATCGCCCGTATTACCCGCCATCCTTCACAAGGGAGCCGCCCCAGACTCCAAATTCAATTTACGAACAGAGTCAGGAATTCAAAATGAGGAATTCTATAAGGACCCGGATCTCGCCGATATGTGAAATGCCGCGGTCGGGGTGATCGGGAAAACTTAGGGAAATTCTAGTTCGGACAGTCTGAAACCATTGCGCTCTTTTGCAGGAGCCACTTAAAGAGATTACGCGCCGCGTTCGCGTTTTCAAATCCTTCGGGGAGCCTGCGATGGTCCATGTACTCGTTGTAAAACCACGGGTCGCCGACCGCAAAAACAAATCCCTTCCCGAATCCGGAAGAGGCCATTATGATCTGGTCCTTGTCGACGAGCTCAGCCTTTGCCGTACCGGAAATTTTCAACGTGCTGATTTCCTTCAGGAAAATCATTTTGACCCCGTCGAATATCGGACTCGCCGGCAATTCGGCAAAGGCGCCTTCATCATAGCGGCTTTGGACGACGTCGTTTCGGCTGTCTTCGTTGAAATGAATTCCGAATTTCTCCGCCAGCCTGTTTAGATGTTCGAATTCGCAGTTGCCGCTGTCGTTTGCAAACAAAACCAGAACCCCGCCGCGTCTTACCCAATCGGCGATTGCGTCGATAGAATGTTTGTCGATGTAATTCGGATGGGGATTTTCAAGGCGGGTATCGGGATCTACTATGACATAAACACTAAGCTTCCGGAGATCGTCTTCCGTCGGAGCTGTCGACAGAGATGTCAGCCGTGCACCCAGCGCGCTCAGAATTCCGGCGAGCTGCGAGTAGCCGGAGTCTGAGGTGTCTTCCCAGACATAGTGGAAGCGATACTCCCTGCCGTTCTTCTCTTTCTTCCATTCATCGTTGAAATAGTAATCCAGCCCGATTGTTTTTCCTTTTCCGGTTAAGGTCGAATCTCTCTTTGCCTTTTCAATCTGGAGTGCCGCGAGGATAAATGGTCCGACCCCTCTGAAGTCGTTGCTTTCCTTCGGAATGGACGAATAGTATTCATAACTTCCGTCCCTGTAAGGGTTTCCCCCCAGCCCTGCCGTTCCCGAAGTACTCTCGAGGACGAAATGAGTTCGCCCGTCCTTCTTCTCCTGTGTGGTCTGAACGAAACGACTTGTCATTCTGTCGAATGCCATGATCGCCGCGGCGAGGAATTTCTCTTCCAGATATCCTTTTCTTGCCCCCTTCGCGAACGAATATGCAAACATCGCGGATGCGGACGTCTCCGAGTAGTTTCCGCGCCCGGCCGGCTGATCCACGACCTGGTACCACATATGAGAGTTCCTGTCCTGGTACCGCAGCACTGAATTGCAGAGATCCTTGAAAATGGACAGCAGCCTCTCCCGGCCGGGCTGGTCCTCCGGAACGTAGTCGAGCACATCGACGAGTCCCATCATGTACCAGCCGATTGCCCGGCCCCAAAAGCACCGGGAGTCGCCCGTCTTGGCGTCCGCCCACTTTTCCTGCTTCGAGAAATCCCAGCCGTGGTACATGAGGCCGGTCTTCGGATCGCGCGCGTGCTTCGCCATCAGGATGAACTGTCTTGCGATATCCGGGAAGTCCTGAGGCTCGTTGAATGCCGCGGCGTACTGTGCATAGAAAGGCTCTGCCATGTAAAGGCCGTCGAGCCACATTTGCTCCGGGTAAATCATCTTGTGCCAGAAGCCGCCCTCGGGAGTCCGAGGCTGGTTGCGGATCTGTTTGCGAAGGACCGCTGCGGCATCTCTGTATTTCTGCTCTCCGGTCGCTTTGTACAAATCGAGGATTACACGACCCATCAGGAGGTCGTCGAGCCGGAAGTCGCTCTGAACATACGTCCTCAGTCCTCCACTGTCGGGCAGGTAGAAGTCGACGCTCGACTTTACGTAATCAAAATACTTCCTGTCGTGAGTTGCCGTCCAGACTTCCCATATGGCGTGCAGGAGAAGCGCCTGGGGGTAGTTCCATGTCAGGGAAGGGTTTTCGTAACTAATGTAACGCGGGTTAGCAGCGATCATTTCGTCCGCGGCGATGACAGGCCACGACTCGTGGTTTTGATTCCGGCTTTCCGGAACGCCGTCTGATTTCGAAAGAGAAAAGACCAGGACGATTAAGATCAGGCAGACCTTCTTAAGGCCGGATCCCCGCAACAGACGTTTCATTTGTCGAGCCTCCCTCCGCGGTCTGGATTCAGAAGCTAACCCGAATCGGATTGCTCAACTTCAAGACGGTTTCGTCCAGGTATCTTCTGAATTGTTTCTCGTCTTTGATGCCGCCCGGTTCCGCTTCCCACGCCGCGCCGAAATAGTATGTGATCTGCCCCTTGACCGGGCGGAGAACGACAATCTTGCTTTCGCCGTCTTCCGTTAATTTTACCTTGTCAGCGCTTCTGTAAAAAATCATAATTCCAAGTTTGTCTCCGGAGAGACTCTGCTTCCCATAGAGCGCAAAATATGCCCATTTTGCCGTCGATTCGGGGGGGGATTTAAGAAAATCGCAGGCGTCATGTTTCGCGAGACCGGTGCACATCACCGCTCCGCTGCCACTAAGTTGCGCGCAGACCTTCGTCAGCCTGCTGCCGGCGGAAATCGACATTTCGGCCGACAAATCGTATGTCTTGTTTCCAACTTTCCATTCGGAATATTTCGTAAACACACCCGACCTGATCGCGCCGTTGAAGACGCCGCACTCGGTCTTCCCGACATCGCTCACGGTTACGGCCTTCGAATCGTGCCACATCGCGATCGAGCCGATGCCGAGCGATTCGCCGACCTTGAAAATGTCCATCCCCCAGTCGAGCATCTTCGTGTAAGATTCCTTGCTGTCCGACACTAGGTCGTTTTCACCGATTTTCTTCAGTACGAGTTCGTGCGTCTTCTTTCCGAAAATATCGTTTCTGCTCCTCGAATCCAGATATAACCTGTAAGCGATCTTCTCCGATTCCCAACCCGGGCCTTCGATCCTGTAAAGAGCATCGTGTGCAAAGTGGCCGGTCGGGACCGTCGTCGAATCGACATCGACAAACCTCCCGCCGGTGTAACATCCGTCGACCATCTTGTAGTCCACCTTCATGCCGAGAGTCGCCTGCGTCCTTTTTGGATAAGCGCGCTCTTCGACTGTGTCGCTTCTCCAGAATATCGTAAAGTGCTTCGTCTCATTCGGGTTGAAGGAAGACAGGAAGGTTATCTTCTCAGAAGGAACAGAGCCGCTTTCAAATGGCCCGGCAAACCGTTCGGTCAGCTGGCTCGGAATTTCTTCTCCATTGAGAGTTACAAAGAAAGCTCTCTCATTGAACGAGGGGAACCTCCTCTTTATCGACGACAGGTCAACCTCAACCGCCTCGTCCTGCCGCGAAAGGTCCGCAGGATTTTCGGCGATTATAGAAAAGGAATATACGGCAGTTGAGCTGCCGGTGTGTCGGCCTGGCTGTCCTGAGGTGCTTGTGGACAAACCGGCAATAGACACGAAAGCAGCAACGATAACCAGATGTGTCCGAATCCTCGCGAAAGAGTTCTCCACCATCTTCACCGTCCAGTCAGTCTTTTCAATCCGTGGAACATGCGGCTGGTGCTCATCTTCCCATCCAGCCGCCGTCAACGGTGACCACGCTGCCGTTCAGGTAATTCGACGCGTCCGAGCAGAGAAATACTATCGTTCCCATCAGATCTTCTGGAGTGCCCCACCTCCCGGAGGGAATTCTGTCCAGGATTGCCCGGCTCCTCACAGGGTCTTCGCGCAAGGCTCTGGTATTTTCGGTTGCGATGTAACCCGGAGCAATTGCGTTGACCGTTACCCCTTTCGACGCCCATTCGTTTGCAAAAGCCATGGTCAGCTGCCTGACCCCGCCTTTGGAAGCCGAATAGCCGGGCACGAGTATTCCTCCCTGGAATGCCAGAAGGGAAGCGACGAAGACTATCTTCCCGTATCCTCTTGCGACCATTCCCCTGCCGATTTCGCGGGTCAGCACGAACTGTGCAGATAGGTTCACTTCGATTACCCTGTCCCAGTACTCGTCGGGGTGTTCGGAGATCGGTTTCCGGAGTATCGTGCCGGCGTTGTTCACGAGTATGTCGACTTTCGGGAAGTCGAGCTTCACCTTCCTTATGAATTCATAGAGCGAGCTTCGGTTTGAGAAGTCGCTTGTGTATGCTTTGAAATTTCGTCCGCGCGACCGGATCTCGTTTTCCACTTCGGTGAAGTCGTCTACATATGAAACGCCGATGATATCCGCACCCGCCTCCGCGAGCGCGACGGCATAGGCCATTCCGATCCCCTGGTTTGAACCGGTAACCAGCGCGACCTTATCGTTCATCCTGAACGAGTCGAGTATCATTGGTAAACCTTCTACTTAAGTGATTTCATGTCGACCGCGTCTATGTCTTCGTAGTCCTGGTTTTCGCCGCCCATTGCCCAAATAAAAGAGTAATTACTTGTCCCCACGCCCGTATGGATCGACCAGCTGGGAGAAATCACAGCCTGTTTGTCGCGGACGATGATGTGTCTCGTCTCGTCCGGCTCGCCCATCAGGTGTATCACCATAGATTCTTCATCGAGTGCGAAGTAGAAATAGATCTCGATTCTTCGTTGGTGAGTATGAGGGGGCATAGTGTTCCAGACGCTCCCGGACGGGAGCTCCGTCAGGCCCATGACAAGTTGCGAGCTTTTCACCCCGTCGGTGTGGATGTACCGGTTCACCGTTCGATCGTTCGTGCTGTTCTCTTTTCCGACTCGGGTGGAAAAAGTGTCGCCGTATTTCATGAGCGCCGGCGGGAAGCATGAATGAGCAGGAAGGCTGACAAAATAAAAAACCGCGGGCTTTTCAGCATCTGCGCTCAAAAAGGCGATTTCCCTGGTCCCCCGTCCGACATAGACGGCGTCTTTAAATCCAAGCGAAAATTCCTTCCCGTCCGCCTTCACCGTCCCACTGCCGCCCACGTTAAATATTCCGATCTCTCTTGCCTGGGCAAAGTACTCTGAGGACATCTCTCTTTTCGTGCCAACGAGTAAGAGGGGGGCCGTCAGCGGCAGGGCTCCGCCAACCACTGCCCTGTCAAGCTCAAAGTAAATTGTTTGAATTTTGCCTGGTTGAAATAAATTGTCGACCAGGAAGGCACTCCTGAGTTCTTCGGTCTTAAGCCTCTTGTAACCCTTGTTGTCGGGAGAGTATCTTAATTCCATTTTAATATCCTTCTTCAGATGATGACTTGTCGGTCCGGGTAATGGGTGAAACAAATTTGATGTCGAAGTCATTTCGAGTAAAGAAATGCCGGATCAGCAGATTTCGTGAGCATATCACTTGGTACAGTCGTTCCATGGGCCGAATAGCTGCGGCCCATCCCGAAACGGGAAGTGAGCCGCAGATAATCGGTACTCCGGCCGGCTTATCGTCAGGCCGATGTGATTATTTGACGAAGAGCATTTTCTGTTTGAACGTGTTTCCGCCGGCTCGCATGACATAGAGATACATTCCGGAGGCGAGCCTGCTCGCGTTGAAAACCGTCTCATGGTTCCCGGCCTTCAGGCGTCCGTCCACCAGGGTTGCCACACGCTGTCCGAGCACGTCGTAAACCGCAATTTGCACCTGCTCGTCTTTGGACAATCCGAATCTTATGGTGGTGGAGGGGTTGAACGGGTTCGGGTAGTTCTGGCTCAGGTAGAAGCTTGCCGGGACTGCTCCGGGTCTGTCCTTGACTGCGACCACTCCGAGGAAATCCCAGCGCGTATCGCCCACTATCTTTCCGTCAGTTGCCGCCGCCGAGAGATTCTGGCTGGCATGATATGAGCAATCGAGGGTATCTTCGAAGAAATGGTAGCTTCTCCTGTCCATATCGTATGTCGGCCAGCTCCACAACGAAGACGGGGTGTTCTTCGTCATGTTCCCTCCGCCGGGCCAGCGGTACCACCGCATCTCGTTCGTCATCAGTCTCGGAATATTCGTGAATCCCACCGACACCTTCTTGAACGCAGTGAGGGAATCGGCGCCGAGCTTGCTGTTGATGTGCCATGAGAGAGGCGTATTCTCCGTGAGGTTGAAATCGCTCAGGTATGCCTGGCCGGAGTCGGATATGGCGTAGTAGTTGTGCGTAACGACCCAGCTGGTTGTGTCGTTCGGGGTCGTGAAGATCCAGGACATCCTGTTGTTGCCGTTGGCGTATTTTTCGCCGGTGTTGGCCCATTCGGCCGAGCGCGTGGCGTCTCCGGTGTCTTCACCGCATGCGAAGGCGTCGACGAACAGGTTGTTCGTGATGGTTATCTTCTGCCCTACGCTTCCCAGGGAGAGTAGTCCGTGAAACCCCATCCCGTTGATGAACGTGTTGTGATCGATGATGGCATTAGCCAGACTGCCGGTACCGGCCGCCGGATTCGAAAAGTTGTAGTGACGAACGACGCGGTCCTGGTAGTTGACAAACGTGTTGTTCTGAAGAATCAGAGAATCGCACGACACTTCCCGCAAATCGATCCCCTTGCCGGCGCCGAGATTGGAAGTACTGAGCGCGCCCATGTTGGAGAAGATAGAGTTGGTAACCTGTACCTTGACGGAAGCGGCCCCGGTTCTCAGGAACTGTCCGTTGATGTTCGTGAGTATGCAGCTGTCGACGATAATCGATGAACCCGCCTGCGTGGTGTTCACGAGGCCGCCCTGAACGTTGTTCAGATTAGTATCGACGGGCTCAAAATAGCCGGCGATGATCACGTTCTTCATCTGCAGGTTTGCCCCCTGCAGGACGAATATGTATCCGGGAGGCCTCTGGGGATTCGCACCCGTACCGGTCGGATACATGTAGATTATCGGCTTCGCTCCCGTTCCGTTTTCGGCTCTTAGACTCATGGTGCTTCCCGACGGCACGTTGAACACTTCGGTGTTCAGGTACATGCCGCCCCGCTTCAACACGTAAACACGGTTTGCCGGTATGCCATGGTTGGCGGTCGTATCGGCTTCGATCTGCGTCATCAAAAAGGAACCCGACGTGCCGTCATATGGATTGAGGACCAAAGGGGCCTCCTGCCCATACAACGACCCGGCGAAAAGCATCACAAAAGCTAAGACTGCAGCCTTCTGAATCATAATGATCTCCTTTCGTTGTTGATTTTTACCGTGCCAGTCACAAAAAGACCTTCGGCGGCGCGCTGCCTCGGTGAGGCAACACAGTGTTTTGATTTTAGAAGAGCGCGGTTATCTGTTCTTAGAGTGCTCATAGTTCGAGAATCACCCCGAAATCTGCCGTTATTCCATACCTTTCGCCCGTGTTCAGGATTTTGTAGTTGTTGACTCTGTCGTAAAGAGAAGTACCCTCTTTCACGTTTGTGAGGTTATTCACGTTGAATATGAACGAAAGACTGTTTGTGAGCCTTTGCCTCAGGGCAAGATCGATCCTGGTGAACGGGTCGGCGACGATGTCCCCCCTGCCGCTTGCGGTGAACGACACGTTGTACTGCGACTGGTGGAATAAGGATATCCGGCCGGAGAAGCCGCCAATGTCGTATCCAAGGGAGATGTTCCCGTAGAATTCGGGCTGGCTTTCCAGCTGCTGCTTCTGGTCGATCACGCGTTCATCATACTTCGGGAAGGGAATCGGAATGCCCGGAATGTAGTAATAAGACGTATCTATCGTGGTCGCGATGATGTGTGTTTCGGAGCGGACGATGGATACGTTGTAAGACAGGACCATGTTCTGCAAAAAGCCGGGGAGAAAACCGAAATTCATCTGATGTTCCAGCTCGAAGCCCCACACTTTCGTCGGCTTGTCCGAGTTGTACGGGACGGTCAGTGCATATGTTCCCGTGTGGAGAGTTCTCCACTGCAGGCCGAGATACTGGAGAAGCGTGTCGCCGCTGGTATTAATCTGGTTAAGCATATGAAACATGTCGGCAATCTCCTTGTAGAAAGCTGACACGGAGAAGAGACCGATCCTGTTGCCGAAAAGCGAGAGGTTCACCTCGTAATTCCATGCTTTCGCATCCCTGAGCGCCGGATTCCCGACAAGGAGCTGTTTGGCCGATCCCGCCAGGACTCCTCTCCAGGCAAAATACGAATTCAGCCTGTAGTTGAAATCCGGTCTGGCAAGCGCCCTGTATGCGGCGACTCGCAGGTTGAGGAAGTCCGTCGCCCTGTAGCTCACCTGTGCGTTCGGAAGCCAGACGGTCTCGTCGTGCGAAGCCGTAGTGTCGCGGCTGGCATCGGGAGGAATGGGAAATCCGCCGGTCTGTATCGGCGAGTACCTGGAGAAGTAGTTGTTGTTTTCATTCTCGACCCTGACACCGGTGACAAGCGTGAGCCGGCTTCCGACATTCAACGTGTTCATCAAATAGCCCGCCGCAATTCGTTCGGTTATTGCGTAGTTGTAAGTCCTGGCAGTGGGATCGTCCGAGTATTCGTGCGTCTTGCCGTTCGCATCGACCCCATTTTCGTTCAGGGTGTACCACTGGGTCAGCCTGTCCCTGTTGACGATGGGGTTCAGGTTATAGAGCTTGAAAATGTCCCTGGAATCCGGCTGTGGGTCGAGAAAATCCCTGAAAGTTATGTAGACATTGGAAGGGGACTTGAGATAATTCTGGTAAAAGGAATCGAAATAGGTTCCGTTGAAGACTTTCGGCTGTATCGTGCCGTTGGCGGTTATTTGGTAGGGCTGCCAGTAGCCGAGATAATACGGGGCATATGTGCGCCCCTGCAGGTTTGATTTGTCCTGGATTCTGTACTTGCCGCCGAATTTGAGCTGGCCGGACACAAAGTTTCCGGGCAGATAATCCCTGCCAACATTCAGGTAGGCTACCCTCTGCCTGTCGTAGCTTCTCTTGGTCGAGTAGTAGCCGTCGTAGAGCGTTGCCGCGTTGAAGTTGTTCAGCGCGTACGGTATCAGCTTTTCGGGATCGCTCTTGATCGTCGGGGCAGGAGCCATGCCGGATACGGGGACCGAGTTCACCATCGCCGACGGTTCAAGAAAATCGGCCAGGTAGTCATATGGGAAGTCGGAGAGCGATTGTGCGAACGATACGCCGTAGTTGAGCGAGAATCCCATCAGCCGGTTGTCTCCCAAAAGGGCGGTGCTGAACGTGCCGATGTTCTCGGTTTGGTCCCTCGCCGAGTAGGTAACGCTTGCGCCGCCGGTGGTCCCGCCGCTGAACGAAGGGTAGTCCCTGTTTGCGGTGAGGATGTCGCGCCTGGTGCCGCTGTAGACGGTGTTTAACCTGATTACACCGCCTTCCGGCGTGTTGTAGTCTAGGAAGGCGCTGAGCCCGTTTCGCTTTCTGATTTCATTGTTGAACTGCAGCGTGAAGTCGCTGATCGCGTAGTCCGTCTGATTGTTCAGGCTCTGATCGTAGTCGAGCCTGACGTTCTCGCTGCTCCTGATTCTGTTTTCGAGATTGCCGATCAGTTGTACCCCGAGGAGATCGTTGAAGAACCGCTCGCCGTAGCGCATTGCGAAATTGTACTGCTTTGCGGAATTCATGAGCTCATTATAGTCTCCGCTCATGTCGATCCTGACATTTCTTTCCGACGGCGCTCTCCTCGTCACCAGGTTTATGCTGCCGGCTATGGCATCGCCGTCCATGTCTGATGTCAGCGCCTTGTAAAGCTGAATGCCGGACAGGGAACTCTGAGAGATCGTGCTGAGGTCCACCGTCCTGTCCACCGAGTCGGTCGAGGGGATCTGGACGCCGTCGATTGCGATGTTAGTGAACTTCTCGCTGAGCCCTCTCACGATTACCTTGTTCGCTTCTCCTCCGCTGCGGATTATCGAGACCCCCGGCAGTCGCCCGATCGCATCGGCGGCGTTGGCGTCGGGGAGCTCGCGGATTTTCTCCTCGGACACGACGTTGACGATCGTGTTCGATCCGATCTGCTGGTTGATTGCCGCGAGCTGGCCTTTCAGCTGAGCCATCACAACTACTTCTTTTCCCTGCACAGCCTGCGGCGAGAGGGAAACCGTATGCGTGGCGGCCGCCGATTTCATGACGATGACTTTGGAGATTTTTGAACTGTACCCGACGTACGACACCCGGATGTCGTAAGTACCGGGAGGAACGTTGTTGACCACATAGTGGCCGTCGATGTCCGTGCTTGCGCCCAGGGCCGTTCCGAGGAGGAAGACGTTTGCTCCGACGAGAGGGGTCGAGGTCAGCGAGTCGGTCACAAATCCCTGGACCGACCCCTGGGCGAAGACGAAGCCGGGTACCGAAAGAAGGAAAGCGACAGTTAGAACAAACCGCAAACTTCTCATTTTTGCCCCCGCAAAATTTGTATGTATTATGAATGAGTTCTTATATCACATGTCATACAACAACATACAAAAGAAGAATTAGCTCGCGTCGGTTTTTTCAGATTCCGACTTCAAAGTCAACATCACATGTTCCTCTGCTATCTGCAGGTGAAAGGCCATAGCGTTCCTAGCACCATCAGCATCGCGTGCCAGGATTGCCGTTAGAATTTTCCTGTGATTCTCAAGGGCGGATGTCTTCGAGTTGTGAACGACCTTGTATATGGACAACTTTATGGCCGGCATCAATCGGTGAATAGGCTCGATCATTAGCGGTATTATGGCGTTATGAGTGGCCTTCGCTATGTCGAGATGGAAGCGGAGATCCAGCTTTGCCAGTTCTAAGTGGTCATCTTCCGGGCATGCGTTAAGGTCTTCCCAGTCTTTCTGGAGAATTGCCGAATCCTGTGCATCATGAGTGATCGCCGCGACGGCTGCAATCGGGGGTTCGATAACCTGCCTCGCATTTATGACGTCGATGGCATAATCCTCAGGTATCGAAAACTTCAGGTATGAATGGAGTGGTCCGACCACACTCTCGGTCGAGTACCCACTGACATAAACCCCCTTGCCCTTTTTGATAACGACTATCCCTCGGCCGCTGAGCATCCGTAGTGCCTCCCGGATAACCGTCCTGCTCACGTCAAATTGAGAGGCCAGTTCAAACTCAGATGCGAGCTTGTCCCCACTCTTGAGAACACGCTCACGGATTGCTTCCTCGATTTTCGAGGCAACCGTCTTGCTCAGTAGCTCACGGTTTCCGACAGTGCTGAAAGTAGCTTTTTCGTTCATGGTAACATGTCCGACATGTTATAATACGACAAGTTGGTTGATTTGTCAAGCTCTTTTTTGACTATTTTTGCACTATGGGTGGCTCCCGTTCGAATCAACAAAACGGGGGCGATAGATGGTCTTGCTTCCTTTGACGGATCCGGAATCTGTCTGAATTTCAGTCGGCTTTGATGCCAATTATGCATCCTCCGTTCCTATTTCGCCTTGAGAATAATCTTCTGGGACTCCTCATTCCTCATCGAATTCACGAAGGATTTGACGTCCTGGAAGTCCTTCGCCTCTATGTCCGGATTCGAAATCAGGAAGGTTTCTTTCATGAGTATCTTGCCGTCCCCCTCGTTTCCATATACCTCGTTGAAGGTCATACCGTCCTGCTCAAGCATTGCATTGGGCGGAAGGTCCCTTAAGGAATATCTTCCTTTCGGGAGAGTCACTTCGATGGTTTTGTAATATATACCAGGGTAGTCGAAGTGGATGTTGTAGGTCCTGCTGTCCCTGGCGAGCCACGACCAGTTGCCCTCCACACCGAACGGGTCGACATTGAGAAAGGCCAGATCGCCCTGCTGTTCAAAGGCGCCCGACGATTTCATCTTGAAGACGAAGACGAGATCGGAGTCTACATTGTCGTAGTTTTCAAATGAATAGTCTACCATCCTGGCATCGAGCGATTGGTCCGCCAGAAGCGACTTGCAGAACTTCTCTATATCCTTCCTGGTTTTGTCTTCAAATAAATCCCTCATCATAAGGTTTTCCTGGCCCCGGAACGTCATCCTGATATTGAAGACAGTCTCTCCGGGATTGCGTAGATCAACCTTCATGTTTATGTCGCGGATGTTTGCGTTGAACGCGGCCCGTGGAATTGTTGCAAGCGTGGATGTGTTGTCGTCGTTGATCACGAGCGCCGTCGTACCCTGGTCGTCATTGGGAATTTCGCCCAGGCTGCAGTGGTCGGCGGTCGGATCCATCCAGTATGTCTCACCTTCTTCAATTGCCGCCTTCACTATCATGTGATTGAACGTCCACGTGGGAAATCCGCCGTCCACTTTCCCCTCGTCCGAAGTGAGAACGAGAACTGGGTTCGCCTTAATACCGACGCTCTTCAGAAGGCTGATAAGAAGGACGGATTTGTCCTTGCAGTCGCCGTACATTCTGTCCAAAACCTCCTCCGGCTTCGCCGGCATGAAGCCGCCCTGACCGAGTTCGATAGCGACGTAACGGAGGGTTTGCACGAACGCAAACAGCTTTTCTATCTTCTGCTTTTCAGTAGTGCACCCGCGCGTGAGCTCTTCAGCCTTCCTGGAAATCCGCTGCGTGATTACCATCTGCGGGTCCAGATAATATTTGCAGTACCACTTTGAGATGTTGTCCCATGTCTTCCATTCCGAAGGAGAGAACTTGACATACTCCAGGTGGTTCTGGTAGGGACCCATCATAGGGTCGGGCCTGAAGGCGGGGATGTCATTCTTGGTCCAGGTGAAGGTCACGGTCTGGTCGGTGGCCAGCTGGGACGGCGTCAAATTTTTCTCGACGACCGGGTCCACGGCGGGAGAGTTGTACCATTTGTACCGCCAGGTCCACCCCGCACCGCCTCGTGCGGTCGGCTCGATGAGCAGGATGGGAACGGTCAGCTTGAAGGTGTTTCTGAGGACGGGGGTGAAGCCCTGTATCTGCCATACCCCTTCGACAAACGGATGCGTCTCGTGTATTACGTAATGAAGTTCAAGTATGCAATTCTTCTCGACTGCGGGGAAAGTAAACTTCACTTTCTTTTCATCGGAATAGAAGACGTACCCTTCGCCGACACCCGTGGTTACGTGGAAGTCGCTCTTTTTCAGCTGCGCGATCGAGCCGTCCGGTTTTATTGTTCTCGCCTGAATGTCCTCGAGCGCGTCTCCGCTGTAGATCGGGATTTCGACCGATGCGTATTTGTCGACGTTCTTGAAGAGCTTCATTACCCTCGTCACGGTTTCGTCGGTGACGATGTCATACTCATCGTTGATGATCGCATGGACATCGTGTTCTTCCCATAATACCACGGCATCCGCTTCCGGGTAGTCTTTCTGAACCGGCAGCGTCTTCAGATTCAGATCCGTTTTGAGTTTGGTCAGGTCAACAAAGGAAACGGTGGAACAGGAAACAAACGCCAATTGCAGCACTACAGACAGTAGAAGAACGAGCTTGGTTTTCATACCATCCCTCATCAAGGTGAATAAGCGTCTAACTGCAAAGCTCAGGAGCATCGATTTTCGCTGAATCGGCGGGTTCTACACCCACCCGTCAAACAGCAAGGTCCCAATTTTCACGAAACTTAAATCCCACCGACCGATTTTCCTAACGCATTGGAAGCTACAGGCAGGGCACCTCACTGGTTGTCGATTCGGCGCCGTCTGAGCTTTTCGTAATGCCTATCCTCCGGTTTGTTTTCCAATCGAAGGACTGGAAAAGTCCTCACATGCTCGTCCGTTTGAGGAGTACGAAATGCGAATCGAGTTTTGAGAAATACTCTTTCTGTTTTTTCGAAGCAAGGAGACCGATGATGCGGTAAAGGCGGGCCCTCGGCATTTGTCTATTCAACCTTCTCGATTCCCTGGCGACGGAACGGAGCTCGCTTACGGTCCAGCCGCGGCTTCGGAAGAACTCTGCACCCGCCGCAGGAGCAAATTGCATGATTACACGCCCTTCAGTGAACTGCCTGAAGGAGCCCCTCTTCAGAAAGGCCAGCAGCTCGGGCGTCACTATGTCGACCATCCACCAGCGGAAACTCGCCTTCGAATGCAGGTCGCTTGCCAGTTCAGCAACTTCTTCCTCCTTCAGGTAAACGAGAAGGCCCTCGGCAATTATCGCAACTCTCTTCGAGGTGGAATTGATTCGCGAGAACAGAGCCCTGCGCGCATCGACATCCGTCAGATCGAGCTTGACCCGCTCGAGCTCACAGTGCGGTTTCGCATCGGCGAGCTTCTCTTCCTTGTTGGCGATCATGTCGGGGAAGTCTACTTCGATCCAGCGAAGGGAAGATGGAAGTTCGAGCCTGTAAGGGCGTGTGTCGAGACCGGCGGCAAGGTTGACGACGGTATCGATGCCGTCTTCCCTCAGGACTTTGTATATGAACTCGTCCAATACCACCGTGCGGACGATCATTGACCACGCCCCCTCCTTGCCGTTCCTCATGGTTTCAACTATCCGCCTGCCGCGGTCGCCGGCCAGTCTCTCCGCGTACGGGTCGTTGAAAAGAGCGTCCTTACGTTCCGTCTCCATAGCCCGGTAAACCGCGACCCACAGTGCGGTATCGGACACGTGACCGATCTGCGCGCCGCCGGTGTCGATGGTACTCACCGTTGCTCCTCGCGTTGCCCGCCCGCGGGGCGGTTCAGCATTCGTCTTCTCAATTCCATGTTATGCTGGGCTGACAGGGAGATCATTCTGTGCTTTCAACCTTTTTCCCGATGAACCTTGCATAATTTCCCGCCGCGGTTTCCAGGGCTGTGTCTTCGGATCTGCTGAATTTCCGGAAATTCTCCGTCTGTATCACAACGGTGCTGCTCTTGATTATTCGCCGCCATTTTCCCGCTACACGGCCGTCGACGACGATTGTGGCGTCGGGCATGCCGCCTGTTCTCAGTTTGCCGGATACGGATGGCGCTATGGAAGCGCTCCTGTCTTTGTAGCCGAGAAGCAGACTGTCGAAGGGCGGAAGCAGGCGGATGGATTCTCTGGATTTCTTCGGCAGCACACTTCCTCCGCTCGCTAAATAGGTCCTTCCTTCGAATGAAGTGCCCTCGAATTCCTGTTTCACCGATTCCATCCCCGCCTTTGCATCTCCTGCCTGCAGTCCGGACCACCACATAAAATCCTGCAAAGTTGCAGGACCGTGTCCGGCAAAATACCGTCGTGCCAGTTCCGCAAGAGCTTCGTCACGCCCGGGACCGCCGGCTTGCGGTACCCATTCGTCGAATAACGCAAAAGTTTCCTGCTTCGCTTGCTTTACGCCGAAACAAATGACCCCGTCGAGCGAAGCCCGGTGGAGTATGAACACCGCACGTTGTCCTGCGCATGAAACTCCCCTGTCTTCAAGAACAGCCACGAGTTCCTTCCTGGTCAGCTGCTTGTTTCCCCGAAGCGACTTCTCCAGAATGGATTCGGCCTTCAGGAATGTCCCGGCGTTTAGATCCAGTTCCTTATAGCGGCGAGCAAGTCCTCTGATTATCCGCGGTGCAAGGAGGTTCAGTATCCAGCGAATGTCGGATGCCGCGAGAAAGTGGAGCGTCCCGCGCAAACCCCAGGTTCTTACAATCTTCTTTTGCGAGATCGCGTCTTCGACGTCCCGGATCGTAGAGCCTGGAATCCGAAGTCCTATGGACCATTCGGCACCCGCATAGTCCTGTCCCTGGACGGCGAGGAGGTGTTTCACGACGCCGGCGGGGGTATTCGCGCTTCCATTCCTGAGGAGAAGCTGATTATATAGGCGGGCACGTATGATCTCAGATGTTGTCAAAGACTTCCCGGGTTATGAACGTGCTGCAGCCGCAACCCTGAATTTGACTCAATCCCCGGCGGCAGGCTGCATTTTGTCCGCAGCACCACATTCGTGGAACCCTGGGGTTTTGGCATTTGGATCCGGTTTATTTCACCGCCGCGAACGATATCGCATCCGCCGACCAGTCGGGTGAATTTTCTATGGCGCCGATGACCTTGTCCGGATCCGATACGACGGTCCACATATTCCTGTGTGCCTCCGACATGAAGTTCTCCCGTATGCTCTTCTCCAGCATCTCGATCAAAGGTGCATAGTAGTTGTTCGTGTTCATGATGACGATGGGTTTCGTATAAAGTCCGAGTCGTTTCAGTGAGATGGCCTCGAGCAGTTCTTCAAAGGTCCCGCTTCCGCCGGGCAGCGCAATTAGCGCGTCGGTTCCTTCGAGAAGCTTCTTCTTTCGCTCGTGCATATCGGCAACCACGGTAATCTCTTCGACACCGTTATGCTGCCACTCGACCTCGGTCATGAATTTCGGGATGACCCCCACGATATGACCGCCATGTTTGATGACCGTATCCGCTATCCGCCCCATGAGGCCGGCAGCGCCGCCGCCGTAAACAACGGTGACGTTGTTCGACACAAGCTGTGTCGCGAGTCTCTCAGCCGCATCGAAATAAGATTTGTCGATTTTGCTGCTCGACGCGCAGTATACGCAAATTCTTTTCATTCTAATTACCCGGTTGTATCGTTTTGAAACTCTCTTTCGACATTAATGAATATAATCGATGACGGTCCTCTTCCTGCACACGGGCAGATTATTCTTCTGTTATGATTTTTCCGTGATTTTGCCTTCCGCCATGACATCTCTGTAATACTTCCCGACGACGATTGAGATAGGAAGCCCGACGCAGAACATCAGATAGAGTATGCCGAGGGCGGTCTGCAGGATGTGAAACGAAAGCCGGGAGACTCGGCTAAGGCGAAGAACTACAAGATTCATTACCAGCCAAACGAAAATGCCGTAAATCATTCCGGTCAGGAGACGGTTTCCCGAGATGCGCCGGATTCCCGGATATGCGAAGAAAAATACGATCGTCCAGACCAGGGCTATGAAGTAATGGAAAGCCAGTCCGAGTACTGCAGCTGGAATTCCACCTTGAAAAGCCTTCCTGCCGAGCGCGCCGCTCGCGATGAACTGGAAGAGGATGATAAGCTTGCCGCTGTAGGTCAGCGAGTAATTGACCATCGCCGCAGTTATGTCGAGAGTCCCCGCGATGAGCCATGCGGTGAGAATAGTTCCTGGAGCGCTCCGTTTTTTCGAGGGCTGAAGTTGCAGATCCGCGCCGCTCATTCCTCTACGCTCCTGCCGGCCGAGTAGTACCTTCCGATGATGAGCGAGAGGGGTGCTCCGATAGTGAACATGAGAATGACCGTATCAATGGCGAAACGCGCGATGTTCACCGGCTGGCCGCTGTGATGGACCCTGCTGAGAGGTAAAACCACGAAGGTCATCACGAACGACACCAGGACCCCGTAAGAGATTGCGGTGAGCGAGAGGTTTTTTGACATGATGGAAAGCCTGGGAAACAGGACGAAGAAGAACGACGTCCAGATAAGCGCAATGAGATAATGAAGCGCGAGTCCGAGCGCTGCCGTTCCGATTCCGCCGTTGAAAGCCACCGGGCCCAGCACGCCGCTGGCTATGTTCTGGTACAACAGGATGAGTTTGAAATGATAAACGACCGGGTAATAGATAGAGGCGGCCGCGATGTCGAGTGTACCCGCGACAAGCCAGGCCGTAACGAAGCTTTGGGCAGCACCGCCGCGCCGCTTCCGGGGTGATGAACTCATATTCCGGTTCTTCATATGCAGGTTCTCCGTTAACAGGTCTTCAATGGATGCGCGGCCCGGACGTGTGCTGCCCGCCCGCCGCCGGCGCTCATTGTGCCATCTTTCTCTCGATTCGTCTGTCCGGCACAAGCCACATCACGGCGACTGCCACATACAGCGTGCAGGCAATCCACGGGCTCAGAAAACACGATGCTATTGCCGTGATGTATATGATTACAGATATTTTACCTTTGAAATCCCTTCCCAGTGCAGATGCGATGACGGAATTCTTCCCATGAAGGAGCACCAGAGACTTTGACAGTATGAAGTATGCAATTGCCGCGAAGAGAAGCACGACGCCGTAAGTCGCTACCGGCCAGAGTGCGAATCCGTTTTCGCCCATCCATGCTGTTGTGAAGGGAAAAAGGGAAAGCCAGAAGAGAAGGTGCAGGTTTGCCCAGAGGACACGCCCGTCGACGTGGCTGATCGCCTGAAGAAGGTGATGATGATTGTTCCAGTAGATTCCGAGATTTATGAAACTCAGGACGTAGCTGAGGAAGACCGGGATCAGCGGGATGAGCGACCGCGGCGTATCCCCGTGCGGCTCCGTAAGGCCCAGTACCATGACGGTGATAATAATTGCTATCACACCGTCGCTGAACGCCTCCATGCGCCCTTTGCTCACCGGCGGCCCCCGGTCATTTCTCACAAGAATGCATAATCAAACTAAACGGTCGGTGCCGCCCAGAACGTTCCCCTCGGGAGTCAGGGGGTGGAATCGGTCCGGCGGCAGTCTATGTGAATTGCCGTTGCAGACCGGCCCCTGGTTCCGCGGTTAGATATGTTCACTCCAAACCGAGAAATGGTTTGAAGCGGGGGCATTCAGGGAGAACTGAAAACGGAGAGCTGGTCGACTTCAAGATGGTCGGTGTCTTTCTTGTGCGAAGAGGCCTTTACAAGTTCCTCGACGAACCAGTGCCGGCTCAAAGAATTCTTGTCGACAACGGAACGCAGCCATTTTTCTTCCTTGTAGTCCATCACGCCGTCGGCAAAGGCGAGTACCAATCCGTCCCTGATGAACATCATTGCAAGCTGCCGGGATGAGAACGTCGGGGGGGAATCTTCGATGTACTTGTTTTTCAGGATCTCATTCACCGCCGACTCGCAGAATTCCTTCTCAAAGCCGAGCTGTTTCCCGATCCTTGCCATCAGCGCATTCTCCGTGTCGGTGACTTTGTGGTCCTTCCGGATCAGAAGAAGCAGTCCCTTAAAGTAGCTGCTTGCGTCGAGCACGCTGATTTCCATACTTCTCCTCCGCGTCGGTTAAAATGAAGCTCAAGAAACCGTCATGATTTTACACACGATGCCTGCCAAATTCAAGATCGATGACATTCGAGGGGAGATGCAATTCCTGCGTGCATGTACTGCAGGTCCTGCGCGCTCTATATCAGCTTTTTTTGCGGTTCAACGTCGCAAAGTACCAAAAGGATGCCACATGACCTACTTCCAGGCGGTACGGGTTTTGCAGAAATTACTTCGGTTTAACGAATATGGGAGAAGAACGATAATGCGAAGACTCATCATAATCATGACGCTTGCTTTACTGGCTGTGCTGGTGACCGGATGCAGCAAATCATCGCCAACTTCCTCGGGTGGAAGCGGCACGCTTCAAATAAACATGGTGGACAGTCCCGGGAGCTTTAGCGCGGTAAACGTCACAGTGGACAGCGTTCAGGCACACATAGCCACTTCCGATACGACTTCCGGGTGGGTCACGCTTAGCAATAGTGTGAATACTTACAATCTCTTGCAGCTCGTCGACGGTGTTAACGCGGTCATTGGAAAAGCGTCGGTCCCCGCCGGTCGGTACTCTCAAGTGAGGCTCTTTATCGGAAGCGGGTCGAACGTCGTCGTCGCCGGAACCAGTTACCCGTTATCCGTCCCCAGCGGCATGCAGAGCGGCCTTAAACTTAATGTGGATGCCACCGTCCAGGCGAACATGACTTATGTTATGACACTCGACTTCAACGTGAATCAATCGATTGTCGCAACGGGAGGCATCGTCGGTGCGCACTATATTCTGAAACCCGTGATACGAGTCATTACGACTCCTTCCAGCGGAGCCATAGAGGGGATCGTCGCACCGGCTAGTGCGCGTCCAAGCATCACCGCCTTCAATCCTTCGGACACTGTTTCCACGGTAGCCGACACGTCGGGGCATTTCGTCGTGGGTTATCTTTCCTCCGGAACCTACAGTCTCGAGATACTGCCGGCCGACACGTCCTACGTCGATACCACTATCTCAAATGTGAGCGTCACTGCAGGCCAGGCGACGAATATCGGAACCGTCACGCTTCCTGCCAGGTAATCTTTGTCCGGCGTTGCAGGGGAATGGACGGCCGATCTTACGGCCGTCCATTTTTTTGTGTCATACTTCAGATCCCTGGCATCCAACCATTTCGCGCTGCATCAAATCGGTGAATGAACAAGATAACATCTGAAATCACGATTGAAGAGCTCGTTACCGAGCTTCCCGCCTCGGTGACCTATCTCATGGAAAAGGGAATCAAGTGCATTGCGTGCGGGGAACCGATCTGGGGGACGCTCGAATCGGCAGCAAGGGAGAAGGGATTCGGCGAAAAGGAGATAACCTCGTTCGTGTCCGATCTCAACGCAATGAGCGAATCGAAGGACCAGGGGGAGCGTTCTCCGGACCACAGTTAGGCCGTTTCGCGGGAATTCCGTGAAGAGCCTGATTGACGGGGGCGGCCCCTGCCGCTATTCTCCATTTCGCAGAACGCCATTCCGTTCTTGTAGCACGCCTCGTTGTTGAAAAAGACGTAGGCCTCACCGGCCGTCTCTTTCAGCGAGTCGATTTCTTTTCGGAGTCGGGCGAGTTCGTCACGTGAAAAGTCGTAACGGTACATGGTGGGTGTTCCGAATCCGTGGAGTCTGAAATACGCGGTCCGTGCCTTTCCGAAAACCAGCGGCGCATTCCTGAAGGGGTCGACACAGTGGACAAGTCCGTTTTGCTCGCAGACCCTCTCTACCGAAGACGGGTCTTCGTACCAGGCGCCCCTCGGTTCCCATACCAAGGTAAGTTCTCGCCGGTCGATTCTATCGAAGAATGAGCGCATGTTTTCGATGTTATTCGGAGAAGGTTTGAAGCTTGCAGGGGACTGGAAAAGGACACATCTGGCCCTCAGGGCCGAGCAGATGTTCCTCAGAACATCAAACGAGTCGAGCGATTCATTCTTCTGGAATCTGTGGAGATGTGTTATACCCTTGAATGCTTTGACTGTGAATTCGAAATCCGGATTGACCTCGTCCGCTTCCTTCCGCCACTTCTCGGCGGTCGAGAGACGCGGGAGCCTGTAAAAAGTGGAATTGATCTCGACGGTATCGAAGAGCCCGGCGTACGCCTGGAGTTTAGAGCGTTTCCCGACTGTGTCGCGGAGCTCCGGAAACTTCTGCTCGTTCAGATAGCTCCATCCGCAGCAGCCTATATGGATCTTGAAAGACACGACAGCGGCTCCCTTTCGAAAAATCTAATTGCACGTGCTGCCAGATTCAACGCATGGCTCGGGCCGCTCGCGGAAGCCGCATCTTGTCGTCCGGCCTCCGCTTAGAGCGGCCGCTCCAGTGCAGGTGCCTCTATACGCCGTGTTCCTTCACGAAAGTTCCTCTCTCCAGTTCTTCGAAAGCCGTTCGCAGCTCGCCTTCATGGTTCATCACTATCGGGCCATACCAGGCAATCGGCTCTCCGATCGGCTTGCCCGAGAAGAGGAGGAATCTCAACGGCTCGTCGGCAGTGGTCACTTCCACTGCTTCTCCGTCGCCGAAGAGGATGAGGCTCTCATTGCCGATGATCCGGCTGCTTTCGGACGCCGCTCCGTCCGTCCCTTCTATTTCGTAAGTGAACAGGTCCTTCTCGCGCGTGAAGTATCCCTTCCCATCGATGACATACGCAATCACCTTGTGGCCTTTCACTGTGGGCAGGGTGAAGCTCGCGTTTGCCGGAAGCTCGACGTCCAGGTATTGCGGCGTTATCACTATGTCGTTGACCGGTCCCTTGACGCCTTCGATTTCACCCGCGACCACTTTAATCCTGGTTCCGTTTTCCCTGGTGACGGTAGGGAACTGACCGCTCTTTACTTCCTGGTAACGAGGGTCCATCATCTTGTGCGTTTTGGGAAGGTTTGCCCAAAGCTGAAACCCGAACATTCCACCGGACTGGTCTCCTTTCGGCATCTCCTGGTGAATGATTCCGCTCCCGGCGGTCATCCACTGCACGTCCCCCGCATTTATGATTCCCTTGTTTCCCATGCTGTCGCCGTGTTCGACGTCGCCTTTGAGAACATAAGTTATCGTCTCGATCCCTCGGTGCGGGTGCCAGGGGAAACCTTTCAGGTACTGTTCGGGATTGTTCGAACGGAAATCGTCGAGAAGCAGGAACGGGTCAAACATTTTAACTTCGTGAAACCCGAAGGCCCGTTTCAGGTGTACTCCCGCACCTTCAAGTGTGGCCCTGCTTCTGAATACTCTCTTTATCTTTCTATAGTCTGTCATATTAATCTCCTCTCTGCGCGGGTTTGATGCCGCCTGTTGGACCGGGATTCACAAAATTAACAGAGGGGTAAGCGGAAGGGGTTCCCCCAGGACCGAGGGGAACCACCCACATGTGCAGGCTATTTTTCGTCGGCGGTCGGACCGAACGTCTTGGGTACCGGAATATTCAGGAGCCGCAGGTATACCGTCAGCTGTCCGCGGTGGTGAACAATATGATACAGCCGGTCCCTGATCACCGTGCTTCTCGGTGCCTGGACGATTATCTGGTCTCCTCTGCGTGCGGTCCAGGTCACCGCCATCTGCTGATCGGTCGCCTTTTCGAGCGCCTCTACCGCCTTGGCCAGCGACTTGTCGAATGTCTCCATTATCTCCGCGGTAGTCCCTGGAAATACCGGCTTGAACGGCAATGCGGCAAAATCCAACCCTTCTGTCTCGAGCGTCATAGCAATCGACCGGGGGAGTTCCGCGATGTGCATTCCCAGCCTGCCGATCGGTGTCGACTTTTCGTGCGGTTTCCATGTCAGGTTGTTTGTCGGAATCCTCTCGAGGACCTTCTTGCTGTTCGCCGCCTGCTGCTTCAGTTCGGCGATGAATTGATTTCCTAACGTCATGGTCAGAGTTCCTTTCATTTTTTGTTCTGCAGAGGAAGCCTATCGTTCGCCGGCACCCGTGTGCCGTAATGAATCCGCGTCGGCCGGCAGACTCTCTCCCCGGCATTGCTGGTTGCCCAACCTGCCGTGAAGTTCGCGTCTTCTCGAGAGTGCTCTTTCCGTCTGCCGCATAGTCAACCGGCATATTTCGAATGATGGCTTCGAAGCTGTCGGCGGAATGCGCCCGGTCGGCGTGCTCCCTTTGTCGGTTTCATGGTTTTGATTTACTCCGGATCAACTGGCGTGCAACCCTGCCTACACTCCGGGCTTTCACGCCTCCGCTCCCTAATGCGGTTGGTCACCTTAGTTTTCACAACATCCATTGAACAAAATAGGTTCACCTGCCGGGAATGCCTTCGGTGATAACCCCCGGTTTAGGGTTGCAATATCTGCAATCGTGATTGCTTGATATGGCTCAACCGTCGTCTTTAAAGTTACACCTCGATTGTCCGACAGTTATAATATAGTAGGTTATGCTGTCACCGCTAATTTAATGAGCGTTCGGCTGCGGTGTACCATGTGAAAAATGAGGTGCAAATTGAAGTACCATTTGCCACTCCGGTCGATATCCGAAGATTCACTTCACGCCGTCTTCGTTTACCCGTTTTCCGGGGCAACAAAGTGTTAAAATCCAATCGCAATTTCTCGGATGCCGAAATCCGTCGACATCCGGTATCCGGCCCTTGCGCACGCCTAATTATTAATCGCATTTCTGTCAATCGTATGATGGCTCCTGATTGTCCCGGCACATCTTCAGCCCGTGTGGAACCTGTTGTATTATCATCGACGGATGCGCGTCAATGCCCTTGACCGGAAAAAACCACAATGAGATCCAATGGAGGAGGAAAATTAGAATGTCATACACTGCACAAGTTTCGATCGGCGGGAGGAGCAAGTTGCCTCCCCGAATCATCGACAGGGAGAGGGAGGCGAACGACTTTTCGGATCGCCCCGATTCTCTTGAGGAGGCCTACAGTCTTCTGCTGTCCGAAGCGGGAGAAGAACTCACCAGGGATGGTCTGTTGAAGACGCCCGGGCGGGCAGCGAGGGCGTGGAAGTTCCTTACCAGCGGATACAGGGAAAATCCCGTTGAGATACTTCGTTCAGCCATATTCGAAGAGGAATACCGCGAGATGGTGATGGTCCGCGACATAGAATTTTTCTCACTCTGCGAGCACCATTTGCTCCCGTTCTTTGGAAAGGTCCACGTCGCGTACTACGCGTCCGGAAGGATAGTGGGTCTCAGCAAACTACCGCGGGTGGTCGACGCCGTCGCCCGGAGGCTCCAGGTTCAGGAGAGACTTACCACCGAGATTGCGGAGTGCATGCAGTCCACGTTGAACCCGAGGGGGGTCGCGGTTATGGTCGAAGCGGTCCATATGTGTATGATGATGCGCGGGGTGGAAAAGCAAAATTCTGGAACGACGACCATGGCTTTGAGGGGTGTGTTCGATTCCGATCCGCGCTCGAGGGACTTATTCCTGAGCGCGGTGAACAAAGACAGGGCCTGAGAAAGCCGGATACAGGGGATGGATGTGGAACGACCGGACCCTTCTGGCGGCGTCCATCCCAATGCTGCGGGCGGGTTCTGCGCCGTCGAGTTGGGGAAGACGGCGGTGTGCTAAATGCAATTGTATTTTGACATTTTTGCAGATAAATTAGCCCCAGCGATTATTTAGGGAAAAACACTTCATTTTGAAGGTATACTGAACGGCGGAGGATGTGATTTTCCCCCCGGAGACGTAAAGTCCAATTCACTTCCGTCGATATACCTAATAGGGAGCGTGCTTCCGGCGGCGGGGCGGTAACGAGTTGTACGACCTGACCTGTTTTTGATTCTTGTTCGGGAGTATTCGTGTTTGTCGTGGAGTTGCGTGTATGCAGGGCAATCAACTGAAGTTGCGCCGCAACGAAATTATGCATGGGATTCTGGTTTCCGGAAAGATCTCCGACCACGGTGCTTTCATCTGGTTGCGCAACTCCTCCCGTTCGATGGCCGAGTGGGACGAGCTGTCATTTCCCGCCCGTCGTCTCTCTTGTACGCGGAAGCCATGGTCCTATTCGTCGGAGCGGGCAATTCTCGTCCGTATCCGTAAGAATGACAAGAGACGCCTGTACTACAGGAGGTCAGCACAATGAAGAGCAAAGTTCGGGAAAAATCGGATCGGCTGCGGTCAATACTTCTATCCTTCCTTGTTCCCCCTAAGTTCGGGGACCAGGAAGAGAGTGTCATTGCAAGCCTGCTGGTTCAGTTCCTGGTACCGCTGGTAGTCCTCCTGCCGTTGATTGCGGTCGTGGCAATCATATGGATTCCGGTTCTGGCGACCAGGTGGCTTATTCTTCTGTCGACAAGCTGGGTGGCGGTGACGAGTGCGATGATGCTGATCCAGCGCGGCAAGCCGAGATTGGCCGGCGTCGTAACCTTGTCGGGATTCTGGCTGATCATTTCCTTCTTTTCGCTCACGGCCGACGGCGTCAAGGCACCTATACTGGCCGCGTACCTCGTCCTCGTACTCGGTGCGGGTCTGCTGCTGGGCGCGAAGGCCGGATATGCAACCGCACTTCTCTGCATACTGACAGAGTCGGCCTTTCTTTATCTCGGCAGGTTCGTCAACGTGCCTGGGACTTTATTTCAGCGGAGTGACTCGCTGATTTGGGCGGTCAACGTATTTTTCGCACTGGTCGTCGCGATCTTCCAGCATGTGGCGTCGCACAACTTCAGGGGAGCGCTGCACAGGGCCGATAGTGAGCTCGCCGAGAGAAAACGCACGGAAGCATCGCTGCGGCAAAGCGAAGAAAGATATTCCAGGTTGTCTCAGGCTACCTTTGAAGGGATCGTTGCCAGCGAGAACGACATCATCGTGGACGTGAACGACCAGGCACTCAATATGTTCGGATGCACTTCGGACGAAATGGTGGGAAAGAACCTGCTGAAATTTCTGGGGCCGGGCTCAACTGGACCCGGACTGCAACTCGTGGCTTCGGATACGGGCGGGGCGTACGAGCATCAGGCCCTGAAAAAGGACGGGACTACTTTTCCCGTGGAGACAAGAACCCGTTCGCTTATCTTCGACGGGCACGAAATGAAGCTTACGACCATTCGCGACATAGCGGAACGAAGGCGGGCCGATCTCCTTCAGAATGCGGTATATATGATTTCTCAGGCGCCCGACAAGTCAAGGACTCTGGAAGAGCTGTACAGGAACGTTCACGAAATCATCAGCCGGGTAATGCCCGCGAACAATTTTTATATAGCTTTTTACGACGACAAGGAAGACGTCGTCAGCTTCCCCTATTTCGTGGACGAGGTGGATAAATCTCTTCCGCCGCACAGATCCGGGAAGGGGCTTACCGAGTATGTGATAAGGACCGGGAAGTCTCTCATGTGCGATGAGACTACAGACAGGGAGCTGACACAACAAGGGGAAATAGAGCTCGTCGGCACGCAGTCGACCATTTGGATCGGTGTTCCCCTGAAGGTAGATGGGAAGACCCTGGGAGTCATGGCGGTACAGCACTATACGGATCCGAATGCCTACGGCGAGCGCGACATGAAGATGCTCGAGTACGTCTCGGAGCAGGTTGCGCGAGCGATTGCCCGAAAGCGCGCCGATGACGCGTCGCAGCGCGAGCGAATTCTCCTGAGAACGCTGGTCGATAATCTTCCCAATCCCGTCTGCGTCAAGAACAGGCAGCACCAAATAACTCTTGCCAATCCGGCATACGTAAGGTATGTCAGTATGAGCACGGGGAGAACCGAGTTGGATTCGGAGGAGAAAATCCTTGGCAGGACCGACTTCGAGATCTACCCGAGAGGGCTCGCCGAGTCTAATTTCAGGGATGATCAGAAGGTAATCCGCGACGGGCTCCAAATTCTCGATAGAGAGGCCTACCAGGTAGACCCCGGCGGACGGCCTCACTGGGAACTCCTATCGAAGATACCGATGCGCGACGGCAGCAAGAGAATCATAGGGCTTGTCGGTATCGGGACCGATATAACCGAGCGCAAGCTGGCGGAAGAGGACCTCAGGCAGCTCAATGCATTCAATGAGATGCTGATACAGACTTTCCCGTTCGGGATCGAAATCGTCGATGAGGATGGTAAGATTCTCTTTCTTAGCGATCGGATGAAGTCGATTCTCGGATACGACGCCGGCGGTCGTCAGTGCTGGGAAATATACCGCGACAACAAACAGCGGTGCGAAGGATGCCCTCTTCAAAATCATATCTCCGTCGGGGAATCGAAGGGTATCGAAGTCTCGGGCATGCTGAACGGTCGCACGGTCATGATAAATCACACCGGGTTCAGGTATAACGGCAAGAAAGCTTTGCTTGAGGTCATGCAGGATGTGACCGAAAACAAAAAACTGGAAAGGCAGTTCCTCCAGGCTCAGAAACTCGAAGGGCTCGGAAACATCGCGGCAGGCATCGCGCACGACTTCAACAATATTCTCGGTGTGATTCTGGGATACGCCGAAATGCTCAATGAGGCGGCTTCGGAGACAGGGCGTTCCAGGAACGGTTTGCAGGCGATCATGAGCTCGGCGACGCGCGGAAAATCGCTCGTCAGTCAACTCTTAATGTTCGCCCGAAAAACTGAAGCGACGTTTCAGCCTGTTCAAGTCAACGAGATCATTGTTGAAATAGGCACACTGCTGAGCGCTACATTTCCAAAAACGATTCAGATCACGACGAGTCTGACGGGCGATATACCGCGGATTACCGCGGACCCGAACCAGCTCCATCAGGTTCTTCTCAATATCTGCGTGAACGCACGCGACGCCATGCCGGGCGGGGGCATCCTTTCGATTTCGACCAGCACCGTGCCGATAGAGAAACTCGCCGCAAAACATCCTTCGGCAACCGCCAGTCAGTACGTGGGACTCGAGATACGGGATACCGGCGTAGGGATGGACGATGAAACCAGGGCCAGGATCTTCGAACCTTTCTTCTCGACGAAAGATGTAGGGAAAGGCACCGGGCTCGGTCTTTCCGTTGTCTATGGCATCGTCGAAAGTCATCAGGGTTTTGTCGAAGTCGCAAGCGAGAAAGGGAAAGGAACGGCAATTACAATCTACTTCCCAGTCAACGAGATCCAGGATGAGCCCCAGACCCGCCCCGAAACAAAATCGGCTCTTTTGCCCGGCGGAACCGAGACAATCCTTCTGATCGAAGACGAGGACATGCTCAGAGACCTGGTGGAATCCATCTTGAGCTCGAACGGCTACAAGGTGGTCACTGCCGGTGACGGCGAGGGGGGAGTGGAGGTATTTCGTTCGAGCAAGGAAACGATTGGAGCTGTCCTGTCGGACCTCGGTCTCCCAAGACTGAGCGGCCAGGAAGTAGTTGCGAAAATTAAACAGATAGATCCGGGAGCAAAGGTGGTAATTGCCAGCGGGTATATTTCTCCGGATGTGAAAGACCGGCTGGAAGGCCTCGGGGTCAACGCCTTCGTGCAGAAGCCGTACTTGTCGCAGGAAGTCCTGAACGCCGTAAGGAAGACAATAGACAGCAAGTGCTGATGCGGACTCAGCTCCACAATATCAGTCTTCTCAGGAGCTGCGTATTCCAGGCCCTCAGTCCCAAAGCAGTTGTGCGACCCTTCGTGATAATGCACCGGATCTCTTTCTAGCTCCCCATCTTCACTGCCTCACACTGCTCGCTGAATAAAAACCTTTCGACTGAGCCCACCTGTTCTTGCCCGATATTTGAACCGGGCGATCCGATTCGTTCGGAATTGAACAAGGAGGAGCCGACGTATTAAATTAGCCTTTCGAATCGATTCACACCTTCTGCCGCTCACAGGGTCCACCACTCGAATCGGCGAAGATGACACTTCTCACTAAGACGGAGAAAGGGCGATACCAAGTTGAAGGCTTTGTGTTTCAATGAGCCGGGGGAACCTTCAAGCGTTTTGCGCCTGGAAGAAATCGATAAGCCCGAGCCGGGTCCGGGTGAGGCAATGCTCAAGCTGATCGGAAGCCCGATCAACCCGTCCGACGAAATATTCATCAGGGGTCAGTACCGACTCAAGCCGGCATTTCCGCAGACGGCCGGACTTGAAGGCGCGGGCGTAATTGAGAAGGTCGGAGAGAGAGTCGACCTGGCAACGGGGCGGAGGGCTTCCTTTTTTGCGAAGAACGCCTGGGCCGAATATGTTGTGGTTCCTGCATCGGACCTGTTCCTTCTGCCCGACGACTTTCCGGACGAGAAAGCCGTTCAGTCTTTTCTCAACCCGGTAACGTCGTGGGGGCTCCTGGAACTCGCCGGGTCGAGGGAAGGAGAGTGGCTTCTCCTCTCTGCGGGCAATTCCGCCGTGTCGAAAATAGTCACACAGATAGCCGCGGCGCGCGGAGTAAACGTCATTCTCGTGGTGAGATCTCCCGGTCATTCAGACGAACTGAAGTCGCTGGGCGGAAGGCAAGTAATAGACAACTCGGCGGAGGAGATCCCCAAACGTGTCATGGAGATTACGGGCGGAAAAGGCGCCGATGCAATACTCGACAGCGTGGGCGGCAGGACCGGGACGGAACTTCTGAAGTCTGCGGCGGCAGACGGAAGAGTAATCGTCTACGGAGCCCTCAGTCGCGACTCGGCGGAATACCATAATTCATTGTTCCTTTACAGAGGACTCAGCGTGAGGGGTTTCAGCGTCCGGAGCTATTTCGGAAATAAAACCACTGAAGAGAGGATGGAAATGTTCACGTCTCTTGCCGGGGTCCTCGGACGGGACGATTTCAGATTCGACATATCGGGTGATTACGCGTTTGATTCGTATCTCGAAGCCCTGAAGGCATATCGGGATCGCGGCAAACATGGAAAGGTAATCCTACGGCCACGATGAAATCGCGGCGGCGTCCCGGCCGCAACGGGCTTCCGGCCCGGAGGGAAGTCATTCAACTTCGTCATGGCATCGCAAGAGTCATTCAAGTACTCATCAATAACCGGAGAACCGCCTGATGGAAAAGAAAAATCTGCTTGAAGAAATAAGAATACGAAGCGAGCTACGACCCGGCGACATTGGGTACGTCATCTACATGCACGGCGACCTCTATAGCCGCGAGTACCAATACGGAATAGAATTCGAAACCTATGTCGCGGAAGGATTATGCGAGTTTTACCGAAAGTATAATCAGGAGACCGACAGGGTCTGGATCTGCGAACACGGCGACAAAATAGTTGGCTTTCTCCTCCTCATGAACAGGGGAAAAGCCGCCCAGCTCCGTTACTTCCTCATCGATCCCGAATACAGAGGAATCGGGTTGGGTTCCAAGCTGATGAGCCTATATATGGAGTTCCTTGAAGAATGCGGCCACAAGGAATCGTATCTCTGGACGACGCACGAACTGACCGCAGCCGCAAGGCTGTACAAGCGGGTGGGATTTCAACTAACCGAGGAAAAAGATTCCACCGCCTTCGGCAAGCCTCTGAAGGAACAACGGTACGACGTCAAGCTCCCCTGAATCTGTCTCCCTTCTGTGAATTCAGTCGTTTCTCGAAAGGTATCTTCACCTCGAAGAACGATTTGCCGCATCGAATTGTTGATACGATTGTCCTTGGCAAATGAAACCCCGCTTGTAAACAGGTGCACCCCATAATTTAAACGGAAGGGAATGAGTATGTTGGCAAAAGATGATCTCATGAAACTGTTTAGAAGAGAATTTTCCACGACCATCAAGGTAATGCGCGCTTTTCCGGAAGACAGACTCGAGTTTACACCTCACGAGCGCTCGTCCAACGCGAGAAGAGTAATGTCGACATTCGTTTTCGAAATGTATCTGATAGAATCTTATGTGTTCGGCGAGAAGATCGACCGGTCTGTTTTCCAGACCTACGCGCCGGCCAAACTATCCGCACTGATAGAAGATTTCGAAAAGGCTTCCTCACAGGTGCTGTCGCGAATGGAGAAGATGACCGAGGATGATATGAAGAAAACGGTGGAGTTTGCCGGTACCACCTCGGCCGCCGGAGATTTCATGCTCTTCATGCTCCTTGACCAGATACATCACCGCGGGCAGATGTCCGTCTATATCCGGCTTGCGGGAGGCAAGGTCCCCTCGGTTTACGGGCCGAGCGCGGACGATCCGTCGACAAATCTTCAGAAGAAATCATAGGAAGATTCAAAGGTGAAAATTCAAAAATCAAAAGACGCGGATGCCGTCAAATACTACAATCGCTCAAGGGAGGGTTCATGAGTACGGAAATGATCGTAACGGATTCGATAACAATAGATGCTCAGCCGGCGCGTGTCTGGGACACCCTGGTCAATCCATCCCTGACCAGGAAGTATATGTTCGATTGCGAGGCGGTGTCCGATTGGAAGCCGGGAAGCCGGCTCGAATGGCGTGGGGCAACGGACGGAAAAGTCTACGTGGTCGGCAATGTTATAGATATCGAAAAAGAGAAGGTTCTGCGTTACACGGTGTTCGACCCGAACGGTGGAATGAAAGACCTCCCGTCGAATTATCTTTCGGTGACATATTCGCTTGCGGCGGAAGGCGGCCGTACCGTCCTCACGGTGACGCAGGGCGATTTCGCGAAGGTAGAGAATGGACAGAAGAGATACGATGAAACGGTGAACGGGTGGGGGATGGTGATGGCAAAGATAAAGGAAGTTGCCGAAGAGAAATGACGGGTCACATCTTCGAGTCGACACCGATACATCCCGGCAGAAAGGTAGAAATTTGAGTGAAGAGCTTGTCGTAAGGAAGAGTATCGAGATAAAATCGCCGGCGTCGAAAGTTTGGGAAGCGATGACAAGCTCGAGCTATACGAGAAAATACATGTATGCGCTGGACGTCGATTCGGACTGGAAAGTGGGAAGCCCCGTTATCTGGACGGGAGACAGCGGAGGGATAACGACATTTCGAAAGGGGGAAGTTCTGAAAGTCGAGCAGGGGCGATTACTGAAATTCTCCGATTTCAACCCGGCTGCCGGAGCGCCGGACATCGACCAAAACTATGCGCACATTACCTACGAATTAACGACAACGGGAGAAACTACAGTCCTGTCTGTTGTTACCGATCATCTCAACGGCGATGAGGCGAGGAGGATGGACTCGGACGGTTTCTGGGACCGGGTGCTTCCTGCATTGAAGAAGCTCCTCGAAGCCGGATCTGAACACGGATGAGACGGGGAAAAGGATTCTCACCTATTATGAACAAGAATACAACTGTAGCAATTCTCTCCTGATGATTTCAAGCGGCAAGGCGCCGCTTATCTGCTGTCATTTCGCTAACTCTCCTTGGACTTGTCGCGGCAGTAGATATCGATGGCTTCGGCGAGATAATCCGTAAGTCCAGGTCGGTACTTTTCGAAGTAAGCGCGGAACCTGGAGTCTTCAACGTAAAACCGTCCGAGGCCGCTGTACATATCGACCTTCACATCATAGAAGTTGTTGAGATATGCGTAATGGCGCGCGATAAGCACCTGGACTCTCGTGTCGTTAGCCGAAGTCCCCATGAGGCCCGCGAGCTGTCTCAGGATATCGTCGAGCTCCCCGTTCATCTCCGCCCATTTTTCCTTCGTCCACTTCGTCACCCGGTCATTTGATTCGTCGACCAGCTTCGCGTCCCATCTCTCTCTCGCTTCTGCCGCGTAAGCTTCCGCCTGCTCTTTCGAGAGGCCGCCGTATAATTCTTCGTCCGCCATTTTTATCTTTTCCCCTTTAAGTTTCTTGATTGTCTTGTCTATCGTTTCCAGAAGCATGCCGAGACGTTCCGCGCGAATTGTGAGCTCTTTTCGATGAGCTTCGAGCGCTTCCACCGGGTTGAAACCGGGACTGTCGAGTATCCGTGCAATCTCATCGAGGCTGAAATCGAGTTCCCTGAAGAACAGTATTTGCTGAAGCCTCAGTAGTTCCTTCTCGCCGTAGAACCTGTATCTGGCGGCGTTGCGGGAAGACGGTTTCAGGAGCCCTATGTGGTCGTAGTGATGTAGCGTCCTGACGCTGACTCCGGCGATCTTCGCGAGCTGCTGCACGGTATATTCTTTCATCATATTCTCCACCGATAATATAAAACCCTGACGCCGCGTCAGGGCAAGAGAATTCGAAGCAAAGATTCTGTTTTTCCCCTCATGATTGGAATGCGAAAGTGCGGTTGGAAAAGAGAAACCCCTGCCGCATTTACACGACAGGGATCGGTGTATTCGAGAGAAGGGGTAACCTGGCCGCTATAACCGCGGGCTGTCAGTTGAGCACGTGGATATGCTTTTTGTCGCACATATCCTTCAACACTTTCGGCCAGACCGTCACGCTTACCTCGCCGAGATGCGCCTTCTTCAGAAGAAGCATATAGGTGCGCGACTGGCCGATGCCTCCGCCTATGGACAAGGGAAGCTCGTTGTTTATGATCCCCTGGTGATACGGGAACTTCAGCGATTCGAGCTGGTGCGAGAGCTCCAGCTGCTTCATGAGGCTCACCGCGTCGACCCGGATTCCCATCGAAGTCAGCTCGTGCCGCCGCCTGGTTACCGGGTTCCAGACGAGTATGTCGCCGTTGAGGCCGTGCATCGGTCTCCCGTCTTCAGACGTCGTTTCGGTCACCCA